>CAJUJL010000081.1 GCA_910586725.1 uncultured Lachnospiraceae bacterium | reverse complement strand
CACATATATTTTCTTATATGCAAATCTTTTTGGCAAGAGGTTTGTCAACAGCTCGTCCTTGTTAGGAAGTTGTAAAAGAACGGTTACTTTCGTCCCTTTTCCCGGCGAAGACGCAAACGTCATCACGCCGCCCAGCTTCTTAACAATCCAATCCGCGACGGACAATCCCAGCCCGACGCCTCCCTCTTTTCTGGAACGTGACTTATCCACGCGGTAAAACGCTTCCGTAATTTTCCCCAGCTCCTCCTCTTCCATGCCGATGCCAAAATCCGTAATCTCAAATATCTGCTTTTCTTTATCGCAGCAGGCCCGGAAAATAATTGTATCCCCGGCGTTGCTTGCGCGAATGGCATTTTCCAAAAGATTTCGAAACAGATGGATAAACAATGCCTCTTCTCCAAAAGCTGTCTCCATCTCAAATTCCGTCCGAAGCGTCAGGTTCTTTTCCTGCAATTTTTTTGCCAGAATTTTTCTCAGATGTTCTGCCGCGGCAGACAGGCTGACGTAATCAAAGAAGCTCTCTTCCTCCTCATATAAGCGCATCGAAAGCATCGTCTCGCTCATTTTCGTAAGCCGCCCGCTCTCTTCCATAATATAACAAAGCCCCTCGCATCTTTCCTCTTCCGAAGCTTTTGCATATCTTAAATATTCCGCATAGCCATAGATGGAAGTCAGAGGCGTCTTTAGCTCATGCGCCATATTGTCCATCAGCCGCTGCTTTTTCTCATTCTCTTCTTCCAGCGCTTCAATCTGCCGCTTGATTGTCCCGGACATTTGATTGATATTTTGTGACAACTCAAAAATTTCATCTCTGCCCCAAATCGTCTTTGGCTTCAAAAACCCCATCTGCCCATATTCTCCCGCGGCAATCCGGGCCACGCGCTCATTTAATCTGCCAAGCGGCTTTAACATGCGCCGCATCAAAGCATACAAAATCAGACAGAGCAAAACAGACATGACAAGACTGACTGCCGCAAACATCCGCTTTAGCATGCGCCAGACTTCTTCAAAATCCGCCAGTCGCTTCTGATAACGAATGCGGTACGCCTGATATGGCTCTAAAAGATTTTGCTCCGCAACAATTTCTACGCGCGTCCCTCCGCCGCTTACTGTGGAGCGAAGAACAGGCGCTTTTATCTTTTCTGTTTTTTCCAGAGAAAGCGTAATGCTTTGTTTTTGATATAAATTCTGATAGCTTTCCAGCAAAAGCTTTACGACGCTGTCCCTGTAACGGCCGTTGCGCTCCAAAATAGAAAGATCATGTTCCAGGTTCTGACAAAGAAAATAGCAGTCCGTTTCGGCTTTTTTCTTTTCCTGCGTCAGATTATAAGAAAAAAGAAACCTTGCCGCAAAAAACAATCCTGCGTTTAACGCCAAAAGAAACAGCAGCAAGGTTACAAAATAAATTTTCTGCCAGATACGCATTACGCTTTGCTCTCCTTTTCCATCTCCAGGCGGTATCCCGTTTTATAAACGGTTTTAATCTGACGCTCCAGATTTAATTTTTTCCGCAGCTTCGTAATATGCACGTCCACCGTACGCGTATCCCCCATATAATCGTATCCCCACGCCAGCTCTAAAAGCTTTTCCCTGGAGAGGGCGATATTCCGGTTTAAAATCAAAACCTCCAAAAGCTCAAATTCCTGTCTGGCCAGTTCCACCTCCGCGCCGTTTACCAGGACTTTTCTCGCCTTTAAATCAATTTCCGTTCTTCCGATGCGAATCGTTCTCTCCGCTTTTTTCGTTTTCGCCAAAACAAGATGGACGCGCGCAATCAGTTCAAGCATTTCAAACGGCTTTGTCAAATAATCCCATGCGCCGGAGCCAAGCCCGGTCAGCTTGTCGGAAATCTGGCTTTTTGCCGTCAGAAAAATAACGGGCGTCTCCCCGACGTATTGCAGAGGCCGCTGAAAAAGTAGATACCACCGCTTATATTTGGTATAATGTAATTATCAAATACAGGCGGTGGTATCATGGTTGAGCAACAGCAGAAGTTAGTAT
>CAJUJL010000080.1 GCA_910586725.1 uncultured Lachnospiraceae bacterium | reverse complement strand
CTTTTAATTTGAAGAATTTACCGGTAATTAGGAGTGGGTAAAGTTACGAATAACAGTCGGGATATGATAGAGGGTTGCCTGTTTCATGGGTATAGCAAAGAAGGAATTCCATTCCATAATTATGAAGAAATCATAAAGGCTGCAGAAAATCTCTTTAATGCACTTGGATTTCCACATATGGGAACTGGAGACAGGGATATATGCGGACGTACGCACACGTATCAAAAGAAAGAAGGTATGACAAGGGTTATGAAAGATGAAGATTTGTTACAACAGCATGGCGATATGGGAACATTCGTCATTCGCGTACAGCATAGACAGCACAGCAGCTGGCAGGGGAGAGTTACATATCTGGAAAAAGATCAGACCGTATATTTTCGGTCAGCATTGGAACTGGTTAAGATTATAGACGGCGTATTAGATCAGGCAGGACAGTCAGACATTGACGAAAACAGCAAAAAAGAGTGAAGAGGGATACCATGACAGACAAAGAAATGCGCAGGTTGAAACGCAGAGAGCTTTTACAGATGCTTTTGATGCAATGTGAGGAGACAGAGAGGCTTACTTTGGAAACAGAAGAGCTGCACAAACAGATGGAAACAATTCTGGAAAGCTATGAGCGGCTGAAAAAGAAGCTGGATGTAAAAGATGAGCGTTTAAACCAGAAAGATCAGAAAATTGCAGAATTGAAAGCCGAGCTTGAAAAGCAAAAGGCAGAGCGGGAAATTGAACTGGAAGAAGTAGGTTCCATTGCAGACGCGACCAAACGTCTGAATGTAATATTTGATGAGGCGCAGCGCGCGGCGGAACAGTATTTGTCCAGTGTCCGGAAGCTGGAAGCCAGGCAAAGCCCTTTTGGACAGGAGCGGACAGCCGGCGCCCGGGGAGTGCAAAATACCCGCAGCGGACGCATCGTAACGATGAAGTCGGGCCAGATGACCGGAAATTTTGAGAGAAACAAAAATCTGACAGAAAAAATGCAAACGGATTATAAGGCGGTCACCGCGGTTTCGGGTGATATATATGTGTAATGAAAAGACAGACTGTGAAATCCCGTCTGTTGATCTGCTGCGCAGAGAGCTTGCCAGAGAAGAAGCAAAATATGCATTCCGCAGGACGCTTTTTCGCATCGCGGCGGCGCTGATTGTCCAGCCTTGGAATTCTCTAAAGGGAGGCGCGGAATATGAAAAAAAAGTGGAAAAACATAAGCCTTGCGGCAGTTTTGCTGCTTCTGTCCGCCTCTTCCGTTTCGGTTTTGGCGGAAGACAGAAAAGGAGCGTCAGGATGGCAGGTGACGTTTGACGGAAAGAAAATGGAAAGTAATTTTACATCGTCGAACATGAGCGATGAGGTTGGAGCCATGCAGCCGGGAGATTCGGTAGAGCTCTCGGTCACAATAAAAAACACGTTTGACGGCCAGGCGGACTGGTATATGAAAAATGAGGTCCTCATGTCATTAGAAGACGCCGGAGACGCGGCGGGAGGCGCCTACGACTATCTGCTGACCTATACGGATACGAAAGGGCAGACGACGACGCTTTATTCCAGCGAGAAATTCGGCGGAGAAGGCAGGATTAACGGCGTGGGACTGCATGGAGCGACAAGGACGCTGCAAAATTATTTTTACCTGGATCGCATGGGAAACGGCGAGTCAGGCGTTGTGAAGTTAAAAGTTGCTTTGGATGGCGAAACGCTCGTCAATGATTATCAGAATACGCTGGCAAGGCTGCAAATGGATTTTGCGACGGAGCTTGTGTCGGAAAATAACGTCTCTTCTCCGGGAGATCCCGGCAGTTTAAGAACGGACAGAACTGCGGTTAAGACGGGAGACGATACGGAAATCACGCGCTATCTTCTGCTGATGCTTGTATCGGGCGCGCTGCTTTTTATCGCAGGGATTATTATGCTGCGCCGTCAGCAGGAAGAAGGGGCCAAAGGAGGAGAGAATTGATATGAGACGTTTCAAAAAAACAGGATTATTGCTATGGATCGTTTCTGTTTTTCTATTGGGCGCCGTCCGGCCCGCATATGCCGCAGAAAAAGAATACTCTTATACGGTGAGGCTTTATGCAGGGAACCAGGGCATCCTGAAAGAGGCCGCTGAAAAACCTACTGTTTTTCAGACTTAAGTTTCAAATACACACAAAAAATCCACCAGCTTCGATTATTCTGGTGGATTTTTCGTGATTCGAATAAAATTGAGACCGTTTCAAGTTTTGTGTAAACTCAAAAACTGACATAAGATTTATGAAT
>CAJUJL010000079.1 GCA_910586725.1 uncultured Lachnospiraceae bacterium | reverse complement strand
TTTATAAAAACTGGAAATCCTATCAAAAAACAGAAAAGAGGGTTTTTGATATGGAGAGAACAAAGGCAACTATGGACGGCAACCATGCGGCGGCCCATGTGGCATATGCGTATACGGACGTTGCGGCGATTTATCCGATTACGCCTTCTTCCGTGATGGCGGAAGTGACGGAAGTCTGGGCGGCTGCGGAAAAGAAAAATATATTTGGGAATACGGTGGAGATTTCCGAGATGCAGTCGGAAGCGGGAGCGGCGGGAGCCGTACACGGCTCGCTTGCAGCCGGGGCGCTTTCGACAACGTTTACGGCGTCTCAGGGATTGCTTTTGATGATTCCGAATCTCTATAAAATCGCGGGAGAGGGACTGCCCGGCGTGTTTCATGTGGCGGCAAGGAGCATTGCCACGCACGCGTTAAGCATTTTTGGCGATCATTCCGACGTCTATGCGTGCAGACAGACGGGCGCGGCGATCCTTTGCGCGTCTTCCGTTCAGGAAGTTATGGATTTGTCTCCGGCGGCCCACGGGGCGGCGGTAGAAGGCAGGATTCCGTTTATCAGCTTTTTTGACGGATTTCGTACGTCGCATGAGATTCAAAAGATTTCCGTCTGGAGCGAAGAAGATTTAAGGGATCTGTTTCCGATGGATTCTCTTAGGAAGTTCCGGGAAAACGCTTTAAATCCGGAGAAGCCGTTTCAGTGGGGACAGGCGCAGAATCCGGACACGTTTTTTCAGGTCAGGGAAGCGGCGAACCGGCATTACGAAGCGATACCGGAACTTGTGGAATCTTATTTTGCCAAAATCAATCAGAAAATCGGCACAGATTATCATTTGTTTAATTACTGCGGCGCGCCGGACGCCGAGCATGTGATCATCGCAATGGGCTCTGTCTGCGAGACGATTGAAGAGACGATTGCTTCTGTGACGGCGGGAAGTAACGATAAAAAAGTCGGTTTGATCAAAGTGCGTCTGTATCGTCCGTTCTGCGCTAAGGCGCTTCTTAGCTGTCTGCCGGATACGGTAAAGCAGATTACCGTGCTTGACCGGACCAAGGAGCCGGGCGCGCCGGGAGAGCCGCTGTATCTGGATGTGGTGTCCGTATTAAAAGGGACAAAGTTTGCACAGGCAAAGGTACTGCGCGGACGTTATGGCATCAGCTCAAAGGATACGACGCCGGGGCAGATTCTGGCTGTTTTCGCAAATAAAGAAAAAGAAGAATTTACCATCGGAATCAAAGACGACGTGACGGGGCTTTCCCTGGAGGAAATCGAGCAGCCCGGCCAGATGACAAACGATGTCTATAGCTGTAAATTCTGGGGTCTTGGAGCGGACGGAACGGTTGGAGCCAATAAAAATTCCATTAAAATCATAGGCGACCATACGGATTTGTACGCGCAGGCGTATTTTGACTATGATTCCAAAAAATCCGGAGGGCTTACGGTGTCGCATCTGCGGTTTGGAAAAAAACCGATTCAGTCGACGTATCTGGTGCAGAAAGCGAATTTTGTAGCGTGCCACAATCCCTCTTACGTCTGGAAATATAATATGGTGCAGGATTTGATGCCGGAAGGGACGTTTCTTTTGAACTGCCCGTGGGAAGCCGGAGAAGTCGGAACGCATCTGCCGGGCCAGTTAAAGCGGTACCTTGCCGAAAACAGGATTCGGTTTTATATCATCAACGGCGTGAAAATCGGCATGGAGACAGGCATGGGGCCGACGCGCATCAATACGATTTTACAGGCGGCGTTTTTTAAGCTGACAAAAATTTTGCCGGAGGAAGAAATCGTTGCGCTGTTAAAAGACGCGGTGAAAAAGACATACGGCAGGAAAGGCGACGACGTCGTTGCGAAAAACTGCGCCGCCATTGACGCGGGAATGCAGGGAGCGGTCAGAGTGGAGATTCCAGAAGACTGGGCCAAATGTGAAAGCCAGAATTTATTTGGAAAGGAAGTCAAAGGAAGAAGCGACTGCCAGACAGACTATGTCAATCATATCCAGCGGCCAATCAATGCATTTGAAGGCAACCGTCTGCCGGTTTCCTGTTTTATGGATTATGCAAGCGGGGCGACGCCTTCCGGAACGGCGGCGTTTGAAAAACGGGACATCGCAGTCCGCGTTCCAAACTGGATTCCGGAAAACTGCATTGAGTGCAATATCTGTTCGTATGTCTGCCCGCACGCAGTCATTCGTCCTGCCGTTATGGACAGGCAGGAGCGGCAGAAAGCGCCGGCGGGCATGGCAAGCAAGGATATGCCGAAAAAAGAGAATTACCAGTTTTCCATTACTGTTTCCGTGTTAGACTGCACCGGATGCGGCACATGCGCGGCCTGCTGCCCGGCGAAAGAAAAAGCGCTTGTTATGGAACCGACGGAACAGCATTATGATAAGCAGAAATATTTCGATTATGGATGCACGCTTTCCAAAAAAGAGGATCTGACAGAGGCGTTTGGCGTTGCCAGCGTAAAAGGAAGCCAGTTTTTGCAGCCGTTGCTGGAGTTTCACGGGGCATGTCCCGGATGCGGGGAAACGGCGTATGCCAAGCTTTTGACGCAG
>CAJUJL010000078.1 GCA_910586725.1 uncultured Lachnospiraceae bacterium | reverse complement strand
GTATCCGTTGTCAGGCTGCTTGTATTTCCGGTTACAGACGCCTTTTCCTGCCACTGTTTGCCGTCTTCCGACACCAGAATCTTATAGGAATCCGCGTATCTGTTTGCTTCCCAGTCAATAACGGTTTTTGAAATCTTTCTCATCCGTCCCAGGTCTGCCATCAGAAAATCATCGTCCCGATTGGAAGAATACCACCGAGATTCATACGATGCTGACGCGCCTTCCGTATCCGGCACATGTCCGTCTCCGTCAGTCGCTTTCCATGCCGGGAACAGCCGGATTTGATCTGTTTCGTATCCCGGATTTTTATTGTCCGCATATGCAAAGCGGTTTCTTGCCACATCCACTTCTCTGTTCGCCGCCTCGTCTTCCAACGTCAATTCCTCCACGGAAAGCGCTTTATTGTACGCCTTAATATTTCCCAGATACCCGGAGAAGTTTTCTCCAATCACATTGAGCGGAAATACAAATGTCGTACGATAATTGTTGTTCCGGTCTGTCCACGTCGACGCGCTGATTGCCCCGCCGTGATCCGGATCGCTTGCCGCCGCATATAGAATTTTCTGAAACGCTCCGTCTACGTAAAGCTTGGTCGCCTGATACGTTCCCACAATCGTAATGCGCTGCTTTTTCGCAGATGCAATCGGATAATCAAACGACTGCGTAAAATAATCCCGATTTAACCCCAGATTTCCGTTTAATCCTGCCGCCTGAAGTCTGCCGTCATAGCCGCTGAACAATGCGGAATTTTTATCGTTGCTTTCATCCCCGTCCAGATAAACGTCAAAACTCATCGTATAAGGATAGCCAAGCGTTGTAAGCGGCGTCTCGATTTTGGTATTGCCGTCAAACTTCAACATCTTTGTATCTGCTTTCTCTACGACTTCGCCGCCTGTAATCGTTCCGTGATAATTATTTCCGCTGGCGTCATAAACCGTCTTTTTGTCTTTGGACACGTTTTCAAAATTATAATCCAGCACGACATTCGTCCTGCTTTCAATCCTGTTTGCAATCTGCGTGCCCGGGCCTTCTTTCAAACGGTCAAATTTCTGTTCATAGGCAAGGAACGTATCGCCCTCTCTCGTTCTGCCCCAGTCTTTTTCGCTAATCATAGCGCCAAGGCGCAGATAGCGTTCATGCAAATCCGCTTCTGTAATTCCTTCCCGGTTCTCATCGCCCCAGAGCGCGCCCATTGCTCCTTTTAACAACGGCTCTCCTTTGTCGGCGCTGATTCCTGCCGTAAATTTCGTCGGATCCCAGTTATAATAAATATAAACTTCATTCAGCATATCTTTATGATTGCGTCCCGGCGTCGTATATAAAAACGGCTGCGGGATATTGATCACGGAAAATCCTTCTGCCAGCCTGTCAGGCGCATAATCCTCCGCCTCCGAGCCTGTTCCATTATTCCATAATGCTAATGTAATATCTTTGCTGACCGTGTCGCTGCACGGAAATTGATTGAATGCACCCCAAATAATGAGTTCTTTGCCGTAAGAAGTTTCATTCTTGCTGTACAAAGCCCTGTTTTCGGATTTGCCCAAAAGATCATTCATATAGTTGATATATTTACCAAATCCGGCTCTTGTACCGTCCGTTTTATTCCAGTATTCATCTACGCCGGCGCTTATCGTATCCGACGTAAAAATCGCGTCGATCCCCTCAATGCCGCCTAAATATTCGTCAAACAAAGCCGTCATAAAAATCTTAGCGTTTCTGGTGTTCTCCACTATTGCCGCGTCAGAACTGTCTTCGTCTATCGACAAAAGCTCAAAATTCGCCGGATTATGGATATAAAAATTCTTTTTCACGCTGCCGTCCGCATTCAGGTAAGCATCCCTTTCCAGATAGCCATAATTGACCAGTCCGGTAATCGCCTCCTGCTGGTTATAATACACATATTTGTTATACGCTGCGGAATGTCCCGGCGTATCTAACTCCGCAACGACTGTTACGCCGCGTTTTGCCATGGCTTCTTCCAGCGCCTTATATTCTTCTTTGGTATAATAAAGCTCGCCGCCATTTTCCATTCCGGTATGCGTGCTGTAATAATACTCGTAACGCTCAGGATTGTCTCCCTCTTTTAAAAATTTGGAATCCTGCTTTGCCAGAGACGGAAACAATTCTGATTCCAGCCTGTGAGATCCTTCCGTTTCTTTCCAGAGTTCCGGATCCGGAGAATACGCAGGATCTGACCACTGGTTGTCATTCAGATGAATCTGCATCGTATTCAGCTTATACCACTTAAATATTTTTGAATAATCCTGTAAAAAATGCATTCTTGTCGGAATGCGCGCAACGTCAAACATAATTCCGCGCGTACCGTACAGCGGATAATCACGAATGACTCCTTTGGGCACAAGCGTATGCGACGGATCCTGATAAAGAATCTGTTCTACGGTAACGGTTCCATACAGTACGCCTGTCTTTGCGGCGGAATAAATCTCAATGCCGTTTTCCCCGTTGACCAGCAAATAGCCCTCTTCTCCCGTTCCATACACATCTTTCGCCAAAGATTCCAGATAGATGTTTCCTGCGCTTTTTTGGGTTCCGTTTTCAATGCCAAGCGTTCTTCCGCAGATTTCTTCCAAATCTGCCTGCAGCTCTTTTGCCACTTCCTGTAAGCCCAGTCCCGCTTTGTCATTGACAATAATCTTCGCATTTTCCTCAAGCCGGAAAACGCCCTCGTAGCCATACCACTCCTGAATCGCCGGAAGCACGTCCGGAACGGGATTGGGATTTGAAACCGCCGGAAACAAAGACGGATCGTCTGCAGTCGTTGGCTCCACCGTAACCGTCACGTTTTTCTTTGCCGTATCGGACGCGTTCGTTTTGTGCGTCGCCTCAAGAATCAGCTGAAAGCTCCTGCCCTCTGCGCGGCACGGAGATAAAGTTCCGTCGTCCGCAATGATTTGGCCCACTTCGCTTCCATGCACTTTTATGTCATAATTATCGGACACGGACGGAAGCTCAAGCTGCGTATCGTCAGCACTTACCGTAAGATTTGAAACTCTGCCAAGCGCTTCCGCTGCGGAAGATACATCGTCGATGGCGCCTTTCTGCGTTCCCATAATTGTAATTTCACGAATGGAAATCGCGTCGCCGCCCGCCAGAGAATTCAGCTCCGTAAAATAAAACCTCACGTAACGCTTCAGAGAAGAAGACGCAAGCTCTGAAGCCGAAATATTATCTGTCACGCTGTTATTGTTTTCAGCTGCCCGCTCAATGCTCTTTACCGTTTCCCATCCGCCGTCCGAAGCGTCGCTTGTCTCAATCCGGTACTTGGTCGCCCATACTTTCAGATGGAACGCCACCTGGATCGACGCAACTTCCGTTG
>CAJUJL010000077.1 GCA_910586725.1 uncultured Lachnospiraceae bacterium | reverse complement strand
AATAATTACATTATATCAAATATAGGCGGTGATATCTACTTTTTCAGCGGCCTCTCCTGAAAGAAGGGGGCATTGAAGTCGGTTCACAGTCGGCCAAAATCGTTTATGAGAAAGAGTGCACGGTAATCAGCGGGTTATCGTACGGAGACGCTGTGTATATCCGGCCGCAGGATACGGCGGAAACCACAGATGAGAGATATTATATCAGAGGCGTCAGAAGAGCCGGAAGAGACAATTCGGAGGCGCTGGCCCCGACATTTTACGCGGCGTGCGACAGAGATTATGTGGTCGCCTACGGCGTAAAAGGGGATATGGTGGAATATAAAGTAAACTATGTGGATATGGATGGAAAAACGCTGCGGGAAAGCGATTCTTATTACGGTAATATAGGGGATCGCCAGTATGTTTCTTCCCGCTATATCGCAAATTATGAGCCGCAGACTTTAAATATGGTAAAAACGCTGTCGGCAAATGCTGCGGAGAATGTGTTCACATTCCGGTACGCTCCGGTTGCTGCGGGAGAGAATTCAAAAACCGGAGGAGGAACACCGTCTTCTGTGACCTCCCAAACAATGGGGCAGACAACGACGGCAGCCACAAATGCCACGGGCGGGACTGCGGCGCAGGGGCAACAGATTGGCGAAGGCGGCGATACAGACGCTGAGCAGCAGGAAGAAGCGTCAGCAGACGACAATGAAGCGCAGGAAAATGAAGTGGGAGGCAATGCGGGCGTGCATTTGCCGGATGATCAGGTTCCGTTGGAACAGAAAGACCTTTTGGATTTGGATGACGAAGAGGTGCCGCTTGCGGCGATCAAGGCGGAACAGGCCGGATTGATGGGTTATTTTCCCGTATATGCCGGAATCGGGGGCATGGCGCTTCTGGCTCTTATCATTGCGGTTATATATCTTTCTGTTCGAAAGCGTAAGGCATTTTTAAAGCAGGGCGTTCCTAAAGGCAGGAAATTTCCGTATCAGAGGAATAAGTCATGAGCGCAGATAAGAAAAAGAGGTTCAGACTGTTGAGCGTGGCAGGGACTGCGCTGATACTTATCGTCATCATTTTGTGCTCTCTGCTGGTGGGGCCGGGAATTTTCGGATACCGCATGTATCATGTGTTAAGCGGCAGCATGGAGCCAAAGCTTATGGTCGGAAGCCTGATTTATGTAAAAGAAGGGAAGCCGGAAGATGTAAAAGAAGGGGATATTATCGCATTTTACGCCTCGCAGGATGGTGGAATCATTACGCACCGCGTGCAGAAGAACCAGATTGTATCAGGGACTTTTACAACGAAGGGAGACGCGAATGAGAGAGAAGACCCGATGCCGGTGTCTTATGACGACTATATTGGCACGGTGCGGTTTCATATCCCGCATTTGGGCAAGGCTTTGACGAAAATGACGTCTGTATACGGAAAAATTGCGGCGGCATGTACCGTTTTGATTGGAGCGGTACTGAATCTGATCGGCTCCGGACATGGAAAAAAATAATATTTGCAGCAGAAAAGATTTGCGATATGCGGATTTTTTCTGCTTGTTTTTTTAGCGGAAGCAATATGTTATTGGAAAAATCGAAAATTTATAGTATATTATTGAAGGAGAAATTTTTTATTACAAAAACAGAAGAGAGGGATCTTATGCAAAAAATAATAGAAAACGCAAAAAAAGGGAAACGGGAGGCATTTGTAGAATGCTATGAAAAATATTGGAAAGAGACAAAGTTTGTCTGTTTTGGGCTGTTATTGGACGAGGATGCGGCAAATCATGCTGTTTCCGCGGCATTTAAACAAACGTGGGAGCATCTGTTAGACGGCAGTATTCAGACGGAGGGCGAATTTCGGGAAAAACTGTTTGGAAAAGCAGCCGCATATTGTATCTCCAAAACAGGCAGAAAGGGACAGAATAAACTGCCGCTTCCCGTGGGCAAAAATTTTCTCATTACCGAACGCGACGTGAAAATAAGCGAGAATCATGCGGTGGATTCTATCCTTCGTTCTCTGCCGTTAGCGGGACGTTATGTATTTGTTCTGCACCAGATTGCGGGATTTCAGCAGAAAGAGATTGCGCGTATGACGGGCTTAAATGAAAAAATGGCCGGATTGGCGCTCGAAGCCGAACCAAAGAATGTTGCGTGCGTATTATCCGCCATTTCACAGGAATCCGGAGATTATTCACGTCAGGCTCCCGATCTTTTGGATGAAGAAATGATAAGGGGAGTGCAGGAAGCCGTTTTGCCCCAGCCACAAAAAGATCAGATTTTAGAAAGCATTACGCCATACGTGGCCCCATTGGAGAAAAAGCGGAAACAGAAAATGGCGGCTTGTTTTGGCGGAGCTCTTTTGGCGGTTGTTCTGGGCGCTGTTATCTGGTTTATGGCGGGCAGTAAGCCCGAAGAACCTGCAGAAGTGGCGACAACAGAAACGCAGGGCGATTGCTATGCGGAAATAGCCATCAAAGATTATGGAACTGTTACCGTGGCTTTGGATCGGGAAGCGGCTCCATTGACAGTTGACAATTTTATTTCTCTTGCGGAAAGCGGATTTTATGACGGGCTTACCTTTCATCGGATTATGGAAGGCTTCATGATGCAGGGCGGAGATCCGGAAGGAACCGGGTTAGGAGGTTCCGATCAGACAATTGTCGGGGAATTTGCAAACAATGGGCATGAAAATCCGCTTCAGCATACACGCGGAGCCATATCTATGGCCAGATCCAATGATTATGACAGTGCAAGCTCACAGTTCTTTATCGTGCATCAGGACAGCTCGTTTCTGGACGGGGAGTATGCCGCGTTTGGCTATGTAACGGAAGGAATGGATGTAGTGGACGAAGTATGTACAAAAGCAGAACCTGTGGATGACAACGGAACCATTCCCGCCGATCAGCAGCCTGTCATTGAGTATATTAAGATTCATAACGGCCAATAGACCATAATGCCGGGGGAGGCGGACAGTAAAACGGCGAGGAAAGGCGTTTACTACACCACAATTACATCATTTTATTAGGTGGCAGTTTTTTTAGGGAAAGAACTGCCATTTTTCTTACATAAATCATTCATTTTGAGATGTATTTTTACTAGGGTTGACGTCATAGTTGCTGGTATTCTGAAAATATACGTAAAATGCAAGGTTTCACTTTATAAGCAATTATTTTGAGTTTCCCATTTTTTCCTGTCTGATTTTATGCAGGTTTTAGAGGTGTAAAATTCAAAAATGGGGAAACCTGAAGCAATGATATATTGTAAATTAGAGACTATTCTATTATAATTTTAATATCTGATATGAACTATAAAAGCAATGGAGAAGTGATTTTTGATTATGGAAAATAAAATTGTCATACAAAATTTTGGACCAGTAAAAGAGGCACAGA
>CAJUJL010000076.1 GCA_910586725.1 uncultured Lachnospiraceae bacterium | reverse complement strand
TCCATATACAACCGCCTTTCTTTGTGCTAAACTGTTTACAGATACGAATAAAAGGATTATCACCTTCTTCCTTGTATTACAACATCTGCAAGTTTCCATTCACCACAAATGAGCCAGCCGCATATGTTGTATTTTAGCAGATGCGCATTTCCGCTAAAATACTACGTTTGCCAGAAATGTTTACATCTACACTTCACAACATATCACATCGTTATGGTACATATAAGCGGTATCAATCAGGCAGACGCCATTTTCCAATGCCGCCGTCACGGAGTCCACACATTCACTGTCTGTCAAGCTATAAGCGCCCATCCCATATATGGGCATCTGATACCCGCTGTTCAATGTTACCGTCTTTTTTTCTGATACAATAGAACCTATCACGCTCTAAGATTCCATAATTTAAAATTGAAATAACACACCTGAGGGTTTGGCATATGGATATTCGGGTATTACAATATTTTCTCGCAGTCGCCAGGGAAGAAAGCATAACAAAAGCTGCGGAAACCTTACGCATGACACAGCCGCCACTTTCCAGACAGCTGAAAGATTTGGAAGAAGAATTAGGCAAGCAGCTTCTGATCCGCGGCAGTAAAAAGATCACGCTGACCGAAGATGGGATGCTGCTGCGAAAACGGGTGGAAGAACTGGTAGCCCTGATGGAAAAAACAAAAGAAGAACTGGCATCTTCCAACGAAAACATCAATGGTGAAATCTATATCGGATGCGGTGAAACAGAAGCCATCTCCTTTCTTGCACAGGCTGCCAGAAACCTGCAGAAAAATCACCCTCTGATCCATTACCATATATACAGCGGCGATGCAGAGCGTGTTATGGAAAAGCTGGATAAAGGGCTGATTGATTTCGGTCTTTTCGTAGGCCAGACTGACATAAGCAAATATGATTCTATAAAGCTTCCAATGAAAGACACCTGGGGCGTGTTAATGAGGAAGGACAGCCCCTTAGCTGAAAAAGAAGCAATCCAGGCAGAAGATCTGTGGGATAAGCCATTAATCCTGTCACACCAGGCTTCGATAAACAGTGAAATGTTTTCCTGGCTGAAGGCAGACATTTCCAGGCTGAATGTTGTGGCCACTTATGATCTTGTTTATAATACAGCACAGTTCGTAAAAAAAGGCTTTGGATATGTCATAGCGCTTGACAGGCTGATCAATACCACAGGCGACAGCAACCTTTGTTTCCGGCCTCTTCTCCCCGCTATGCACGCGGAACTCTGTATTGTCTGGAAAAAATATCAGGTCCTTTCAAGAGCATCGAATACATTTCTCCAACAATTACAGAATGAGTTAAACTCCTATATATAAGCCATATTGCATCCATAAAAAGCGCCTGGAGGTTTTTACTTATCTGCAAACCCCCGGCGCTGATATTGCAAAATATTTTACTGGCTTTCCAGTAATTTTTTGCATATATATTAAAAACAGCGACTTGGAATGCTGCTCCAAAATCGCTGTTTTCAATATAAAATCTCCCATTTCGGAAAAATGTCCTCACTGTCTATTTTCCGAGATTCAGCAAAAGCATGCAGAGTATGGGCGGCTGCAAAATGATGCGTCAATAATTACTGTTCTTCTTCCCAGCTTGCCGTCCGTTCTGTACACAGTGGCTCCATCGCGTCAACAACATGTCCTTTTCTTTACCTCTAATTTTGCTACGACAAAATCATTTTTGCCTGTTTTCTTCAAATAAAACACACCATTTGCAAACTTTGTTTTTACATTGTTAAGACTGTCGTAATAAATCAGGTCAAATTTCGCCTCGTATTTTTTCCCTCTTTTTGCCTCTATTTTTTTTATTTTTATAATGTTTTTGTTTTCACCCCAATCCACATGATAAACCGTTATGGCCCCGGACGCCTTTTTTCCAAAAACAAACTCTGCTGCATCTTCAAGCCCCAACGCAAAAAGCAAATCCGGCATAAATCCCAATGCTTTTTTACGGTTTTTTTGTTTGTTAAAATTCAATGATACAGATTTCCCTGCTTTTTGTCTGCCCACGCTATAACCCAGATAATCTGAAAAATAACCGCATATCTTTTGAATGCTCCTTCGGTTCTTTGCGCTGATTTTCGGCTTGTTTTTTATTTGGGTTCCTTTGAAATCCAACGCATCTTCTGTATCTATATCATTTTCTTCCAGTTTATCTTCCCCCGGAACGTAAGAGCTGTACAAATCAGAAGGCTCAGGGCTTTCTTTTGCCATTGTATATACAGGCGTTATCATATTTCCCATCAGGCCCGCGGCCAATAAGCATAACATTATATTTTTAATTCTCTTCATCCGCCGCCCCTCCTGTATGTGTAATTTTGATACGGAACGGCTCTCCAACCGGCTCCCATCCATAGTTTTCGTCTTCGGAATACGCTTCCCACGCTTCGACTAACTCCTGTTCATAAATATCTTCCTCTCCATCCAGGCTGCCTTCTATCTCTTTCACGCTATCCCAGATCATTTTCCGCTCATACAGCTGCAGATCCAAATAGTCGCAATCCTTATCCGGGACAGACAGCTGAAACTCATCGTCTTCGATTTCCTCGCCCACTTCATAATCCCCTATAAAATTTGTTGCAAACAGCATTTCATTCTCTGACAGGAATCTGCCTCCCTCAAGGCTGACAGGATTCCCCAAACTGTCCGTTCCCTTGAGTTTCAATTCATACTGGCCTGGCCAGTCATCGTCCCATGCAGCCCCTTCTGCTATGATACGGCAGTACAAATCGTTCATGGTCAGTTCCTTTAACATAAGGTTCTTTTTTTCTTTGCCGGATACGCCAACCGTAACGTCAAGCTTTTGCTTTGTCGTCTTTGCTTTCAATTCCTCCGGCGTGACGACAAAATCATATACAAACTCCGTCGCCTGCTCCTCAAAATCATCCGGCAGTACCAGCTCATCCCCATGATCTATCCATTTTTCGCCCTCCAGCACAAGATGCACCTTTACATCGCCATTTGGCAGGATTTGGTCTTCATAGATCTGCACCAGAACTGCATCCCGGCTAGGTTTGAATACATCTCCGTCACCGCCTGCCGCCGATTCCATGCTCTCATACGTCATTTGATGCTGCCCGTTAATGAGCGTCTTTTCATTATTGATCCATAACGATCCTTCCTGTTTTCCAAAATCTGTGTGTACACATACCGCCAGTACCCGGTCATCTAAAATCACTTCTTTCAAAGTCAATGATATTCCATCTTTCGTCTGTGTCTGGTCAATCATTTCTGTATAAGAGGATAAATCCTTTGCAAACCCTAACGCCTCACCAATTTTTGTAGTAAATTCCCTTACTGCGGCCTGAACCCTGGTGTTATTCGTAACTTTACCCACTCCTAATTACCGGTAAATTCTTCAAATTAAA
>CAJUJL010000075.1 GCA_910586725.1 uncultured Lachnospiraceae bacterium | reverse complement strand
CTCGCAAAGAGCTGGAGTAATTTTATATCTGACCGCGTTATTATTTGGCGCTTACCCTGCTTCCGGCTGCAATTGAAATATTTTTCAATGAACTGCATCCAGAAAATGCGCTAGAGCCGATACTTATATTTGCACCAATAGATACTGTTTCCAATTGAGAGCAATTACAAAAAGCATCTGATCCAATAATTTCAACATTAGGCAAAAAAAGAGATACACTTATCAATTCTGTATCTTCAAAACACCCATCTCCCAATTTAGTAAGAGAAGCTGGAAAAGTACAGTTTGTTAATTTCTTACAACTCTCAAATGCATCTTCACCAATTTCTGCAAGAGAAGAGCCAAAAGAAATTGTTGTCAAATTGCTGCAACCGCTAAATGCACCCGCCCCAATTGATGTCACATTCTTCATGCCAGAAACCACAGTCAGATTCGTACATTCATAAAAACATCCAAATGAAAAAAATCCAATCTTAGATCCAGAAACACTCGTAACTGTATCCGGAATGTTCACAGATACAATCCACGTATTTCCTCTAAACGCATCTTCCCCCAAATATTTCACGATTTTCCCCGCAATTGTACTGGGAACCGACACATTTGCTTCTGCTCCTGTATATTTTTCAATCGTCACCTCATTATTTGAATCCACAGAATACTGCCAAAATCCAGATACCTCATCCCCTTTAACCGAAACCATACTGCTTTCTGTAAGTTCCACCCCAGTATTCTCCACCTCAGAAAACTCTCTTTCCGGTTCCATAACAGAATCTTTCACATCCAGGGATACCTCGTCCGTTTGCATATCCACAGACGCATATAGTTCTTCATCATAGTCCTCTCCCATATCTTCTATTCCATTGGATTCTTCCGCTTTCATTGCCATTGGATTCAAAAGACTAAAATGAACCCCTAACAGTGCTGCCAGAAAAAAACACAATCCCTTCTTAATTTCTTTCACTTTGTCATTCCCCTTCCTCAAAATTCCAATTTTGTACTATTTTTCTACTTTTCAACAAAACATTTTATCCCCATATTTCCAATCTTACCACACAACAAACTGAACTATCGTTTATTTCACCTTCTTCCCACAGTTTAAATTTTAGACATCTTCTCATATTAAGCTTCCTGCCTGTACCATCACTGTTTTCAGCTTCTTGTCCCCTTATTGTAATATCCACAGGTCATCCCTGTATGACATACAGTCCTGCAAAAGTATACCTTTTGAAACGCAAAAACAGTTGTGCAAATCCACCAGAAAAAAACTCATTTTATCCTTGATTTTCTAATAATAATGTACTAAAATAAATGCAAGTCTACATAAAACACGGCTGTCCCGAAAGGTATACTTTTCGGGACAGTTTTTTTGAGCGAATCATTCGCATTCCATTTACGGCAGTTTCTGCGCAGCAAAGCCCAAAACAACGATCCGTACCGTTACTGTGAGCGGCTTTTAGGGCGTATACAGGAATGCTATTTTTATTTTTCATCCGGTAAAATCTATAAAACCGCTTTACGAAATCTCAAAAATATGCGAAAATAAGACCAGTAGCAGAATGTGTCGTTATCTGCAGCTATATAATGTTTAATCGAAAGGAGTCTTATAATGATTTACACGAAGGAAGTCGAGAATATGTGTCCTGTGGCAAAGGGCGCAAAACATGAACCAGCCCCCATTCCGGAAGAAGGCAAATGGGTCCATTCCAAAAAAATTGAAGATATTTCAGGATTTACACACGGTATTGGCTGGTGCGCTCCGCAGCAGGGTGCCTGCAAACTGTCATTAAACGTAAAGAACGGCGTAATTGAAGAAGCGCTTGTTGAGACAATCGGATGTTCCGGAATGACTCATTCCGCAGCTATGGCAGCAGAAATTTTGCAGGGTAAGACCATCCTGGAAGCATTGAATACAGACCTGGTATGTGATGCAATCAATACGGCCATGAGAGAATTATTCTTACAGATTGTTTATGGACGTACACAGAGCGCATTCTCTGATGACGGACTTGCCGTAGGCGCCGGTCTGGAAGATTTGGGAAAAGGACTTCGTTCCCAGGTTGGCACCATGTATGCAACCAAAGAAAAAGGCGTTCGTTATCTGGAAATGGCAGAAGGATATGTTACAGGCATTGCTCTTGACGCTGACAACGAAGTTATCGGATACAAATTCGTTTCTCTTGGAAAAATGACCGACTTTATTAAAAAAGGCGATGATCCGAACACGGCATGGGAAAAAGCCCAGGGACAGTACGGCCGCGTAGCAGACGCTGTTAAGATTATCGACCCACGAGTAGAATAAGGAAAGGAGAGACGAAAATAATGGCTTTATTTGAATCATATGAAAGAAGAATCGACCAGATTAACGCTGTGCTAAGCAGCTATGGAATCAGCTCTGTAGAAGAGGCTGAGAAAATTACAAAAGACGCTGGGCTTGATGTATACGAACAGGTAAAGAAAATCCAGCCAATCTGTTTTGAAAACGCATGCTGGGCTTACATAATCGGCGCCGCAATCGCAATCAAAAAAGGAGCGACAAGAGCTGCGGACGCTGCCGCTGCCATTGGCGAAGGATTACAGGCATTCTGTATCCCGGGTTCCGTTGCGGATCACAGAAAAGTAGGCCTTGGACATGGAAACCTTGGCAAAATGTTATTAGAAGAAGAAACCGAATGCTTCTGCTTCCTTGCAGGACATGAATCTTTTGCAGCAGCGGAAGGCGCGATTGGAATCGCAGAAAAAGCGAATAAAGTACGCCAGAAACCGTTACGCGTTATCTTAAACGGACTTGGAAAAGACGCTGCGCAGATCATTTCCCGCATCAACGGATTTACATTCGTAGAGACAAAATTTGACTATCAGGAGAACAAAGTAAACGTTGTTTACGAAAAGGCATATTCCGAAGGCCTCCGCGCTACCGTAAAATGCTACGGCGCAGACGACGTGCAGGAAGGTGTTGCCATTATGCATATGGAAAACGTCGGCGTTTCCATCACCGGAAACTCCACCAACCCAACGCGTTTCCAGCATCCGGTTGCAGGAACCTATAAGAAAGAATGCAATGAACAGGGCAAAAAATACTTCTCCGTTGCTTCCGGCGGCGGTACGGGACGTACGCTGCATCCGGACAACATGGCTGCAGGCCCGGCTTCTTACGGCATGACAGACACAATGGGACGTATGCACTCCGATGCACAGTTCGCAGGTTCTTCTTCCGTTCCGGCACACGTAGAAATGATGGGCTTAATCGGTATGGGTAATAACCCGATGGTAGGCGCTACGGTTGCCGTAGCCGTTTCCATTGAAGAAGCGCACAAAGCAGGAAAATTCTAAGTATACACGGGATTTAAGTCATTTAAGAGAATATTGACAATATGATATTTTCTATGATAATTATGGGGGCTGTCGGTTAATACCGATTTTTAAACTCTAAAACTTAAAATACGAATCTC
>CAJUJL010000074.1 GCA_910586725.1 uncultured Lachnospiraceae bacterium | reverse complement strand
TGCCACGGCAACACACCAACATAATTTCTGGATACGCAGAAATCAGGTGTTTTAGAGCATTTAAGCATAAATTTACAACTATTTTACAACTTTTGAATCGAAACTGCCTTGATACGGTGAAACATTGAAACGGAGTTGAAAAATATTCAGTATGGCTTTTGAAAACAGGCAAAATGTGATATACTGATGGAAGGAAAAAAATTATGAAAGATAAAAAAGTGCAATGGCATCCGGGCTTTGTAGCGGCAATGAACCTGGAGCTTGCAGAGGACAGGGATTCGCTTATTTTTGAAAAGGAATATAACTTAAATACCAAGCCGTTGGAAATTGACCTTCTGGTTGTTAAGAAAGAAGCGTCTGTTCGGATTGGAAATGAGATAGGAGCTTTCTTTTTAGGACATAATATCATGGAGTATAAGTCGCCGGAAGATCATCTTGACATTGACGCATTTCATAAGGCTCTGGCATATGCGAGCCTTTATAAATCTTATGGAGAAACTGTCGATGAGCGGAAGGAGGATGACATTACGGTGACACTTCTTAGAGAAACAAAGCCAGAGGGGATTTTCCAATATTTTAAGGAACACGGATACGCGGTATCCAACCCGTATAAAGGAATATATTATATAAAAGGGAAAAATATGTTTCCCGCGCAGATCGTCGTTACGGGAGAGTTGGATAAGACAGAGCATACATGGCTTGGCGCGTTGTCCGGAAAACTGAAAAAACAGGATATGACGGAATTGTTGGAGAAAATCTGCCGTCTGACAAAAAAAGTTGACAGAGAGCTGGCCGATTCCGTCCTTGAGGTCAGCGTGGGAGCAAACAGGGAGACAGTGGAAGAAATGAAGGGAGATGTTAATATGTGCCAGACATTAATGGAGATTATGGAGCCTCAGCTTCTGTTGAGGGAAAAAGAAGGGATAGAGAAGGGACTTCACAAAGGGATTCAGGGCACGGTGGAAGTTCTTCGGGAATTAGGGCATTCTGATGCAGGAATCAAAGAGATTATAATAAAAAAATATGCCCTCTCCATGGAAGAGGCGGAAGGATATTTTTAGAAATACGGTCTTTGCAAAAATACAGATTTGAAAGGAATGAATATAGAATCATTTTGGATTATTATGCCAAATAAGTTAAAAATATAGAATCGTTTTCATTCTATCATAAGAGCATCGAATCGAGAGAACCCATGAGGCAGCAAAATTGCTTCATGGGTTTTTATTATTTCAAAGACAGAAAGAAACGCTTTATACATCAGAAAATCCAGAATCCGGAAGCAGAAAAGAATGCCTGAAAAATTAGAAAAGGTAATTTTTACTTGTAAATTACACTGTAATTCGTATTTTCTAATTGCGTCGCAAAAGAATTAAAATAAAAGTTAAAGAGAGGTGGTCAGATGGAGAGATTCTCAAATGTTACTTCTGCTGATTTGGCAGGAATTTATAAAGAAATGGCAGAAACGATTGGAATTGATAATGCATATGAAATCTATCTTCATTTTAAAGGCATGCAGATGATGTTTCCGTTAAAGTTTTATTCCAATGAATATATTGCAAACCAATTAAAAGAAGAACATGATAACGGAACAAGCGCACATGATCTGGTACGTAAATATGGTCTGTCGGAAAGCAGAGTAAGACAGATTTTACGTAAGATGAAAGAGGATCCATCGTGATAGGAATGAATTTTAAGCATAATTTTGGAGGGACTGTTATGGGAAAATGCAGCATTTGCGAAGGAAAAACAGGAATTTTGCAGGAATGGCCGTTAAAAGACGGGCAGTTCTGCAAAAAATGCAATAAGCAGTTTCAGGAAGCGGGCTTTCGATTCCTGGCAAACTGGCATTCCATGGATTATACGGTACAGGAAGCCAGGTCTATGCTTGCCAGCCCCAAAGACTGGCAGGAAACGGTAAATGCCCGGCATCGCCAGAGAGAAATGGAAAAAGAAAAACAAGCGCAGTTAAAAGAAGCAAATAAAAACTGTTTTTTGTGCGGAAAACGGATTATGTTTCGTTATATGACATCCGACAACAGAGCTCTTTGTATGGGGTGTGTAAATGCCGCAAGAACAACCGCCCAGGAAGAGCTGTGGGAAAAAGGGAAAAAATTTGATCCCTTTCAGTATGTGGAAGAACACAGTTCCGGCTTTTTTCTGGAACATATGGCGGAAATGGAACATCCGCATCCGGCTTTATTTGTAAACTACACAAAAAGAAATTTTTATTCTATGGGAGATCCCGGCAGCGTGTTCACCTTTGAATCCGTTATAAAATTTGAATCAGATATACATACCTACGAAGTCACGGAGGGAAAAAGAGGGCATCCAATCGCAAGAGCCGTTGCCGGAGGCATATTATTTGGACCTGTAGGGGCGGTAATCGGGGCTTCCACGTCAAAAGATACAAGACACAAGGAAACTGTGGAAGGGAATCGATACATCAATATATATTATAAAGATCCCTCTCAGAAATCAGGCGTGCAAAAGGCGGCTTTTTATACGAATGATGATACCGTAATTGTACGAATTGAAGAATGTTTAACCCGTGCATTTGAAATCAGAGACGAACAGGCAGAAACTAGCATCCGATTATCAAAGACACAGGATGCGCTAAAAAAAGAAACGACAGACTTTTCACAGCTGGTCGAATTAAAAGAGCTGCTTGATATGGGGATTCTAACACAGGAAGAATTTGAACAGAAAAAGAAGAATATTTTGAAACTTTAACAAAATGCAAAAATGATTACAGGAGGAAACATGAAGAAAAAATTATTCTATTTGGTTGTTTTCGTAACTTTAGCAGGATCTTTTTTAACAGGCTGTACGGAACAAGAGCTCAAAGAGGCAACGGATGCGGTAGAGTCTGTTGCAAAAGAAGCGCTTGATCAGGCTGAAAATCTTTCAGACAGTCAGGATTCCCATGTATTGGCTGTAAAAAACGGTCATCCGCAGGATTATCCCGATAAATCTTACGGGGACGCTTTTGACGCGTTTTTCTCATACCCCACATGGAAATATTTTAAGGGCACAAAAGAAGGCCCTGACGAAGACGGGGACGGAAAGCCGGATTACAAAGAGGAAGAGGCAGACATTGTGGAATTTACCGGTCACTGCACATATCTGGATTCTGAAGTAAAAGCCCTTATTCAATTTACGTTAAGTAAGGAAAATGACACATTTGAAGCCACATATTTGTCCTTCAATGACGTGCCGCAAAATATGCTGATGCTGTATGGGATTTTAGAAGCTGCATTTTCCGATGGAGAATCCAGTGAAACTGCCGCTGACACAAAGACAGAATTTGATATGGAAGAAAATCAAGACGAATCTTCAGATGCCGATTATGAAACAATCCCTATGGAAACGCTTGCAGGATCGTACTCACGGGAAATCGGGCCAAAATGTTCGCTTTCCATCTGGTCAGCCGATCAAGGCGGCATATTCTTTGCCATGGGCATTGGCTCTTCGGGATATATGGCATATGTGGATTTGCGGGACTGCACGGCTGAATGGACAGATGAGAATACCGCCGTTTACAGAGAGTCCTATGGAAATCGCAATTACACGCTTACATTCACGTTTCTGGGAGACGGTATCATTTCTTTAAGCGAAAGCGAGCCTTATGATGAAAGCTTTCCATTGGCGGGAAACTATATCACCGACGAGATTGCAGAAGGCAATTGCGAATTTGTGTTCCCGGAAGACGATGTCTTTCCGATTGATGCGTCCGATTTAAACGGGAAAACTCCTGCCGAATGCAAAATTGCAAGAAATGAGATATATGCCAGACATGGAAGGATGTTTCAGGACGAGCAATTACAGGGTTATTTTGACACCTGTTCCTGGTATCGGGGAACAACCGCCCCGGAAAATTTTTCAGATACAGTACTGAATGAAATAGAAAAGGCTAATCTACAGACGATTGCGGAGTATGAAGCAACGATTCAATAAAAATAGGAGGAATCGGTCAAAATGCACATATAGCGGCAATGGCAGGAACATATTGCGAAAGCGTTACGGTAAAGCAGAAAGGCCAAATTGCAACACATATGAAATTTTTGAAAAAGAACTGCAAGGAAAGGCGGTTCTTTTTTACGTCCCCACGGAGCGTACAAAACCGCAAACAGGCGTGAGGCATTGATACATTATCCTTATGTAACAATTCAGCAGCGCATCATGGAAAA
>CAJUJL010000073.1 GCA_910586725.1 uncultured Lachnospiraceae bacterium | reverse complement strand
TTCAGTTGTCAATCTTCGCTTAGAATCTCATTCATTGAGATTCCGAGAAG
Source organism: uncultured Lachnospiraceae bacterium (assembly GCA_910586725.1). GTDB lineage: Bacteria > Bacillota > Clostridia > Lachnospirales > Lachnospiraceae > Roseburia_B. Next base: position 4,595 of record CAJUJL010000073.1, on the reverse strand, counting down.
TTATTGATTTTACTGACACAGGCAAATATTGGAGATTTTTCGTTTGCCGGCAATCTGGCCGTTCCCCTGGTTTTGACGGCGGCATCGTTTTTGTTTGCGGCGTTGACCGTTTTTCGAGTGGAAACAAAAGATCTGATGTAGATTACAGATTGTCAAACACAACCGTCTCTTTTTTGAGTCCCTCCACAATTTTTTGATTTACGCCCATACGCTGTGTAATGTCTTCCATATCCAGAGCGAGGTTTTTGGTATTTCCGGCTACGCCGGCAATGCCGCCCGCGCCGTCGTCGATGGCTTTTGTAATTGTGCCGATGGAGTCTGCAATGTCGGACATGGAGTGTTTGAGCCGTTCGGTCTGTTCGTGGAATTCATCCATGGCATGTCGGATATAAACGGCGTCTTCCCGATACTGGCTGCCAGATTGCACAAACGCTTCAAATTCCGTCAGGACGGACTGGCTCATATAGTCAATCAGATGCTGTGCGTTTTTGGAGAGGTTGTGGACTGCGGCAATCACGACGCTGTTGATGTCCCGGATACGGTTGGCGGTGTTCTGGCTGGAATGGGCCAGATCGCGCACTTCTTTTGCGACGACGGCAAAGCCCTCTCCGGCAGTTCCGGCGTTTGCGGCTTCTACGGAAGCGTTTAAAGAAATCAGCTTGGTCTGCTGAGAGATGGCCAGAATTTCATCGGTCAATGTCTGAATCCGGTCTACGCTTTTGCTTTTTTCGATGGCGTCGTTGAGTGTATGCAGGATTTCTTCTGCTTTCGCGCTCGTAATTTCCGCGCTGTTTTTGGCGGATTGCTGCATGGCGTTTGCACGGTCGTTCATCTGCACGGCGTACGCTGTGATTTCGCTGCATTCTCTGGCAATATTGGAAACGTCTGAACTGACGTCTTTGGCGTTGCTGTTGATGGAAGCGATATTGCCCGCCACTTTCTGAATGGTGGAGGAAAGCTGCTCAGAAAGCGAGGAAAGACCGGCGGCGCTTTTTTTGGAATCGTTCGTTCTTTTTAAAACTTCTCCCGTCATGTTATCAATTTGTCCGGAGCTTTCCTGAATCGTTGTCAGAATGCTTTTCAAAGGAAGAAGCACATAATTTGTAATCAGCTTTATATCCCCAAATACCAGAAGCATACAGATTGCGGCCGCGGCAATGCCGACGGCAAGAGACAGGACATACGCGTTTTTCAGCTGGTTTCTTGCAGTAAGCGTCTGCTCGCTGATGGAAGCGTTTAAATCGTCAATGTCCGCTTCCATAGCGCCGGCATAAGCGGCTACGTCTCCGTTTGCAAGCGCGTAGGCGTCCTGCGTTTTATGGCTTGCGCTGGCGCAGACTAAGTGAACCAGCGCCTGTTTAAACGAAGCGTAATTGGACAGAAGCGATTCGTACTGCGTCTGTTCTTTTGGCGTGACATGCCCGGCATATTCGGAAAGCTTCAGATCCAGAGCGGCTTCTTCCTCTTTGATTTGGCCGACAAGCACGATCATGGTGTTGTAATCCGTGGCAACGATATGGCTTAACGCCATTTTATGTATGTTCATGGAGGACTGGCAGATTTCCGCCAGACGGCTTTTGCCGTCCATGTAATTGTCTGCGATATTGGCGGCGCTTGCGTTTACATTTCGGATATTGATCACAGACAGAATGTTCGATAAAAGCGCCACAATGCCCAAAAGGGCAATCGGTATGATTAAGCGATATTTTAAACGAATCGATTTCATATTGGCTGAGTCTCCTTTTGTATCTGAAATAGAGAGATTGCGTTGTTATGGGGCGACGATTTTTTCTACCATCTTGTCAAGACGGTCCTGAAGCTTATGCTCGGGTACGGCTTTGTTTAGGATGTCGGACGTAAATTCCGAAACAGGGTCCCAGAAATTGCCTCCGATGCGCTGCAGGCAGGAGTACTCGGACTGCTCTAACAATGCGGCGATTGCCGGAGAGCTTTGCACTTCTTTTGAGGCCGCGGCGTTTTTGTTGGACGGCCCCTGGCCGCGCAGCAGAAAGCGCAGCTTTTGATTTTCTTCATTTGCAATCCATTCCGCCAGCTTTTTGGCCCACTCTTTTTCTTTGGAATAGGCGTTTGTGCCGATTAATTTATAGCCGGAAAACGAGGCCATCTGAATTTGCTGTCCAGCACAGTTATAGGAGGGAAGTTTTGTGGCTTTATAGCCGCTGCCCCAGGCTTCTTCTACCGCCAGCGCATTCCATACGCCGTTGACGCCGGCAATAATCGTGCCGTTTTTGACGCCTTCTAAAAATCCGGCGTCGTCTGTGCTGATAAATCCCGGATGATTCGCAATGCCAAGCATGGATTTTGCCACGTCAATTCCTTTGACGGAGCCCTCCGTGCCGTTCCAGGTACAATAGTTGGTGATGCCGTCGTCGTTTAATCCGACGGTCAGTCCGGTGTTTCCGAAAAAGGAATAGACATACCATCCGGAAGACCATTCCATGGAGATTTTTTTGTTTTGCGCCGCGGCAATGTTTAACATCTGGTCAAATGAGGCGACATCCTGTTCGGAAAAATAGTTTTGATTATAGTAGAGAAAATATCCGTTGTCCGCCGTCAGCGGGTACGCGTAGAGCGTATCGTTGACAGACGCTGCAAGGACGGCTTCGTTTAGATTGGCTTCTTTGATGGTTTCCGCCGATTCTATCGGTTCGAGCGCGCCGGCGGATACAAGCGTGTTTAACTGATCGTCTGCAAATGCAAATACGTCTGCGCCCTGTTCCAGATCCTCCATCAATGCGTCCATGCAGTGGCTTTCGCTCTGCGGCATGTAAGAAATTTTAAAATCCGCTTCGTTCTGGTATTTTTCCTGAAATTCGCTTATAATTTGAGAAAGCAGTTCTTCGTCTTCTTCCGCTCCCCAGACAGTCAGGTTTACGGTTTTTTCGTCCGGCGTCTGCGTTTCTTCTACGGACGTCTGATTTTTATTCTGGCATCCGGATAAAAGCGCGGCGCATAAAAGAGCCGGAATGAAAAGATGTTCTTTTTTCTTCATAATTTTTCTCCGTTCCATTGTAATATTTCTTTGAAATTATACCATCCGGAGAAGATTTTTGCAATCTGGTTTCGGGGCTTTGGAAGAGGAAGAGTTCCCGCTCCGGCAGTTTGCGCCCGGACGGCCGGACGGGAGAGATCAGGAAGAGCTTGCCCGTTTTGCGGACTGCGTTCGCACGAGGATTGAGGCGAGGATTTGCCGAAACATCTTTGTATTCCGGGAAACCGTCCGTATCGGGAATACGGCGGTGTGCCAATGAAGCCTAAAACAAAGAAATCCTGCACAGGCTGCGGGATTTGTGCGAAAAAATGTCCCGTTGGCGCAATCCCGCCGGATCGCCCGTCTGAAACAGATGTAAAAAAATGCATTTCCTGTATGCGCTGCGTTTCCATCTGCCCGCAAAAATCCCGCGGCTTAAGTAAGGCTCTGCTTGCCGCGGGGAGCATGAAGCTGAAAAAATCCTGCAGCGGGCGAAAAGAAAATGAATTGTTTTTCGGACGTTAAGAAAACGGGCCAAAATACATCCGAAAGCCGGTGGATGTTTCGTCTGCGCAAATTTATACTGTCATTGGAACGGGGCGGGCGCCTGGAATCCAATGACAGTATTTTTGAGAGAAGAAATTTTATGAATCCTGGAAACCATTTATTTGACGCGAGGAAAAAATACGGGCTTTCACAGGAGGACGTTGCAAAGAAGCTTGGCGTCAGCAGACGATTTCCAAATGGGAGACGGACGAGACGCTTCCGGATATTCGGCGGTCAAAGCAGATTCTCTCTTGCGTTTCTTGATACTCCTATAGTAAAATAAGAAAAATACGACTTTTCAAAAAGAATCCGGAGGTGCATGATGGCGGTCAGACCTGTATTTGTCGCTTCTTTGGAGCGGAGAATCTGTGTTTGTGAAAATACGGAATTTGAATTTTTCAGCGGTTTTTCCGATAAGCAAAAGCAAAGGTGCATTCAGAGTCTGCATCAGGCGTTTGCCGAAAAAAATGCAGAGAAAAAAATCCTTGAAATATCCAGCAAATCAGAAACGGAATTAGGCGTGAAATTAAGCGCGTTTCATTTGACGATCCGGACAAAAGCAGGAAAAGAGGTTCCCGTCGAATGCGTGTTTCAGGCGGGAAAAGAATTTGAAGAGGGCGGGCCGTACACAGATTTGCTGGATGTTTCTCCCAAAGCTGCAAAAAGGGATGAGAGATTGAAAAACAGCGGCAGAATCCGCGCTTTTCATTTTGAGGATTTGACGTTTGCAACAGAACCGAAGACGTATTTTTATCATTGGCTGTATATCAATGCCCTGCATATGCATTCCGATCTGGCGGAGCAGGTTCTTTGTTATGACGCTTTTACGGATATTGAATTTAATCCGAAAAAGTCAATCAACTGCCAGGCGGAAGCGGCTGCCGTATACGTATCGCTGCGGAGACGGCGCTTGCTTCAGGAGGCGTTGAAAAGTAAGGAAGCGTTTCTTGACATGGTATATTCGGATTGAAGCAGTGATTCTTTCTGACTGTGAAGAAAAATTATAGCCTCTCGGATTCTCACCAAATAGCCGGAGAGTAAATTCTGACAACTGAAT
>CAJUJL010000072.1 GCA_910586725.1 uncultured Lachnospiraceae bacterium | reverse complement strand
AATTATATAATATATAAATATTAGGAATAAACAGTATCTTTAAAAGAAAAAATCAGAGATTTTCACCCGTCAGAACGTGCGAGCACCGGACACGCAAAAAAAAGAAGAAGTTCTAACGAACTTCTTCTCATCTAACTATTTTTATTAGTTATATTTACGCTTTCTTGCCGCTTCAGACTTTTTCTTGCGTCTTACACTCGGCTTCTCATAATGCTCTCTTTTACGAATCTCTTGCTGGATTCCGGCTTTTGCACAGTTTCGTTTGAATCTGCGTAAAGCGCTGTCCAAAGTTTCGTTTTCTTTTACGATTACATTTGACATAGACTCACACCTAACCTCCCTCCAGTTGCGTATTGTGCGCATTCAACTGTCTGGGTAATTCTAAATTGCACTAAATATTATTATAGCATAATTTTTCCATTCGTCAACCACTTTTATGCAAAAATTACGATCGGATCTGCCCGTTTCCATAAATAATATATTTTGTACTGGTCAATGCTTCCAATCCCATCGGCCCCCTTGCATGGAGCTTCTGCGTACTGATGCCGATTTCGGCTCCAAATCCAAACTCATAACCATCCGTAAAACGTGTGCTTGCATTGACATAAACAGCCGCCGCATCCACTTCATTGAGAAATCGTTCCGCGTTTGTATAATTATTGGTTATAATCGCCTCCGAATGTCCTGTGTTATAACGATTGATATGCGCAATCGCTTCTTCTACGGAAGAAACCGTCTTTGCCGAAATCTTATAATCCAGATATTCCATGCCCCAGTCTTCTTCTTGTGCCGCCGTCACTTTAACGTCTGCGATAGAAGCGTTCAAAATCGCCTCGTCTGCGTAAATTTCCACATTTTTTTCGGAAAGCCTCTTTTCCAGCATAGGGATAAAGTAATCTACAATACTCCGATGCACCAATAAGGATTCGCAGGCATTGCAAACGCCGATCCGCTGCGTCTTTGCATTGAATATAATATCGCATGCCATGTCAAAATCCGCGCTCTCATCCACATAAATATGACAGTTTCCGGTGCCTGTTTCGATTACCGGAATCGTGGCATTCTCCACTACGGTACGGATCAATCCCGCTCCTCCTCTTGGAATCAGTACATCCACATATCCGTTCATATGCATAAATTCCCTTGCCGTTTCGTGAGAAGTGTCGGTAATCAGTGAAATTGCCTCTTTCGGCAGATTCTGCTCTTCCAACGCTGTCTGAATACATGCTACAATTGCGCGATTGGAATGAATGGCGTCTTTACCCCCTCTTAAAATAACAACATTGCCCGTCTTAAAGCAAAGCCCGAAAGCATCTGCCGTAACGTTTGGGCGCGACTCATAAATAATGCCGACAACGCCAAGAGGAACGCGTTTTCGTCCAATCATCAGCCCGTTTGGCCTCTTTTTCATGGATAACACTTCTCCAATCGGATCATCCAGACCTGCAATCTGACGCAGTCCTTCCGCCATCTGTGTAATTCTTGTTTCGTTAATCATAAGACGATCCAACAATCCCTGCGGCATTTGGTTTTTTCGCCCGTTCTCCATGTCAATTTCATTCTGGGCCATCAATTCTTTCCGGCATTTTTCCAGTTGATCCGCTACTGCCAAAAGCGCGGCGTTTTTTTGCGTCGTCGTTAATATTCCGATCTGTCCTTTGGCTTCCCTTGCTCTTTTACAGATGTCTGCTAATTCCATAAATCCTCCTTATTGCAAATCACGCGCATGCCATGCTCCGTCACCATCGCATGCATCTTACGGTCGTGCTTCTCGGGCTTTATTCTTTCTTCTATCTGGCTTTCATATGCGATTCCTATACGGTACAGTTTTGGATAAGCCGCAAAATAACGGTCGTAATATCCTTTTCCATATCCGATGCGATTGCCCGACCGGTCAAAAACACTGCCCGGAACAAGGCAGTAGGCCCTGGAAAAGTCTGCTTTTTTACAGCCTTTCTGCGGCTCCATAATATGAAACGCCCCTTCTTTAAGTTCCGTTTTAAAATCTGCCAGATAAAAATCCATGCACGCGCCGGATACCCTCGGAAAGGCAAGCGAAATTCCCTGCTCCCCCAGCCATGCATAAAAGTCAAAAAGCTTTGCTTCCTTCCTGCACGGATAATACCCGTATACGACGTATTCTTCCAAATCCTTTTGCTGTTTGAAATATTGAATCAGATTCCGGCAGACGCCGGATGAACAAAGCGCAATTTCCTTTTCGCTCATAGCCTTTCGCTTTGCCAGATGCCGGTTTCTAATCTGCTGTTTTGCTTCCATATTTTTCGCCCAGATTATAAGTCGTTCCGTCCGGATTCTGCATGTCAATCTGATCCAGCTGCGCCCTTAAATTATTTCTTACGTTTGCCACAAATTCTTTTCTTAATAAGGCCTGCTCTGTCTTTTCTTCTTCCGTCAATCCTTCCGCCCTGGATTTTCGGTATAATTCGTTAATCCTGTCGATCTTTTCCTGATTCATAAATAAAGCGTCTCCTCTATAAAATCACTGATATAAAAATCTTCGTCATAATTGGAATGAAACAGCGTTCCGACAAAATCCCCTTCAAAAATTCTGTGAATAATGCGAATATCTTTCGCATTTGCAATAATCATATCCGCGCCGGATTTTGTCGCAATCTTAGCGGCATTGAGCTTTGTCGCCATCCCGCCGGTTCCCACGTCGCTGCCCGTGGACTCTTTGGCCATGTGAAACAGCTTTTCGTCGATCTGTTTTACATCGCGAATCAACCTGGCATCCGGATTTTCATGCGGATCATCTGTGTAAAATCCATCTATATCGGATAGTAGAATCAGCAAATCCGCAGATACTAAAGAAGCTACAATGGCAGATAATGTATCGTTGTCGCCAAATTGGATCTCATACGTAGATACGGTGTCATTTTCATTCACAATGGGAATCACCCCCATACGAAAAAGCTCTTCAAATGTATTTTGCGCATTTTTCCGCGAAACATTATCGATCATCGTATTTTTTGTCATAAGCACCTGCCCGGCTGTCTGGTGGTATTCTGCAAACATCTTCTGATAAGTCATCATCAGCCGTGCCTGCCCAACTGCGGCGCACGCCTGTTTTCTGGATATTGTGCTTTGCGGATTTTCCATACCCATAAACGTCCTTCCCACCGCGATTGCGCCGGAGCTGACTAAGCACACGTCGATCCCGCTGTTCCTTAAGTCGCACAATTCCCGCACCAGACGCTCCATCTTAAGAAAATCAAGTTTTCCCGTATTAGGATGCTGCAAAGAGGAAGAGCCGATCTTGATCACGATTCTCTTTTTCTGCTTTAATCTTCTGGTTAAATTTGCATTCATTTTGATTTCGCCTTGTTCCTTCTATTATGATTTCGATGTCACTGTTTTTATTTTAGACCATTCTGAGCAGATTTTTTCTGTTTTTCCGTTTATTTTTACGGATTTATAAGTACAGATTCTGACAAAATACTTCTTTTTCGCCTTTAATTTTTTTACAGAGGCAGATGCCGCTGTTTTCTTTTTCACGATTACTGTTTTGGATGCCTTTTTTGAAAACTTTCGATTGGTGGAATATTGAATGAGATAACCGGAGATTTCCTTTTTCTGTTTCTTCCACTTCACCGAAAAACCTTTTGGTCTGGCAGACAATTTTAATATTTTGGCAGTTCCGGGCACAATCGTAAATGTTTCCGACATGGTTCCCTGATAAATGTCCTGAAAAGAGACAATTACTTTTGCCATTCCCACTTTCTTATTGTCCTGATACGAAACGGTATAATATTTCGCATCCAACGTTTTTCCTGCCGAATCTTTCACCGTAACTTTAGGCATTGCTTCCTTTCCATTGTAAACATATCTCTCAACATCCAGCTCTAACGTTTTTGGACTGTAAATTACGCTCTCGTTTGACACATGACCGCAAACTGTGCATTTTGTTCTGCTGAATCCGTTTGTGTTTACCAGAGCCCTGACCACCTGCGTCTGATCCGTATGCGGTATGGAAGGGATCGTCTTCTGTTCCTGTATAATGGTATTGCAAACGCTGCAATGACTTCCCGCCGTTTTCCCTTCTGCGGTACAGGTCGCCTCTACGGCCGGATCCTCTACCGGCGTATGCGCCGCCATGGGGATCTCCTCCGTACGGATGTCTCCGCATACTTTACAGGTCAGCTTCTTTTCGCCTGTTTCGCTGCAGCTCGCCTCTTTGAGCATTTCCTCTTCATAATCATGCGGAAGCTTTTGTGTCGTCTGCTGCTCTGTAATTACGGTGTTGCAGACGCTGCAATGGCTCCCCGCTGTTTTGCCCTCGGTTGTACAGGTCGCTTCTACGGCAGGATCGGTAACTTCCGTATGTTTTCCTGTCTTTTTAACAACCTCCTGTTCCGCAATTACCGTATTGCAGACCTCGCAATGGCTTCCCTGCGTCTTTCCGTCCGTTCCGCAGGTTGGCGCAACTGCCGGATCCGACACTTCCGTATGCGCCGTTTTGGGAACCGTCCTCTGCGCTTTGATAACGGCGCCACACACGCTGCAGTGACTTCCCGCCGTTTTCCCTTCCATGGTACAGGTTGGCGCAACCGCCGGATCTTCTTCTTTTGTATGCGCTGTTTTTGCAATCACGGCCGTATAAGATTCCCCGCAGTCCTCATGCGTGCAGACAAATGTTTTCTTTCCTGCTTTGCTGCAGGTCGCCTCTTCCGTAACCGTTCCTTCATATGTATGCGTATGCGCTTCCGGAGGCGTTACTCCTGCCTGTGAAGAATCAAACAGGGT
>CAJUJL010000071.1 GCA_910586725.1 uncultured Lachnospiraceae bacterium | reverse complement strand
TTAAATACAAGATTTGTGTGTTATGAGGTTTAAAAGGAAGTGTCAAACTCCCGTCTCTTTCTTCCGCATCCACTAATTCAGATACACTCTACACCAGTCATTTTTGAAAATCAATATTTTTTCAAAAAAACGCTTCATTTTTGAAAAAAATATGTTATAGTATAAGCAGTATGTTTTTCAAAGGAGCGTTTATCAATCATGACAAATATCTCGGCTTTGGATTATCTAAGGGCTGCCGTATCGGCATCCGATACCGTGACCAGACAATCCGAATCAAATGTGGATTTTTCATCTTTTTTAAAAACGGACAAGAATTTAGAAGAAATATACCATGAAGCATCGATGACCTACGGCGTGTCGGCAGATTTATTAAAAGCCATGACAAAGCAGGAATCGAACTTTAATCCGAACGCCACCAGCAGAAGCGGCGCGCAGGGACTGATGCAGTTAATGCCCGGCACGGCGGCGGAGCTTGGCGTGACAAATGCCTACGATCCCTACCAGAACATTATGGGCGGCGCAAAATACATCCGCAGGATGTTAGACAAATACAATGGAAATGTTTCTCTCGCTCTGGCAGCATACAATGCCGGCAGCAACAACGTAGACAAATACGGCGGGATTCCTCCTTTTGCAGAGACACAAAATTACGTCGCCAAAATCAACGGCTATCTGGAAGAAGGCGTGGAAATCCCAAACACACAGACCGTATATGCTTCCGCTAACGCCGTAAACGGCAACAAAGACGTTACATATCAGGATTTAAATGCATTTGCCAAAGATATTTTAACCGAAATCTTTTCGTATGACGATTACATGAAATACCTCTCGTCACTGCTCGGCAAAGAAGAAAATTTAGAGCTTGCGCTTACTGTCAAAACTCCTGCTTCCGAACAGGAAGAAGAGACGACGGAACCGGACAGCTATATCGCATATCAGAACATGTCTCATACAACCGGCGCAGGGACGATTCAAATCAAAGATATTTCGGAAGGCGAATCAGCCTGACGCAAAACAAACTGAAATACAGACGGATGCAGCGTGAATCATACGCTGCACCCGTCTTTTTTCTTATCCCAGGGCAATATCAAGTATCATCATAATGATAAATCCAACCACAAAGCCAAGCGTTCCGGATTTATCTTCATCGTCCAGATGCGCTTCCGGAATCAGCTCCTGCACCACGACATAAATCATAGCCCCCGCCGCCATGGCCAAAAAGAGCGGCATAAGCTTCAGTGTCTTTACGGCAAGAAGCGCGGCAAGCACGCCAAACACAGGCTCCACAACTGCAGACATACTCCCCGTCAAAAACGCCTTTCCTTTTGACATCCCCTCTCTTGCCAACGGCAGAGCCACCGCCGTCCCCTCCGGATAATTCTGAATCCCGATTCCAATGGTAAGCGCGACCGCTCCCGAAAAAAGAGCTTCATTTCCAGGATTTGCGGCCGCAAGCGCAAATGCCAGCCCTACCGCCATCCCCTCCGGAATATTGTGCGCGGTAATCGCTATCACAAGCATCTGCGCGCTTTTGCTCTCTTTCCGGATCGACTTTTTCTGTATCACCTTATCCGCCGCAAGCAAAAGCCCGACTCCGGCTAAAAATCCAACGGACATCACAAGGTAACTCGTCTGCCCAAGCTCCTTTGCCCGCTCCATTCCTGGAATCAGAAGCGACCAGATCGAAGCCGCCACCATAACGCCTCCGGCAAACCCAAGCGTCAGAGCTTCCATTGTGTGATCCGTCTTTTTCCGTACCGCAAAGACGTTTAACGCGCCAAGCGCAGTAACTCCAAATGTAAATAACGTGCCCAAAAGAGCATATACGACTCCCTGCATATAAACTGTTCTCCCAAAAAGCAGCCCTGCTCCTGCTGCGCAGGGCATTTTCATCTTCTTTCAGTTATATATGCAAAATTGCATGACCAGGTTCATCTTCCTTAAAAATCTTATTCCTCTTTCATGGAATCTATGATCGCGTCTGCAAGCGCATCCAGCTCCAGAGCTTTATCCGCGCCCATGGAAGACGCGATGCTTAGCCGATCGTTTAATACCGTCATGTTCTTTAACTCTTCCTCAATAAATTTCTGCATCAAATCTCCGGACTTACATGCCCAGGAACCGTTTTCAATCAGGGCAAACGTACGATTCTGCATATTTAACGCTTTCATATCCATCAGGAAATTATGCATCACCGGATAAATGCCAAGGTTATATGTCACGGACGCCAATACGATATGGCTGTATTTAAAGGCTTCCGAAATCAGATAAGAAACGTGTGTGTTCGACACGTCATAAACCGCCACATTCGTACAGCCCTTTTCGCAAAGTCTTGCGGCAAGCGCCTGGGCCGCCGATTCCGTATTGCCGTACATGGAAGCATACGCAATCATCACGCCTTTTTCTTCCGGCTCATAACGGCTCCATTTATCGTATTTTTCTATAAAATAGCCCAGATTCTCGCGCCAGACGGGGCCATGCAGCGGACAGATATATTTAATCTGGTCAATAATGCCGGATGCTTTCTTTAACAAAAGCTGAATATGCGGCCCGTATTTTCCGACAATATTCGTCAGATAACGACGCGCTTCGTCAATCCAGTCGCGGTCAAAATCAACTTCATCGGCAAAGAGCCTGCCGTCTAATGCAATAAAAGAACCAAACGCGTCCGCGGCAAACAATACGCCGTTTGTCGCATCAAACGTCACCATGGCTTCCGGCCAGTGTACCATAGGAGCAGCCACAAACGTCACCGTATGGCCGCCAAAGCAGTGCGTATCGCCTTCCTTGACAGTAAGGCATTCATGGGCGTCCGGATGGAAGCCAAACTGACGCATCAGCATAAACGCCTTTTCACTGGAAATAATTTTTACATCCGGATAACGCAGCAAAATCTGCTCTACCGACGCCGCGTGATCCGGTTCCATATGGTTGATCACAAGCCAGTCTAAAGGACGGTCCCCAAGCAGATGATCCAGATTTTCCGCAAGCTGACGGTAAGCCGACCAGTCCACCGTATCAAACAAAACCGTCTCTTTATCCAAAAGCAGATACGCATTATAGCTTACGCCATGCGGTATCGGATGAATATTTTCAAACAAATGAAGCCTGTGGTCATTCGCGCCGACCCAGTATAAATCTTCGGTTACTTTACGTACACAATACATATTCGTTCCTCCTTTCCACTATGCCTCAATAAACTGGTCTTTGCCTTCTGCGCATTCGGGGCATACCCAGTCTTCCGGCAGTTTCTCAAACAGGGTTCCAGGTGCGATTTCCGCGTCTTCATCGCCAATTTCCGGTATATATTCATATCCGCATCCGCCGCATACATAGCTCTTTCCAATCGGCTGCGGCTTTGGAGCGGGCGGCCGTTTCATCTTTACCATCGGAGGCGCCGGCTCTTTTTCTCCGGTGTCAAGCGCTTCCGTAAGAAGCGGAAGAATTTCCGCTACGTCGCCGACAATTCCATAATCGCAGTTTTTGAAAATCGGAGCGTTGCCGTTCTTGTTAATCGCCACAATGGCTGACGCGTCTTTGATGCCTTTCAAATGCTGGATTGCGCCGGAAATGCCGCAGGCAATATAAAGGTTGCCTTTAAATTTCTGTCCGGACATTCCGACATAACGGTTTAACGGCACATATTTTAACGTCTCCGCTACCGGACGGGAAGAACCGATTGCCGCTCCGGCGGCTCTTGCCAGATCTTCGATTAATTTCATATTTTCTTTGCTTCCAATTCCCTTTCCGGCGGAAACGACGCGCTCCGCCTGGGCAATCGGCGTGTCGGCTGGAATGCCGAACGTAAAATCATGTCCGTCTTTTTTCAACGCTTCCGCCAGAGCTTCCACGCGCTCTTTTGCGCTGCCCTCTTTGAAAATCTTTCCTTTGCGCACGCCGGTAATCGGAGCCGGCTTCTTTGCCGCCGAACGGCTGCCGCCTCCGCCGGAACTCTTTTTCATTCTTCCAATGATATGAGACGCAATGACAACGCGCTGAATTTCGTTCGTTCCCTCATATATCGTCGTAATCTTCGCATCGCGGTACATCCGCTCTACATCCATTCCTTTTAAGAAGCCCGTGCCGCCAAATATCTGCACGGCGTCGTTTGTCACTTCAAGCGCGATGTCAGACGCGTACATTTTTGCCATTGCGGCTTCCATGGAATAAGGACTATGTACTTCTTTTAATTCCGCTGCGGAATACACAAGAAATCTTGCACAGCGAAGCTTTGTGGCCATATCGGCCAGTTTAAACGAAATGCCCTGCTGCGCCGCAATCGGTTTTCCGAACTGAATGCGTTCTTTTGCATAGTCAAGCGCCTGTTCGTACGCTCCCTGGGCAATGCCAAGCGCCTGCGCCGCAATGCCGATTCGTCCGCCGTCTAATGTAGACATGGCGATTTTAAAGCCTTCTCCCTCTTTTCCAAGCAGATTTTCTTTCGGAACTTTTACGTCGTTGAAAATCAGTTCGGCAGTCGTAGAAGACCGTATGCCAAGCTTATCGTAATGATCGCCAAAGTCGAAGCCTTCCCAGCCTTTTTCTACGATAAAAGCGGAGATCCCGCGCGTGCCAATGTCCGGCGTAGTCACTGCGAACACCACATAGGTATCTGCTTTTGGCGCGTTGGTAATGAAAATCTTGCCGCCATTTAACAGATAGTAATCGCCTTTATCCACAGCCGTCGTCTCCGTACCGCCCGCATCCGATCCGGCGTTTGGTTCGGTTAAGCCAAACGCTGCGATTTTTTCGCCTCTGGCCAGAGGAGCTAAATACTTTTTCTTTTGCTCTTCATTGCCGTATGCAAAAATCGGAAAAGAGCCAAGGGAAACATGCGCGGAAAGAATTACGCCCGAGCCGCCGTCTACACGGGCCAGCTCCTCTACCGCAATGGCATAGCTTAAAATATCAAGCCCGGCTCCGCCGTATTCTTTCGGATAAGGAATTCCCATCAGTCCCATTTCACCAAGCTTTTTTACCGCTTCATCCGGAAAGCGGTTTTCCTGGTCCAAAGAAAACGCAATGGGTTTGATTTCCTCTTCGGCAAAGGAGCGAATCTTTGCCCGTAACTGTTCATGCTCTGTCGTTGTCTGGAATAACATGTCATTACCTCCTTTTCTATTCAAATAAATATTTTACAAATTACAGAAATATTACTTTATTTCAAATTACTGTTTTCAATATAGCAAATTGTCTGTCTTTTGTCAATTAAATAGTATATAATATGAACTTTATATAGCACATATATCGACTGCCTTTCCCTTTCCTTTTTCACAATGAAACCTTTACTTTTTGGTTTTTCAGGGTATAATAAGTAAAGGAAGAAGGTGAATTCTATGATTTCATATTCCGGTCTGATACAAAAACTGAATGAAAAAGGCCTGACAAAAACTGCCCTTTCTAAGGAGCTTGGCATTTCCTCCCGCACAATGGCAAAAATAGGACGGAACGAGAAAATCGCTGATTATGTCCTTGAAAAAATAGCTGTTTTTTTCGATTGTTCTGCAGATGAGCTATGCCAGTCCATTTCGGATAACAGTTTGCTCCAAACGCTCAGAGATGAGAAAACTATCCGTATGCCCGGAGGCCTGTACCATGAACTTCAAGTACGGATGACCTATAACTCCAATCACATAGAGGGCAGCAAACT
>CAJUJL010000070.1 GCA_910586725.1 uncultured Lachnospiraceae bacterium | reverse complement strand
CTTGACCGCGGTTTCCGGAGTTCTCTGTATGAAGTTTTGAGGGTATGCGTGCTCAGTTATAGGGGTATAGTTCAGTTGGCAGAACGTTGGTCTCCAAAACCAAATGTCGAGGGTTCAAGTCCTTCTGCCCCTGTTGATTATCTAAGAAGATAATGTTCAAATAAAAACGTGTGTAAATACTTTTTCAGTATCTACACACGTTTTTATTTGAATTACAGAAGAATATTTTTTTTGCTTTTTATTAGCTTTGCTCCATTCAGGATAAGCAGCGTGCCGGATGTAATGCCAGTTATAAGAATGCAGATTCCTATTGCAAGATTAGCGGCTCCGGAAAAACCAATTGTTTTATAAACTTTTTCGTCCATATGAAATCCTCCTGATATAATATTTGTATTTTAACATTTTTTAGTCCAATATACAAATAAATATTTTAAAAAGAAAGATTAATCCAGCAAGCCGGGCACAAATCCGCATTCTTTTATGAGTTCCATATCTTTTTCAATTGTAATTCCGGAAGTGGTAAGCATATCTCCGGAGATTGCGGCATTTGCGCCAGAAAGAAAACATGCTTTTCCTTTGTCGGGCATAAGGCCTCTTCCACCGGCAAGCCGTATAGCTGCCTTTGGAAGTAAAAAGCGAAAAATGGCTATCGTACGGATAATTTCCGTATAATCCAAAGCGGCCTGGTGTTCCAATGGCGTCCCGGGAATCGGATTTAATACATTTATGGGTATGGAATGAATGTTTAAATCGCGCAGAGCCAGGGCTAAATCAATTCGGTCGTCCATCGTTTCCCCAAGACCGAGAATGCCGCCGCTGCATACGTGCATTCCCGCTTCTTTTGCCTTTTGGATGGCTGCAATTTTATCTGATATGGTATGTGAGGTACAGATCTTAGGGAAAAAGCTTTCGGAAGCTTCCAGGTTATTATGTATCCGCGAAGCGCCGGAATTATGAAGGCGTTCGTACTGTTCTTTTTGCAGCAGACCTGGTGATACGCAGACTTTAATGTTGCATGACTCTTTTATACTGCGGATGGAATCGCATAAAGAAGAAATTTCATCATTGTTTAAAGCGCGTCCGGAAGTAACTATAGAATAGCGCAGCACGCCACGGTTAGCGTTGGAAACAGCTTGATTTACAATTGTGCTTTTATCCAGAAGAGGATATTCTTCAATATTCGTGTGATAGTGCGTCGATTGGGCGCAGTATTTGCAGTTTTCAGAGCAGCGTCCGCTTTTGCCGTTGATGATTGTACAAATGTCAAAGCGATTGCCGCAAAAGTGAATGCGTATGCGGTTGGCAGCGGCGCTAAGCTCGTCCAAAGGAGCAGAAACGAGCAAAAGGGCTTCATTTTTTGAAAGTGATTTTCCCTGGTAAAGGCTTTCTTCTAAATCAGTTATTAATGTCATAAGTTTCTCCTATAAATTTTCCAGTAAATGAGCTTTATTTAATGCGTTGTAAATGGCAGGTCCTATTTTAGACGAAAGTAGTATTTTGACCGCATCGCCGATTAGAAATGGAAAAACACAAGTTGTCAAGGCGTACCATACGTTGCATTTTGTTTGATAGATAAACCAGACAGTGCCAAAGAAGTAAGCCGTTATCGTGCCGATTACCATTCCTAATATAGGAAGAAGTGTTTTACGGCGATTATTCTGGATGAAAATACCGCAAATAACAGCCATTGGGATAAAACCAATCAGATAACCGCCGGTTGGACCTGCCAGTTTGGAAAGGCCTCCGGAATAGCCGGAAAATACAGGAAGGCCAACCATGCCAATCAGCAGGTACAGGCAATAGCTAATCGTGCCTGATTTTGTGCCAAGCAGATAAATTGCAATGTAGATGACAAAATTAGTGAGAGAGATCGGTACAGGTCCGATCGGGATGGATAATGGGCCCAGCGCACACATCAATGCGGTCATCAGTGCGGCAGCCGCCATCTGGTAAATAGATACTTTGGAATTCGAAATGGTTTTAGATGAATTGGTTTTTGGATTCATTGTTGTTTTTCTCCTTTTTTTCTTTGATTCTATGCTATTTCCTGTACAATGTCAACCTGATTTGATATATTTGGTTAACATTTGAAAAATAAGTAAAAATTTATTGATTTTATACAATTTTACAAGAGATTATGATTTACTATCGAACAGATTGCTAATTAAATTGTTTGAAATGTGGACGCATTTCAAGAAAGAAAATAAGATAGTGTAAAAAAATGGTTGGAATTCCAAAAGAAAATAAGCTTTAATTACAAAAAAATAACAGCTTTTCTGATGTCCCAATTTTTGACAAAATAAAAAGTAAATGGCATAATCTTCTTCGTAACTGGGAAAACTATAGGTGTCCATTTCAATATGGTTTAGTTATGAAAGGAGTATTATTATGACAGAAAGAAAAGTGAGATTTAAAGATTCAGAAGAAGTAGAAAATTTTGTAAACGCAGCTGGACAGTGTGATTTTGAAATTGATATTTTGTCTGATCATATTTATATTGATGCAAAATCTTTATTAGGAGTGCTGGGCCTTGGTTTCAAAAGAGAATTGACTGTAAAATATTTTGGTGAAAACGCAAAATTTGAAACTTTATTAGAGAACTATGCAGTGGCGTAACAGGGTAGATGATGTGATATGCCAAAAGGAACGAAAGCATTTTGATTCGGATGCAGCCGGATTGAAATGCTTTCGTTTTTTCGTTATAATGATTAGATGAAAACAGATTTGGAAATGAGCGTGAAGATCATGGGAAAACTTCCTCTGCTAAAAATATCCGTGCGCAATCTGGTGGAATTTATTTTGCGTTCCGGAGATATTGACAATCGGGTTGCGACGTCTGTGAAAATGGATGCCATGCAGGCAGGAAGCAGAATGCATCGAAAGATACAAAGGAGAATGGGGAATTCGTATTTTGCGGAAGTTCCATTAAAAACAGAGATTGAGACAGAGCAGTATGTTCTTTTGGTAGAAGGAAGAGCAGACGGCATTATTCGGGATGAGAAAGTAACGGTTGATGAAATCAAGTGCGTTTATGCAAATTTGGAACATTTCAAAGAACCGGTTTTTGTGCATCAGGCACAGGCGATGTGTTATGCTTATATTTACGCGGAAAATGAAAATATAAGTGAGATCATTGTCCAGATGACGTATTGCAATCTGGATACTGAGGAGATCAAAAGGTTTCATCAGGATTATACGTATCAGGAGTTGAGCGAATGGTTTTTTGCATTGATCGAACGATATATGAAATGGGCGGATTTTCAGTTTGAATGGAAGAAAAAAATGATAAGCAGCATTGAGAAACTTGATTTTCCTTATTCCTACCGGGAGGGGCAAAAAGAACTGGCGCTTGACGTTTATCGTACGATTCTTAGAAAAAAGAATCTGTTTATTCAGGCGCCTACCGGCACGGGAAAGACGCTTTCCACTATTTATCCGGCTGTTAAAGCCGTGGGAGAAGGGCTTGCAGATAAGATCTTTTATCTGACAGCCAAGACGGTTACCGGTACGGTGGCAAAAGAGACGTTTTCATTATTTTTTGAAAAAGGATACCTTGCAAAAATAATTACGATTACTGCCAAAGAAAAGATGTGTGTCTGTGAGGAGATGGATTGCAATCCGATCCATTGCCCTTATGCCAAAGGCCATTATGACAGAGTGAATGATGCGGTTTATGATTTGCTGCAAATTGAAAATTTTTTAACCAGAGAAGCTTTGATTCGGCAGGCGGAGAAATTTAAAGTCTGTCCGTTTGAACTGTGTCTGGATGCCGCTGTCTGGTCGGATGATATTATCTGCGATTATAATTATGTCTTTGACCCAAACGTCCAATTGAAGCGTTTTTTTGGGGAAGGCCAGAAGGGAGACTACATTTTTCTTGTGGATGAAGCGCACAATCTGATAGAGCGGGGAAGAAAGATGTACAGTGCAATGCTTTATAAAGAAGACTTTCTTTCTGTACGCAGAATTATCAAAAGCCGTGATCAAAAGCTGGGGACAGAATTGACAAAGTGCAATAAACTCCTGTTGGAATACAAACGGAATTGTGACGCATACCAGATTCTTACCGATGAAATCAGTCATTTTATTTTTGCATTGATGCGCATGAGGGAACGCCTGGATTTTTTTCTGCAAGAGAGCGGAGATTTTTCGGAACGAAAAGAAGTGACGGAGTTTTATTTTGGCGTCTGTAATTTTTTATCCATTTATGAACGGGTGGATGAGCGATATGTAATCTATACGGAACATGAGGAGGATGGGCGGTTTAAATTACAGTTGTTTTGCGTGGATCCTTCTAATAATCTTCAGGAATGTCTGAATAAAGGGAGAGCGACCGTATTCTTTTCGGCAACGCTGCTGCCAATTCAGTATTACAAAGAGATGCTGAGCACAAAAACAGATAATTATGCCGTTTACGCAAAAACATCTTTTTCAGGGGAACAAAAGCTGCTTTTGATTGGAAAAGACGTAAGCAGTAAATATAAAAGGCGTACGGAAGCGGAATTTGAGAAAATTGCGTCTTATATTGCGGGCATTATTCAGGCAAAAAAGGGAAATTATATGGTGTTTTTCCCTTCTTATAAGTTGCTGGAACAGGTTTATGAAAAATTTCTTTTATCAGTTTCAGAAGAGATACGAACCATGAAGCAGGAAAGCGGAATGAGGGAAGAAGAAAGAGAAAAATTTTTAGAAGCTTTTGAATCTTCCGGCGAAAGGTCCATGGTGGCGTTTTGTGTTTTGGGCGGCATTTTTGGGGAAGGAATTGATTTGAAAGAAGAAAGGCTGATCGGGGTCGTGATTGTGGGAACAGGGCTGCCGCAGATCGGAAACGAGCGGGAAATTTTAAAAACATATTTTGATCAGAAATCCGGAAACGGGTTCGACTATGCATATCGCTATCCCGGTATGAACAAGGCGCTTCAGGCGGCGGGACGCGTCATTCGAACTGCGAAGGACCGGGGAGTGATAGCTCTTTTGGATGAGCGTTTTTTAGAAAGCGCATATCGTTCTCTGTTTCCGAGAGAATGGGAAACATATCTGGTCTGCAAGGCCGGGCAAGTGGTGGAGGCTGTGTCAGAGTTCTGGAAAAAGACTTAAAAACGCCTCTGCAGAAGCAGAAATGGGGAGATTGTCATTCACAGACACAACAAGATGCCTGGCCGGTATCTTTTCTTTTGTATGCAGCAGAAACAGATCATTTAATTGATTCGTAAGGCAATAGTCCGGTATTAACGCAATTCCAAGACCAATTCTGGCAAGGTCAATGAGAAGATCGTTGCTGCTCAATTCGATTTCAGGGATCAGCTCCAGTTGGTATTGTAAGAAGAGGTTGCGCAGGAATTCGCTTGTTGTGCTTTTTTTATCCAGCATCAGAATCGGATATTGTTTTAACTGTTCAAAAGTAATTTCCTGGTCTTTTAAATGAAAATAAGAAGGATTTGCAATAAATACATCGTGGAATTCGCAGACTGTTTTCCTGATATAAGAGTGGTTTAATCTGGAGTTTGGAAAATTGGTTACGATAAGATCTGCTTTTCCCTGGTGCAGCAAATCCGCGCAGGAAAGTGAAGTGGCGTTGGTTACTTTAATAGGAACGTTCGGAAATTTCTGGTGAAATTTCTGCAAATAAGGTACCAGAAAATAGCGGCAGATCGTATCGCTGGCGCTGATATGGAGCACGCCAAGGCCAAGGCTTTCCGAATCTAACAACTGGCTTTCCCCGCGGTTGATTAAATTGACGGCAGGTTCAATGTGTTTTAACAGCACTTGTCCGGCGGGCGTAAGCCTGACTTTTTTGGTGCTGCGAATAAACAGCTCCTGTCCCAGTTTTTTTTCAAGGGATTTGATGGACTGGCTGACGGCAGACTGAGAGATATAAAGCTGTTTGCTGGCTTCTGAAAAATTCAGGGAAACTGCAACGTAATAAAAAACCTTATATAATTCAAAATTGATGTCCATAATCATCCTCCCATTACTGTCGTAATTTGCAAAACAGGTGTTTTGATCGGTTTTCTGCTTCTGTTTTTCAATTGAAATCGATCGGATTTTGCCATAAGTCTCAATAAATTATAATCCTGTCCGCCATAATTTTCAAGGGGCTGTCGGGAAATAGGTAGTCCCAAACAGAGGCAGGTGTGATTCATTCGAATCATACCTGCCTCTGAAACTTTTACATAAAAAGAGAAAAAGATGGCTAACGACAACCATCTTTCTCCGTTACATGTTATAATGTAACTATGCTAAACAATAAATATTATAACGAATTTTTTGATATAGGGCAACAGAAAATTAACTTTAGTTTCTTCGAATTGTGTTTACCTGACGACGATCCAGTCTATACCCTGAAAAATAACTTCTCGGAATCTCAATGAATGAGATTCTAAGCGAAGATTGACAACT
>CAJUJL010000069.1 GCA_910586725.1 uncultured Lachnospiraceae bacterium | reverse complement strand
ATTATACATCAAATCCTTGAGTATAAGGTGTCAACTAAAATGATACAACATCAAATGTCTGCCCCAAAGAAGGCATCCGCGGCTAATCCGCTCCAAATTAAAAGCATCTGTTGGCTTTTTCATTACCAGCTCCATGTCCTACCTCCTCGTGTAAGGCTCGCTGTAAATCTTTTCAATTTCCGGCGCAGCCTCTTCCCTGATCTTTTCCACAAATGGCCTTGGCGCCATATTAGACCTTCCTTTTTCCAATATTGCCGCATATTTCTCCTGACTTTCCAGCTCTGCAATCACCTGCATACCGCCTTTTGCCGCCCGGCCTGTCTTTACCTGTCCATTCCAGTGCATACGCAGATTTCCCGTTCTTCTGGCCGGTGCCTCCCCGGGTGCTGATGCCGTATACCATGTTTTGTACGGATATTTCCTGTATCTTTTTCCGCTTCTCTGCCCTTTCAGCACATTAAGTTCTGCAGTTCGCAAAGCATTCACTGCCCTTGTCCCTCTGGAAAGCACCTGCCTATTGATTTTTTTCGTCATCTCTGATACTTTTGCCCGAACAACTCTTCCTGCACTTTTGGATGTGCCCTCTGACCATAATTTCACTTTATGCCCTTCCTTTCCTCTGCATAATAAATTGTCAAAAATTCAAGCATTCCCACATCATCAATATCCACGATGTAAAACACGCGTTTCCCAAGAATTAGATGATCCTCCCGCTTTGCCTTAGGCTTTCCGGCCTGCACAATCGTATGTGTAACAATATGGTCTTTCTGACTATGGTTCATTCTGTCCTCATCCGATGCTTCGGCAAGACATCCCCGCAGCATATCCGCACCACTGCCGACTGGATGATCTGCTACTCTTCCAGTGCGCGTTACCACCTGTTTATTATTTTCAATAATAAAATCCTTAAATAAATTTCCCGGTCTGCAATACATGTGTCTTACACTTACCATCTGCTTTTTCCTCTCTCATTCCGCTGCATACCCGTATAAAAATACGGAGGTCTCTGATGCTTTCCATTTCCATGCTTAGGCACGCTGCACGATTCCGCAGACACTTCCTTTTTCAGGCTTTCATAATCCGCCCTCCATAACTTTGCCCTTTCCTGCATATACAGCCACAGAGGGCCCGTCTTTGTATCAACCTCATAGGCAAAACGGCGGCATAAACTCTCAAGCAGCATAAGTTTCGCCCGTTTCCAGGATTTTGGATACGATCCGATTGCCGCCAAAATTTCCTCATCCGTCAACGCCGTAGTATCAGAAAGCCCTTCTACCATCGTATCCCCCAGTTCAAACCTCATACGGTCTTTGCCGAATTCTTTGATCTTTCCAGTGTCATATGTATATACGCCCTTTGACATTAAGTATCAACTCCATCCGGATTTGCGCCTGTAGTTACGTTACCTTCTACAGATCCTTTCGAACTGTCAGAAATAGAAAAGATATTATCCGCCTGCTTTTTAGCTGCATCCTTAATTGTTTTACGGGTATCTGCCGCATGGAGAAGTATCAGGACATTTTCGGATCCTATCCCGGCAATCGCCTCCGCTCCATCCGCGGCATTCATCTGCATAATGCTGAATGCCATCTGGATTTCCTCTGGAGTTGCCAAAACCACTGTCTGACGCCCATTATCTTCATCCGAATCTCCTTTTACCGAAATTTTCACGGTACCCTCGGACAAAAAGCCTTCCTCCTGCAATTCCTTCTGTTTCATTTCCAGAACCGTATTGTTTACCGCCTCAGCAACCATTTTTTCCACCTGTTCCCGTGAAAAAAAAGCATCAGAATTTGTTTCCGATTCCTTTGCGCCGTTATTTGCAATTGCAACCACGCCTAATTTCTCCTGCATCTTTGCATCCAACACAAGACCTGACGGAATTTCGTCTCCAATAAAAAATTGTTTTCCTCCAAAGCTGCATGGTTTTTTCGCAATCAACTTCATAAACATTCCTCCTATACAGCATCTCTAAAATACATTCCAAGATCATCCGCCGTCTTTTTCATATCCGTCGCCATAAGGCCTTCAATAAATGTAGCATGTGTTCCCGGCTCTCCGTCATAACTCAATACCGGCATAATATTTCCATTGCCAAGCATATCCCATGTAAAAATATACCCTGCCGAAGGTTCATCAATAGACGGATGATCTGTTGCATATGCCAGTAAAAATCCATTTGGATCACCGATATACTGCATATCTGCCTTCTTCCCCTGTTTTGCCTGATTCATAATAGACCGCTGCACAGTAAGCTGTTCCACTCCAAACAGCTGGGCCAGAACATTTTCTGTAACAAGCGCAGGATTTGCCGTAGAACCGCCATATTTGACACGGTCAAGAATCGCCGGATGCTGTTTTAAAGTATTGTACACATTCACGCCAATTGCCATTCTGTTTGGCATACGTCCCGTATTCTGCTCCATAACCGTCTTTCTGTTATCCACAATTGCCACCGGGTCAGAATTTCCATTCGAAAACTTAATAAACTTACCGGACTCTGGAGCCGTTGAATCAACTCCTATCTCCTCATGTTCCCATACACCCGGTTTAAAAAAGGCCCGTGCAAATAACACATCCTGATGAATATTTGCCTGTCCTGCCATAGTTTTTGTACGCTGCGTTCTGGGATCCATTGTTACCGGCCCCTGTCTGCGCATCAAATCCGTCTGTCTGATATTATCAATCCCCATAATCATCTGATCGACTACGCAGACATAACTTTCCGTATGCTCTGACAATATCGCTGGATCCACTTTTCCATACGCCGGTTTCCTCTGCCAGTTATCACGAAGCAAATCCTCTTTATCAAATATGTAATAATTGTCAGAAGAAAGACTTACCGGGCATATAGGAAATATAGTTTTCGCAAATGCCTTTGCATCACTCTGATAATATCCCAGCGCCATATTTGATAACGCCGTATGGGGACGGAAAACCCCTTTTGCAATGTCTGCCTGAATACTTGCCGCTGTTCTCTTAGCCATATTCTATCCCTCCTAATTTTTTTGATATTTTATAATATGGATTCTTAAGAATTCGCCTTCCTCTGCTGGCGAAAGCGCCATGCCCACGACAAACTCACCTGTTTCTGCAGGCTTTGCAAGACCTTCTGCACCTGCAGCAACTTCTGCACCTTTGGCAATCTCTGCACCGGCCAGAACGAAACCAATATCCTTAATCTGAATATCCACATCATCACCGGATGCAACAAAACCGGCGGCCTTTCCGGAAATATCATTGTATCCAGCCTCAAGCAGCGCAACGCCTACAACAGGTTTGGTAGCATCTTCCGCCAAAACAACATCTCCGTTATCATCATAAACCATGATTCTGTTTCTGCAGTCCGAAATATCTGTACCGGCTTTCTCTACAATCGTTACACTCTGGTTAATCTGCACCCCATTAAAGTTTCTGTTTTTCATAACTTTCCTCCTTAAAATCCTGCCTCTTCTTCATACTCACTCATCAGGTCCGGGTTATCCTCCCATGCTCTAGCCACAGCCGCATGATAATTCAATGTCGGGTCCTTCTCCATATACCCCTTCGCAATACTGCTAATTCTTGCTTCTGCTGAATTCTCACTACAGTCTCCATGTCCAGACTTGCCGATTTCAGAAAACATGCCGGATTTTTCCACAGTATCCACTGCATGATCCAGCACAGCAATCATATCCTCATAAGCAGTGCCCCCTGCCGCTTTAAGCCCTTTCAACATCGGCACAAGCTCCTCTGCTTTTTTTCCAATGATGGCATATCTTTTTGCAATCTCATTTAACTCCTTGTCCACAACGGCTTCCCTGAATTTCTTTAACTCTTCCAGTTCTGCCTTTACTGCAGGATGTAGGCCCTTATAAATATCATCCTGTGCAGAGCAGACTGTATCCTGTACAACGCTTCCCGTTTTTTCATCCTGCGTCTGTGCAGCAGACTTAAAAACCGGATCCTCTACATTCCCTGATGTTTGCCGTCCGCCTTCTGCAGACATTTCATCTGCATTTTTCAAATCCTCCATGCAACAACGTTTTTCAATAGATTCATAAAAAGCCAGCTCTGCCGGTGACATCTTGCTTTTGTCAATCTTTACTCCCATATCTCCTTCTCCTTTCATCTCCTGATCCTTTTTTGTTTCTTCTTCCGCTGCACATGCCTTTTCAATCACATCTGACAGCCTTTCTCTTGCGAATTTCATGACTTCCAGATCATCTGTGGAAATCTGCACATCTTTTTTCACAATGCCAGCCTCTTTGCCGTCTGACCACTGCTGCACAGAACCCTGTATCACAGTATAGAATTCTTCAATGCTCTCATTCATTGCAGACAACGCATTTTTTTTATCCAGCTCTCCGTCATTTAAAACCGAACAGAGCGCTGACTGCAGCGCAAAACAGGTATCCCAGATTTCATCCGCTATTTTTCGGTTCCTGATCTCGTTTAGCCGGTCAGAAAAACTTTTCACTTCTCCTTTCCCAATTTCCTCCACCGCAGCGTCAATCTCATCCTCTCCCATCCCCGCCACTTTTGCAAAAAAAGCGACAAGCCTCTTCAATACTCCTGAATGATTCCCTTCTTCCGGCTCTTTCTGCACTTTTGGTTCCTCCCAACTCTTAAACAGCCGGATATGCGCGTCCGGATTTGCACCTTCATCCACAAAATCTACCTTCTTGACTTTCAGGTTTTTTAATTTTGCCGCCACTTTCTGGCCTCCTTTCTTTCAATTTATAATGCAAAAGAACATCTTTAAAGACGCCCTGATGATCACTACTGTTCTTCTTTTACTTCTACCCTCTCTGCCTCCCCTTCAATCGAAAACATAGAATACGTACCATTTTTGACCTTTTGCCATACATCCTCATCCAATACTTTGAATCCAATCCACCAGCCAACCGGAAGCGTTCCGGCAGGAATACCGATAGCCAGCATTTTTTCTTCTGTAAATATAACACTCTCAATCAAAACGGCGGCGCCTCCCCGTTCGTGCATCTCGCCACCTTCCCGGTACAGTTCCACAAAACTGTATGCCGCATTCTCAAGCTCTTCCGGCTCCACAATATCATTCTGCCAGTCCTCAATAACTTCCCCATCTACACGCATGGAAACGCTGGCCCATCCAAAAGCAAGCATCCGATCGTCATCCGATTTTGCAATCCGGAATTTTCTTTTCGGGATGTCAGGAAACTGTTGTGCTGTTTTATTCGCTTTTTGCGCCATATCTTTTTCTATGAAATCTGAAAAACGTTTCATTCTTTCCTCCTGTAACATAAATGTTTTTGCATCAAAAAAGGACATAGCTTCTCGCTATATCCTGCATTCAATAAAATAGCCTATATAATTTTCTTTATATACTCTGCAAAACTTTATTTGTTCTTTGAGTCTTTGTTTGTAACCCTCTAACCCTGCATATGCTTCAAAATAGCCTTACCATGCCACTACCTCCTATATCATTTAACACCTGTATCAAATGTGTAATGAATTTATCACTACCAGTCTTTTTATATCTTAATTCTCTGCAAAAATATAAAATCATCTTTTCCAAAAGATATAATTCTATTGGATATGAGGTGATTGCATTTAATTATTGCTCCAAATAAGTTTTGTTTTATTTTATTCCATGTTTTCTTTTCATCTTTACAATTTCTTTTCCAAACCACTTTGTAACCTCATGCAGTTCTTTAGCTGATGGATCAGTATCAAGTCCTGGGGGATGTGGGATATTTCTATATTTTTCCAATACTGCATCCCTTTTTTTCAATGCTTCTTCCATCAGCTTTTTTCCATCTTCTTCGTAAACAGACCATGAATCTTTATCGTTTCTTTCTTTCATATCGGAATCCATATTTTTCAGCCAGCCTCCTTACATAAAAATCATATTCATCTAAATCTGCATCTACATTACCATAAAAAACCTGCTCCAAAAATTCTGTATAGTTTTCTACTTTATAAGCATGTTCCAATTCCGCTATGTCTGCATAGCTGGTTTCTAATGTCCGTTGAATAATATATGTATATCTAAAATCCACACCCTTCAATTGGGATAGCTCATAGTCCATAAACAGCGAAATATCATCATAACTGAATGAAAAATGCGTATCCGACATTGGATGATTATGTGTAACGTAAGCGCCCCGCAGTTCTTCTCCCAAATCTATATTTGGATAAACTGCGTTTTTATTTCCAAAACATTTCCAAACCAAACCAGACCTTGATATTACAACAGCATTTTCAATAGCGCTGTCAACAATCTCTGTTTCATACTCCTTTAAAACTGATTGTATCACATCTTCTGTCATATCGACAAGAGAACATAAATACTCTGGCGGATCATGTTCTGGAATTTCCTCATTCTTATCTTCGTCTCCGGCAGAAAGAAATCTTTCTGCAAATACAGGTGGCTCCAACTCAATATATTCAATCGCGCAAGCGCACCTCGGATGCGCGGGCGGCATCAGGTTCTGTTCGGCAAACAACCGCCGCCCGGGAGTTTGACACTTCCTTTTAAACCTCATAACACACAAATCTTGTATTTA
>CAJUJL010000068.1 GCA_910586725.1 uncultured Lachnospiraceae bacterium | reverse complement strand
ACAGTGACTTGTCGCCAGTTTCCTAACTTGACATTCGCTCCACGGAAAACCTGCCACATGGACAGCAACCTCACGCTTCAACGCTATCATGCCACAGCACCATACAGTATACAAGAACTCTTTAAAAATTGCAAGCTCTTTTTTAAAATATCTTTTTTTTATAAAATTGTGGGAAAAGCCGAAGAACCGGGGCTTTTGCCTCCGGTTCTTCTTCTATTGCACTGCTTCTTATCTTGTAACTTTTGCTTTCTTATTCTTCCCTTTACCCCTGATGGCTTTCTGAAGAGCCTTTCTCTGACTGCCGCTCATCTTCTTCGCCGAAATCTTCAATTTAGAAGATGTGCCCTTGAATGAGCTTTTGCCAGGTTTAAAGGTTTTGCCCTTTAAAATGACTTTCTTTAAATTTTTACAACCGGCAAATGCCTGGGTTCCTACTGACTTCACGCTTGCAGGAATTGTAATCTGCGTAATTTTTTTATTATTCCGGAACGCTTTATTCGCAACGCCTATTACAGTATATTCTATGTTGTTTACTTTTATTTTGCCGGGAAGCGTTACCTTCTTGGCATTCTTCGTCATACCCTTGCTGATTGCCACCGTTCTCTTATCCGGATCCAATACCTTGATTGCAAGTTTTCCGACAACGGTTTCTTCACCTTTTTTCAGAGTTTTTACTTCTTCTGCCCATTTTGCGTACAATGTCATATTTCCGGTTACAGGAGCTTTAAAAGCATACGCTTTCTGGAACGCTTCATCCATATACCATCCTTCAAACACAAAACCGGCTTTCACAGGATTGGCCGGAGCTGCCGCCGGAGCGCCCTCTTCCACCGTCTGCGACGCAATGGCGGAACCGCCCTTTGAGTCAAATGTCACCGTATATTTTTTCTTTTCTTCCGTGCCTTTTACAGTCACGATAGCTTCTGCGGCGTTTTCCGGATTCGCTTTCAACGCGGCTTTGATTTTTGTCGTTCCAGCCGCTTTTGCCGTTACCAGTCCCTTATCGTCAACTGTCGCAACAGAATCATCGTCAGAACTCCAGTTTATTTCAGAATCGTCTATCGTTTCTGATCCCGCTTTTACCGACAGTTTCTGCGTACCGTTGATTGGCAATGTAAACTCTGCCGGATCTAATGTTATCTCTGTTACCTCTTCAGGTTCCCATTTCGCATACAGAGTCATATCGGATACGATCGGCGTCTGAATATTGAATTCCTGCGTACACTCCGGATCCACATACCATCCCGCAAATGTATAGCCAGGTTTCTTCGGCTCATCCGGTAACGTAATTATATCGCCCAGGCTCACGTCTTTTTGAGCAATTTCCGTTGTTCCGTCCATAAATGTCACATGAGCCGTTTCCGAACTGTCGCCATCCTTCCACCGCGCATATAATGTAATCTCTTCCGTAACCGGACGGTCAAAGTCATATACGGTATAGTTATCGCCCACTTTTAAATACCACCCTAAAAATACATTCGAACCATTTTCCGGATCCTGGGGTTTCTCTACTTTCTGACCCTCTAAAATAGTTTTTATTTCTGCTGGGTTTCCTTCTATCCCACTGTCAAAAGTAACCTTCAAATAACGCGCCCATTTTGCGACCAGACTGATATTTTTCGTAACAGGCTGATCAAAGTTAAAGGATGTCTGCAACTCGTCGCCACTCTCATACCAGCAGATAAACTTGCTTCCGTCTTTTTGAGGCTCAGTCGGCGCATTCGGATGATTTCCTTCTGAAACAGACTGCATTTCTTCCAAGGCGGGCGTTGTTGCCCCATTTAAATCAAATGCAACCGTATATATGGGTTTTTGATACGTTACGGTAATTGTCATTGTGCTTCCATCTGACGAAACTTCCACATTCACGTCTGCGTCTACATTTCCAAAACGCTGCGTCCGAATATTCTTTTTGGTCTGATCAATAAATCCTGCGCTGTTGTCAAACAGGTAATCCCCTTTTGTCGTTAAAACAGTTCGAACCTGATACTTATTGGATTCTGTAATGGGAGCAAACTTCTGGTCTTCCTGTATAACGTCTCCTCCCAAAACGCTCCAGACAGAATCCGCCATCGTATAGTGAGCATCCGTATCATTGGAGATCGGCTGTCTTCTTGGCGTACCTCCCGGAATTGGCGACGTGTATGTAATGGACGGCGCCTGCATTTTCCTTGGAAGGAATGTAACTTTTACAGTCAGAACTTTATTATCTTCTGAAATTTCAGCTGTCTGCTTTATCAAAGAAGCTTCTGTATCTGGCTGTACATATATATGCCTTAATTCTTCCGTAATATGATCCACTTCGCCCGCGTCAAATACGAAATCCCCATACGCCGTCAGCACAGTTGTGGCCGTATAACCCTTATCTCTGATATTTTGAGCCGTAAACGGTGTTTTTCCATCTAAAACATTCTGTTCTCCCGCAACACTCCATGTCGTCTGCATTTTATACGGCGTCGCCGTAATATGCGCCGTTCTGTCTTTTGCATCCAGCATATATTTAATCATTGCAGCGCCATGCTCATTTCCAAGATTTGACAGATCAATTTCCTCTACAAGTTCCGGGGCTACCTTTGAAACGTCAAAAAATTTCAAACCTGCCAGATAGCCATAATCTTTTGTAAATTCCTTATCTAATTCTTCTGCTTTTCCGCAGATGGTAAACGGCCGAAGCGGATCTCCATTGGCAGATGCAACATTATCTTTCTCTCCGATTGTACCAATATGCTCCGTTTCATTCGCTACAAATTCCCCATCTACAAAAAATCCCATACTGTTTTTTGTGCCCTTGCCGTCAAAAACAATCACTATATCATGCCATTTCCCTGTCCAGCCTTCCGGAATTGTATAGGAAGCAACCGGCCAGTCTTCATTAATCCCCATCATTCCCAAGCGCAGCTTTGGCACATTGCCTGTCTCACTGTGATTCTTTATCGCAAAAGAGAATTGATTGCCTTTTGTTACAATTGCCCGTTCATTATCCTTCTCAGCTCCTGACGGAAGTTTATCAACCCAAAGCTTAAACATAATGACAAGCGGTTTACTGCCTGTTACATTAAATTGATTTGTTGTATGGGTAGACTTATACTGCCCGTTAAAACCAATCAGGCCCTCTTTCTCTACAACAATAAGTTCGCTATCCTCTGTCACAGGCACAAGACGCGCCTCTCCTTCCGCCACATCCGTAACTATGGTCGGATGGGAATCTGAAAGTTCTCTGTTTAACCAAACCTCCGCAATTTCCGGATAGTTTCCTACTTCCGGCCTCTGATACATCATCTCCGGATGCAGGAACATGTTTCCTTCTGCAAACACTTCCACATCAACCTGCATTTCAATTGGTTCATGCCCGGCGATCGTTGCCGTAACGGTAACTTTCGCTTTTCCTTCCGACACTGCCGTAATGATCCCTGATTCGTCTACCGTCGCAACCGCCGGCGTATCGCTTTCGTATGTATAGACAATGGACTGGGCTGCAAATCCTTTGTGACTGCTAAGCGGCATACCGTCATCCATCAAAACCTTTGGATTTAACTGCCGTGTTTTGCCCGCTTCCATGTCAACAATATTCCCCAATGAAACCGATTCTGCCGAATGGATACATGGCATGGAAGAAGCAGGATAAACGCTCTTTACCGTCATCTGCTTTCCTTCAGAAGCAATTTCCGTTTCAACGCTTGAAACACCTGACGTTTTCTTTTCGTACAGGCAAAATTCCGCCGCCGTAATAAAATTGTTAAAGGCTTCCAATGTTTCTATACGAAATCTTTTCACATTCTGTAATTGCTCATCGAACAACACTTCTTTTGTATTTCTGTCTTTCGCCCATACAAGATTCTCTGCGGCAAGAACAAAATCATCTCCATCAGCTGTTGTGCTGTAATACAGATTTGCCTTTGTAATAATACCGTTTTGACCGCCGCCCTGCCTTGGAACATATTCAAATTTATCAATATTGGAAGGATTTTTCAGCGTAATCGTATAATTATTATTTACTTTCGGATCACTGTTTAAATTTACCTGATTAATTCCATTATAATTGCTGTGCCAGATTGTATTATTGTTTCCGTCCACTGCATTGGACGCTTTTCCATCTTCGCTCGATTTCTCTTCGCTCTCGGCTGTTCCCGTAAGCTGGCCGATTTGTTTGAAGTAAACTTCATCTGTAATAGAACTTTTCACAGTCTCCGCCATCTCTTCCGTAAACCGGAACTCTTCCCCGTCGCGCACAGTCAGCGTCGTTGTCGCCGTATACTCCGTTCCGCATTTGAAACTTCCCGTAAACTCGGACGAATCCTCTCCTTCGCTCCATTGCGTTGAAGTTCTGTATGGCCTGAGTGAAAAGTCTGCGGTAGGCTGCATGGATTCCAATAACTGATAAAGAGGAATAATTCCATCATCTTCCATCTTATCCCAT
Organism: uncultured Lachnospiraceae bacterium; assembly: GCA_910586725.1. Taxonomy (GTDB): domain Bacteria; phylum Bacillota; class Clostridia; order Lachnospirales; family Lachnospiraceae; genus Roseburia_B. The sequence goes on along the minus strand of CAJUJL010000068.1, from coordinate 2,242 downwards.
TCTCTTAAATTAACTTTCTGCTCAAATTCTTCTTTCTGCTGTTCTTCCATAGCCGCGCCGTTATAAAATTTTACGTCCGCTACATAACCATATTCAGAAGTGAAATCTCTTCTTCCGTTTCCTCCGCTCATCTGAGTTCCTATGGAAAATGCGTCGTCAAAATGTGCCAGGCTTCGGTAGCTTGCAAGCTCTCCGGCCTGATCATCCACATAAAACCGGACTCCCTCGTCTCCGTCTTTGACAAAAACAATGTCATACCACTGATTCGTCTTCGTAAAGCAGTTATTAAATGCATAATTTCTCCAGTCGTTATTTCCTGTTAACGCCGCGTGAAATCTCAATCCGTTTCCTATCAGTGTGATACAGTACTGCTTATCTCCTTTTGCGATTATTACATTTCCCGGGTCTGCAGCTCCCATTTTCTTCAGATACAATTTAAATGCTATAATCATCGGCGTATTTCCGGTAACGTCAAATTTATCGTCAGACGCCTCAGTCTTTACCTGCCCGTTAAATCCCCATATACCGTTTTGATTTTCTATCTGCCGCTCTCTGTCCGTATACACATCCACAAGAGCCGCCGGTTCTTTGGCTCTGTCTGCAAACTGCTCATAGTGTTCGCTTCCCGCCGAAACTCTTGCGGGCATCGGGATGCCTCCCTCTTCGGGCGCTATGTAGGACAAATGCGGTCCCTGCTGTATGCTAGTACCCCCCCCCACTTCATTTCCAGCAACCGGTACAGAACTAAATATCATGGCGCATGCCAAAATACCGGATACAATTTTTCTTAACTTCATATTTTTCTCCTTTCCAAACTCCTTTTACCACTTTTCTGCCAGCATATCGCGACAGATTTCCAATGCATTAGATCCACAAAGAAACTGTTCATTTTTAATTCCCTTCTCTCCTTTCCTGCCAGCTGCCTTTGCTTTAGATCACTTTTGTTATTTCCTCGAACCTTTATGAAAAAACGCCAAAATCTCAGCCAGTTCTTTCGTCTCTATCTGTCCTGGCGCCGATGCCTTTGCTGCCGCTCCAAACGTAATTGCCGAACCGAACAGCTCTCCGCAAAGTCTTGTAACCATCCCCATACCGGACATCGCCATTGTCACAAGCGGACATGTTGCATATTTTCTGTGCATTTCCTCCGTAGCCAAAAGCAATGTCAAAACATCTTTTGGCGTCTGCGGCATAACCGCTATTTTTAAAATGTCCGCGGCAAGAGACTGCATTTTGCAAAGCCGCCGAATCATTTCCTCCTGATCAGGCGTTCCTGAAAAATCATGGCTTGAAGCCAGCGCTTTAACTCCGTATCTATGCGCTTCTACAATCAATTCAGACATTGCCGCCTCTCCCGCAGATAACTCTACATCCAATAAATCGATATGCCTGGACTGTGCCGCCGCCTTATTCAACTCCTGGTAATATTCAGGCTTTATGCTTTTTTCTCCACCCTCCGCTGCAGTGCGAAATGTAAACAGCAACGGCATATCACCCAGGATCTCCCTAAGATCTTTTAATACCGTCAAAACCTCTTTTAAATCAAGCGCCTCACAAAACCAGTCTGTGCGCCATTCGGCCAAATCCACAGACGCAGATAAAAGCTTCTCTGCCTCACTCAATATTTCATCTTTTGTTTTTCCGACAATTGGAGCACAGATTTTCGGCATTCCCTCTCCGATTCTCAGGCTCCGCACCATAACAGACGACACTTCCACACCTCCTGCCCGGTAATACATAGGAATCATAGCGGATCTTTACCATCCGTCTTTTTTTCCAAATATTCTATATGCCCTGTCATAATTCCTTCGGGCGCTTTTGCATCAAAAATTTTATACTTTATTAATTATATCACGGTATTAAAATGAAATCAATGTAACGATTCTTATGATTTACAGAAATTTAGCCAAAACTCTATCATGTTTCGTTTTAAAATTTACAGAGCAATTTTGACAGTATAAAGATTTTGATAATATAAAGATTTTGATAATATAAAAAACCTCAAAAATCAAAATTTTTGAGGTTTTATATTTCTTTAAAAGGCGCAGACCGGATTTGAACCGGTGAATCAGGGTGTTGCAGACCCATGCCTTACCACTTGGCTACTGCGCCATAAATGACTCCAACGGGAATCGAACCCGTGTTACCGCCGTGAAAGGGCGATGTCTTAACCGCTTGACCATGGAGCCAAAACTCCCCGAGTAGGACTTGAACCTACGACAGCGCGGTTAACAGCCGCGTG
>CAJUJL010000067.1 GCA_910586725.1 uncultured Lachnospiraceae bacterium | reverse complement strand
TTATAGAGGGATTCAGGAGATTAGAAAATCCGCAGGAATATTTGGCGCTTACGAAGCAGGAGAATTTCTATAGAAAGGTATGCTTTCTATAGGTGTACAAGTCTTGCGTCGGTTTCTCTGCCGGAAAATGTAAGATATATAGAAGAAGGGGCTTTTAAAGACTGTACATCATTACAAAGTGTCAATTTTTCTTTTGGATTGTTGGGAATTGGAGTAGTTGCATTCTCCAATACAGCATTAAATTATGTTGTAATTCCCAACAGTGTAATAAATATATTTTATAGAGCGTTTGATAAATGTCCTCTAAGCGCTATTTTGGTTCCGAACAGCGTAACTGGTATTGATAACGGTTTATGTAACAGTGATGCAATAATTCAATGTTATCCAGGTTCCTGTGCGCAAAGCTATGCAACAGAGCATGATTACCAGATTTCACTGCTGCAGCCGGTAGCGAGTTCCTCGCTTAGTTTGTCTGCTCCGACAGTATATATGAATGTAGATGACGTAATAAAAATTCCTTATACAATAGCTCCGGCTAATACGACAGACGCTATCATTTGGGAAAGTTCAAACACAGGTATTGCAACCGTAAACGGAATCGGGGAAGTGACGGCTAAAGGAGTTGGCAGCGCGACGGTTATCGCGACAACGACAAGCGGCGTGCGTGCATCTGTAAATGTTGTGGTGGCAAATAAGCCGACGTCTGTTTCCTTTAAAAAATCCAGAGTGGAAATTCTGGTAGGAAAATCTGCATCACAGAAGGCTAAAATAGAAGATGATGACGGGATCCAAAATGACGTTGTGCCAATATATACAAGTTCTAATTCTAATATCGCAACAGTTAATGGCAAGGGAAAAGTAACTGGAATCAAAGAAGGAACCGTCACAATTACAGCAAGGACAGGGGCATTGTCAGCTACTTATAAAGTCAAAGTGGTCATGGCAAAAATTTCGAAAAAAAATAAAACTTTAACTATTAAAACAGTTCCTAAAGCTAAAATCATGGTAAAGGCCAAGAAGAAAATTTTGGGTTCTTCATCAAAAAAAACAAAAGCAAATAAAAAAGGGGTTGCAAAGATTAAATTTAAAAGGGGAATAAAGGGAGTTACTGTGAAAATTATAATAACAAAATCAGGTTACAAGAAAAAGACTATTACAAAAAGGTATAAATAAAATGTGGTGTAATGCTATTTAAAATTATAGGGAGAAAAAGTATGAAAAGAAAAAATATATTTTATTTAATGGTAGTAATAATTAGTTTTTGTATATTTGTAAGGCCTATAAAAGCAAGCGCTGCGAATCCATTTTCATATGGACAGTGTACGTGGTGGGCATATCAGCGGTGGGCACAGCTGTTGGGTTATGAGCCGAAATTCATTTCAGGAAATGCCGGGGGATGGTATGATAATTGTATTAGCCGGGGTTATGAAAGAGGTTCGGAACCTCGAAAAGGCGCAATCGTATGTTGGAATAATGGACTTGGGGATGATACAGGGCATGTTGCAATTGTGGAAGAAGTTTATTCAGATCATATTGCAATATCAGAGTATAACTGGGTAGTTACAAAAGGTTATAGTACAGCAAATGTATATTTTAGAAATATTAACAGAAGCAGTAGCAGTAAACCAAAGAGGCATTTAAAGGGATATATATATCTGCCAGGATCTCCTGTGTCTGGTTCACTAACACCATCCGTTAGCTATGCCCCCGAAGGCGTAGTCGACAATGCATCCGGCGGAGGAAATAACATTACGGTAAGCGGCTGGGCGTTTGACAGGGACGACGTTTCCAGGCCGGTGGACATTCATGTCTATATCGGAGGTCCGGCAGGGAGCGGCGCGGAAGCGCATGCCATTAGGGCAAATAAAGACCGCACGGACGTGGGTAATGTATATGGCGTGGGGGACTATCATGGATTTAGGGAAACTATAAATGTGGAAACCACGGGTACACAGACGTTGTATTTTTATGCGATTGGCATTGGAGAGGGCGGCAATCAATTACTGGGGACAAAAGCAGTTACAATCAAAAAAGGGCCGTTAGGAGCAATAGACAGTGTGTCTGGGGGAATTCAGTCAGTAAGAGTAAGCGGCTGGGCATATGATCCGGATGAGCCGAATAAAGCAATTCCTGTGCATGTCTATATCGGAGGCCCGGCGGGAAGCGGGGCAGCCTGTCATGCTATTGATGCAAATCAGGAAAGAAAGGATTTGGCCAGCCTTTTTGGGATTGGAGATCATCATGGTTATGGTGAAACGATTTTCACAGACTTGACTGGAGAGCAGCCGCTGCATTTCTATGCGATTGATTCCGAAGGGCTTGGGACGACATATTTAGGGAGCAGAACAGTTGAAATCCAGCCAGAGCTGGAACCGGAAGGTTTTGTGGACGCCGCAGTGGGAGGAACGGACAGCATCACGATCGGCGGCTGGGCATATGATCCAAACGATTATACGCAGTCCCTGGATGTGCATGTTTACGCCGGAGGTCCGGCAGGTTCCGGTAAGCTGCTTGGAGGCGTGAGAGCAAATAAGGAGCGCAAAGATGTAGGCGCGGGCGGTAAAGGGGATTACCATGGATTTTCGGACGTGATAAAGACGAATCTTTCCGGAACACAGACACTGTATTTTTATGCGATAGGAATCAATGGAAGAACAAACCCTATGTTTGCAACAAAAACCGTTGAAATTAAACAAGGCCATTCACCCGAGGGTTCCTTTGATCTTGCATTTGACGGGAAAGGAAGCGTACGTGTAACCGGATGGGCATTTGACAGAGACGCATTTACACAATCCGTTTCACTTCAGGTTTATATTGGCGGTCCGGCGGGAAGCGGTGCGTCCTGCTATTCGATTTTGGCAGACCAGGAACGGACGGATGTGGGGGATATTCACGTAGGAGCTGGAAATTACCATGGTTTTGATGAAACAATAGTTACCGGAAAAAGAGGCAGACAGGAAATTTATATTTATGCGACAGATATTGGAAGCAATCAGGACGATACGTTATTGGGACATCGAACGGTGACGATACAGGAAGCGGAAACAGAATCCGGTCATACGCACCGTTATACAGAGAAACTTACCAAACAGGCGACATGCGCGAAAGAAGGGGAGAAGCAGTATATTTGTTCCTGCGGAGATTCTTATACGGAAAGGACAGAGAAGCTGCCTCATGACGCCGTAGTGGAAGAAGAGAGCCCTGCAACCTGCGTTACCGTTGGAATGTCACAATGGAGTTATTGTTCCGTATGCGGCATCGTCATAAAGCCTTTAGAGATTATGCCAAAAGGCGGGCATAAAAATACAGAAACGCGTTACCAGAAAGAAGCGACTTGCATGGAAGCCGGATATACAGGAGACACCTACTGCGCAGACTGTGGAATAAAATTGGAGAGTGGAACAGAAACCGAGCAAACCGAACATGACTGGGATACCGGCGTCATTTTAATAGAGCCGACGCATACAGAAAAAGGAATCAAAACATTTACCTGTAAAACGTGCGATAGTTCAAGGGTGGAATTAATTCCGGTCAGGACAGATTCAGAAGAGACGCATACGCACAATTATACAGAAGAAATTGTGACGTCTGCGACTTGTGTGGAAGATGGGGAAATAAGATATTCTTGTATTTGCGGAGACGCTTATACAGAAATGGTGGAACGGCCTGGACATGAGTGGGATGATGGAATCATAACCAGAGAGCCGACAAAAACAGATGCGGGAGAAAGACTGTTTACCTGTATGGTATGTAAAACCAGCCATACAGAGTTGATTCCTCCACAAGAGACAGGGCCGGATGATACGGAAGGGGATGAAATCGGAGAAGAGACAAAAGAGAATGAAAAAACAAAAGAGGATGAAAAAGCAAAAGAAGAAGAGGAATTTTTGTCAGAAGGCGATATTGTTTACGATGAGGACCGGTTAGCAGAATACGAAGTGACGGCCGTAAATGGAAATGAAGCAGAAGTGGAGTATATTGAACCGGTCAATAAAAAAGCGGCAAATGTAAAAATTCCTGACAGGATTGAAACGGAAGAAGGAGATTCCTGTAAAGTAACTTCCGTTTCTGCAGGAGCATTCCGTAACAATAAACATATTACGAAAATTGTGATTGGGAATCATGTGAAGGTGATCGGAAATAAAGCGTTTTCCGGATGTAAAAATCTTTCTTCCATAGAACTGGGAAAGAATGTAACAAAACTGGGAAGCAATGTTTTTTCCGGATGCGGTAAAATCAAAAAACTAACGCTTCCGCTAAAAGTGTCAAAAATTGGTTCGAACGCATTTTACAATTGTGAGCAGCTAAAGACGCTTACCATAAAAGGCAGAAAATTAACGGCACAAGGACTGGCCAAAAAAGCGTTCAAAGGAATGCCCGCTAAAGCAATCATCAAAGTTCCCAAAAGCAAAGTGGCGGCATATAAAAGGTTGTTCCGCCAGAAGGGATTAACTGGAAAGGTAAAAGTGGCGTCTTTATAATAAGTGTGACAACAGCGCTGTTTACCAGATAAAGACAAAATTTTTCAATAAAATTCAGATTTGGGGCAGAAGTACAGAAGAGCAAAGCGTAACGCCTGTTTGGGCAGGAGGGTTACGCTTTGCTTTTTGCACAATGAACAATCATCTTATTGCGCAGCTCTTTGCAATGAGATTTTGTAACTGGCAGAATGATTTGCTAAAGCGGATGCGAAAATATTCTGAAAATATGGAAAACACTGTGAAAATGATTGATTTCATAGAAATTTATGGTAAAATAAAAGTATGTACAGTACTTGATTATATGAAAATAGGAGGAGAAAGCAAAATGGCAAACAAATGGGTCTACCTTTTTAGCGAGGGAAATGCGAATATGAGAGAGCTTCTTGGGGGCAAAGGCGCAAACCTGGCTGAAATGACAAGCCTTGGACTTCCGGTGCCTCAGGGTTTTACAATTACGACGGAAGCCTGTACGCAGTACTATGAAGACGGCCGTGAAATTAATGAGGAAATTCAAGGCCAGATAAATCAGTACATTGTAAAGATGGAAGAGATTACCGGCAAGAAATTTGGAGACAGTGAAAATCCTCTTCTCGTATCCGTTCGTTCCGGAGCGCGGGCATCTATGCCGGGTATGATGGATACCATCCTGAATCTGGGCTTAAACGAAGAAGTAGTAAACGTAATTGCGGAGAAGTCCAACAATCCCCGTTGGGCATGGGATTGCTACAGAAGATTTATTCAGATGTACTCCGACGTTGTAATGGAAGTCGGCAAGAAATATTTCGAAGAACTCATTGATAAAATGAAGGAGAAAAAAGGCGTTAAATTTGACGTTGAGCTTACGGCAGAAGATTTAAAAGAGCTGGCCGGACAGTTTAAAGCAGAATACAAAGAAAAAATCGGACAGGCTTTTCCGGATGATCCGAAAGAGCAGCTGATGGGTGCGGTCAAAGCCGTATTCCGTTCCTGGGACAATCCGCGTGCAAACGTATACCGCCGCGACAATGATATTCCGTATTCCTGGGGAACAGCGGTAAACGTACAGAGCATGGCGTTTGGAAACATGGGAGACGACTGCGGTACCGGCGTTGCGTTTACAAGAGATCCGGCGACCGGTGAGAAGAAGCTGATGGGTGAATTTTTGATCAATGCCCAGGGCGAAGATGTTGTGGCCGGCGTTCGTACGCCGATGCCGATTGCGAAGATGGAAGAGGAATTCCCGGAAGCGTTTGCGCAGTTTAAAGAAGTTTGCCAGAAATTAGAAGATCATTATCGTGATATGCAGGATATGGAGTTTACCGTAGAGAATAAGAAGCTTTATATGCTCCAGACGCGAAGCGGCAAGAGAACGGCGCAGGCGGCTTTAAAAATTGCCTGTGATCTTGTGGATGAAGGAATGCGTACGGAAGAAGAAGCGGTTGCCATGATTGATCCGCGTAATTTAGATACGCTGCTGCATCCGCAGTTTGACGCCGAAAAATTAAAAGCGGCGGTTCCGGTAGGGAAAGGCCTTGGCGCTTCTCCTGGCGCTGCATGCGGTAAAATTGTATTTTCAGCGGAGGATGCGGAGAGCTGGAATGCACGGGGAGAAAAAGTCGTACTGGTTCGTCTTGAGACGTCTCCGGAAGACATTACCGGAATGAAGGCCGCGCAGGGCGTATTAACGGTCCGCGGCGGAATGACAAGCCATGCGGCCGTAGTTGCCCGCGGTATGGGAACCTGCTGCGTATCCGGATGCGGCGACATCAATATGGATGAAGAAAATAAGAAATTTACGCTGTCCGGAAAAGAATACCATGAGGGAGACGCGATTTCTCTTGACGGTACCACAGGAAATATTTATGACGGCATTATTCCTACGGTGGATGCCGTAATTGCAGGAGAATTTGGAAGAATTATGGCATGGGCGGATAAATTCCGCAGATTAAAGGTTCGCACGAACGCAGACACGCCGGCAGATGCGAAGAAGGCCCGTGAGCTTGGCGCGGAAGGCATTGGTCTTTGCCGTACGGAGCATATGTTCTTTGAGGAAGACAGAATCGCGGCATTCCGCGAGATGATTTGCGCCGATACGGTAGAAGAGCGGGAAGCTGCTCTTGAAAAGATTCTTCCGTATCAGCAGAGCGATTTCGAAGCTTTGTACGAAGCTTTGGAAGGGAATCCGGTTACGATTCGTTTCTTAGATCCGCCGCTTCATGAGTTTGTTCCTACGGAAGAAGAAGATATTAAAAAACTTGCGGCTGCTCAGGGAAAACCGGTAGAAGAGATCAAGGCATTTATAGCTTCACTTCACGAATTTAACCCGATGATGGGACACAGGGGATGCCGTCTTGCGGTAACTTATCCGGAAATTGCCAAAATGCAGACGAAAGCTGTAATCCGCGCCGCGATCAATGTGCAGAAAGCGCATACGGATTGGAAGGTAAGACCGGAAATTATGATTCCGTTAATTTGTGAGCAGAATGAGTTAAAGTTTGTAAAAAAAGCAGTTGTGGAAGCAGCCGATGCTGAAATCAAAACGGCCGGAGTTGACCTTGAATACGAAGTCGGAACCATGATTGAGATTCCGCGTGCGGCTCTTACGGCAGATGAAATTGCTAAAGAAGCGGATTTCTTCTGTTTCGGCACAAACGATCTGACTCAGATGACGTTTGGGTTCTCCCGTGACGATGCCGGCAAGTTCTTAACGGCTTATTACGATACAAAAATACTTGAAAATGATCCATTTGCAAAACTTGACCAGACAGGCGTCGGCAAGTTGATGGAAATGGCGATTAAGCTTGGCAAGCCGGTGAATGATAAGCTTCATATTGGCATTTGCGGAGAGCACGGAGGAGATCCGTCTTCTGTGGAATTCTGTCATAAGATTGGTTTGGATTATGTATCCTGTTCACCATTCAGAGTGCCAATTGCCAGGTTGGCGGCGGCTCAGGCGGCGATAAACAATGTAGGAAAGTAGATTACAAATATATGTACTTTACGGAGTATCTGATAACCAGAGCTGATGTGAATGATTTCATGGCACATCGTCCGGAGTACACAAAGGCGAACCGCTTTGAGGATTTCGTTTGTAAAATCTATCTTTAACGATTAGGGGAAAATTCATTTGAGAGTTTTCCCCTTTTTTCGTGGTTTTTTCAAAGGATTCTATCCCAAACGTAAGCGCCAAATAATAACGCGGTCAGATATAAAATTACTCCAGCTCTTTG
>CAJUJL010000066.1 GCA_910586725.1 uncultured Lachnospiraceae bacterium | reverse complement strand
CCTGGTATTTTTTCCAGATCATATACATTTCAATTTCAAGGGTGGGCGATAAGGGTAAAATGCTCTGTCGTTATTTTTTTTCGGGAAAACACTTGACTTTGACGTAACGTAATAGTTTATCATTATAAAAATCAGAGCGGAGGATTTTTGAAATGACTAAAAAACTTATGTGTGTCCATGAGGTTGCTAAATTGACGGGCATCACTGCCCGCACACTTCACTATTATGATGAAATTGGGCTTTTGAAACCTACAAAAGTAACGGAAGCGGGCTATCGAATGTATGACGATACAGCGCTTAGCAGTTTGCAAAATATTTTGTTGTTTCGTGAATTAGAGTTTCCCTTAAAAGAAATCAAAGCGATTCTTAACAGTCCTGATTTTGACCAGTCAGAAGTAATCGCTCATCAAATTGAACTGTTAGAATTACAATATAAACACATTGGGGAACTTATTGCCTTTGCCCGTGAAATTCAAAAAAAAGGAGTGAAAGTAATGAATTTTGATGTTTTCGACAGAAGTGAAATTGAAAAGTATGAGGAGGAAGTAAAAGCAAAGTGGGGCAATACCAAAGCGTATCAAGAGTGCAAAGAAAAGGATATTGCTCGAAATGGAGATACTTATAGCAGGATTGCAAACGAACTGCTGACAATGTTTTCCGGATTAGGAGAACTAAAACATTTAACTCCGAATACTGACGAAGTACAAAACAAAATCGCTTCATTACAGAAATTTATAACCGATCACTACTATGAATGCACCGATGAAATTCTTAGTGGATTGGGTGAAATGTATGTATGTGATGAACGATTCAGGAACAATATTGATAAAGTGGGTGGTCATGGAACTGCTGATTTTGTCAGACAGGCGATTGTTGTGTATTGCAGTAAAAGGAGAATGCGAGTTGGAGATTCGGGTAAACTGAAAGGAAATCCTTAAAGCGCAACGCTTGTGAAAACAAAGCCATCCTGATACAATAAATAGCGGAAAGCAACAGGAAAGGCAGTATAAAATGAAGAAAATTATAATTGTTGAGGATGATAAAGCGCTGAACAATGGTATCTGCATGGCTCTAAAATCAAGTGAATTATCTTTTGTGTCATGCGAGACTATGAAAGAAGCAAAAGAGAAGCTTGGGCAGAATGTATGCGATCTTATGATTTTAGATGTCAATTTGCCGGATGGAAACGGAATGGATCTCTTAAAAGAAGTGAAAAAGAAATCCCGGATGCCTGTGATTTTGCTGACGGCAAATGATATGGAGACAGATATTGTGGTGGGATTGGAGTCGGGGGCAGACGATTATGTGACAAAACCGTTCAGTCTGGCGGTGCTGCGGGCAAGGGTAAACGCCAGGCTTCGGACGAAAAGCGAACAGACAGAAACGCAGATGCGGCTGGATAATTTTTCCTTTGATTTTTCAAATATGAAATTTTATAAAGGAAGCCTGGAAATCGAGCTAAGCAAAACAGAGCAGAAATTGCTCAAACTGCTGGTAAACCATCCCCAAATTACTATGGAAAGAAGCCGGCTGATCGACAGAATTTGGACGGACGGAGCCGATTATGTAGATGAAAATGCGCTTTCTGTCACGGTGAAGCGGCTGCGGGATAAGCTGGAGGACAATCCGGCAAAACCGCAGTATATAAAAACGGTCTACGGCATCGGCTACGTTTGGGCAGGTGTAACCAAATGACGCACAGAGAACTGTTTTTTTTGCATGACGGCTGTTTTTGTATGCGCGGCGGCAGCCGTTTGGGTATGCGGCGTCAGATACCAGATGCGGAAAATGATGGAACAGATGAATCGCATGCTTGAAGAAGCGATTGCGGGAAGCTTTCGGGAGGAAGTGTACGACGAAAGCATGCGCTCCTCTGTGGAGGGGAAGCTGGCGCATTATCTTGCCTCATCAAAAGTATCTGCACAGAATTTAAACCGGGAAAAGGAAAAAATAAAAGAACTGATTGCAGATATTTCTCATCAGACAAAGACGCCTGTTGCGAATATTCTGCTTTATTCCCAATTGCTGTCAGAAAAGGAATTGCGGGGAGACAGCAGGGAATGTACTGAGCAGTTGAAGCGTCAGGCTGAAAAACTAAATTTTCTGATTGGATCTCTGGTAAAAATTTCCCGATTGGAAACGGGAGCGCTTGCGCTTCGTCCCGTCAAAAATAATGTTTCTCATTTGATGGAAGAAGTAATTGCCCAGATTGAGTCGGGAGCAAAAGAAAAAAAGATAGCGCTTTATTTTGAGCCGAAAGATTTGTACGCTTGTTTCGATCGGAAATGGACGGCAGAGGCAGTCTGTAATATTGTGGACAATGCTGTGAAATATACGCCGCAGGGAGGTAAAATCGCCATAGATCTTTTCGATACGGAAATGTTTATCAGAATCGCCATACAGGATACCGGAATTGGCATACCGGAGGAGGAAACGGCAAAAATCTTCGGGAGATTTTACCGTTCGCATGCAGTCAGCGATCAGGAGGGCGTTGGAATCGGACTGTTTCTGGCCAGAGAAATTGTTGCAAAAGAAGGCGGATATATCAGAGTAAAGTCGAAACCAGGAAAAGGAAGTTCTTTTTTCGTATATCTTGTAAAAACGGAATCATCCGGCAGATGAAATCTTACAAAACCGTTAGATTTTCATTTGTCCGGAAAGAATCTGGAAAGATTTATGCCTTATGATTAGTATCACAGAAAAAAGATACAAACAGGAGGACATAAGAATGACGATATTAGAGACAAAAAATTTGCAGAAAGTGTATGGGTCCGGAGAAACAGCCGTTTATGCGCTGCGGTGCGTGAACCTTGACGTAGAGCGCGGGGAATTTATTGCGGTTGTCGGTACTTCCGGCAGTGGAAAATCAACGCTTTTGCATATGTTAGGCGGTTTGGACCGTCCGACAGCGGGAGATGTGATGGTAGACGGTAAATCCCTTTTCACATTAAAGGATGAGGCGCTTACGATTTTTAGGCGCAGAAAAATAGGTTTTGTTTTTCAAAATTATAATCTGGTCCCTGTCTTAAATGTCTATGAAAATATTGTATTGCCAATTCAGCTGGATGGAAATACGATTGACGAAAACTATGTTTCGGAGATTATAAAGACCCTTGGCATAGAAAGTAAGCTGAATAATCTGCCCGGCCAGCTTTCCGGCGGCCAGCAGCAGAGAGTGGCGATTGCAAGGGCTCTCGCTGCAAAGCCCGCGATTATTCTGGCGGATGAGCCGACGGGAAACCTGGACACGCGCACCAGCCAGGATGTGATGGGACTTCTCAAAGTTACCAGTCAGAAATTTGGCCAGACAATTGTTATGATTACGCACAACGAAGAAATTGCGCAGCTTTCCGACCGCATGATCCGCATTGAGGATGGCAGGATTTTGGGAGGTGAGCAGGAATGATTCGGGTGAGAAGCCAAAAAATCATTGCGAAATTATCAAAAAGAAGCCTGCAGACAAATCGTGTGCGAAATATGGTTGCCGTGTTTGCGATTGCTTTGACAACATTGTTGTTTACAGCTCTTTTTACCATTACGGAAACGATGCTTTATACTTCGGAACAGCAGACGTTTCGTCAGGTGGGAAGCAGCTTTCATGGCGGATTTAAGAATCTGACGTTAGAGCAAAAAGAATTATTGGAACAAGACGACGGGATACGGGAATCGGGCAGCCGTCTGATGCTTGGCAGAGCAGCGGGGGAAGAATTTCGTAAAGTCCATGCGGAAATATCTTATATGGACGAGAATTACTGCAAATATAGCTTTTGCACTCCCGAATACGGCGCAGAGCCGCAGGAGGGCACAAAGCAGATTGCCTGTGATACCAGGGCGCTCAAATGTCTTGGAATCGAACCGGAAATCGGCAGAAAGATTACTATGACCTATGAAATCGGCGGTGAAAACAAAGAAGAGATTACCGATACGTTTGTGCTTTCCGGCTGGTGGGAATTTGACGCGGCCAGTTCCGCAAGCATGGCGATTGTTTCGAAATCTTATGTGGATGCAGTAGTAACGGAACATCCGGTGGACTTTACGGACGATGCGAACGCAACGGGAACCTGGTCTTTGGATGTTCTTTTCGACAGCAGTCGGCACATCGAACAGGATTTGCTGCAAATTTTAGGCAGTCACGGGTATCAGGCAGAAGATCGCATGAAAGAAAATTATATTGGCATTGGGGTCAATTGGGGTTACACGGCGGCGCAGATGTCGGAAAAATATGATGTTGAAATGATTGTCGGGTCTGCAGTTTTTATTTTTTTGATTGTTATGACCGGATATTTGATTATTTATAACATTTTTCAAATATCGGTCAGCGGGGATATTCGTTTTTACGGACTGCTAAAGACGATCGGGACCACCGCAAAACAAATCAAAAGGATGATCCGCCGCCAGGGTATTTTGCTTTCTGTCTTGGGAATTCCCATTGGGCTTGTGCTTGGCTATTGCTCCGGGATAATTTTAGCGCCTCTTATCATATCTTCTATGAATAACAGTAAAACATATCAGGTGTTTCGTCCGGGAATTTTTATCGGAGCAGCGGCATTTTCACTGGCTACCGTGCTTCTTTCCTGCGCTAAGCCCGGCAGAATGGCGTCCAAAGTATCTCCGGTGGAAGCGGTTCGTTATACGGACGTTTTATGTGGGAAAAAAATAAAAAAACGAAAAAGCGGCAGGACAAATGTGATTCGGATGGCGCGGGCGAACCTTGGAAGAAACAAAAAGAAAACATTTCTTGTGGTTATTTCCCTGTCTCTGGCAGTTGTGCTTTTACAGGCTACCTATACGTTTGCTTTAGGATTTGACATGGACAAATTTCTGGAAAAATGGGTGGTTTCGGACTTTATCTTAGGAGACGCCGCTTATTTTCAGTATCATTATCAAGGCTCCGAAGAGGCAGTGCCGCAGGAGGACATTGCCGCCGTAGAAGCAGAGGGGGGAATTACCGAGAGCGGACGCATTTATGCAAACCGCCTTGGCGTTATGGAATATGTCACGGAGGATTTATACCGCGAGTATTATCGTGGAATGGAGCCTGAGATGTTAGAAGAAATGCTGGCGGAAGAAGAGCGCGACGCGGACGGCAAAGTTAAGATTAACGCGGCGTTTTACGGTATGGAGGAGTATCCTTTGAGCCAGCTGAATGTTTTTGAGGGAGACATTGCGGATTTATATGATTCTGAAAAAAATGCAATTGCAGCCGTTTATACGGGAGATGATTATGGCGCGGCGATCGAAGGATCGCAGTGGGCAAAAGTAGGGGATACCGTGAAAGTCCGCTATGTTTATGAATGGGAATATCTGGATGTGAAAACAGGCGAGGTGATTCCGGAGGATCAGGTTGATGTTTATGAGGGGGAAATCGTTGCGAAAGAGAAGGAATATCAGGATGTTTCTTATGAAGTGGCTGCCTGTGTTACGGTAAAACAGGCCATGGGCTACCGCTTTTACGGAGATCATCAGTTTGTTTTAAATGCGGACGTCTATCAAAGAGACAGAAAGAGCGCAGATGTGATGTCTTATTTATTTAACACGGAGAAAGAAAATCTGTCGTCTATGCAAAACTTTTTACAAAATTATACGGAGCGTGTCAATCCCGTCCTTGACTTTGAGTCAAAAAGCCGCTATACGGAGGCGTTTGACGGGTATCGAACGATGTTTTTGATTGTTGGCGCGGGTCTTAGTTTTATCATTGGACTGATTGGCGTTTTGAATTTTTTCAATGCGATTCTGACTTCCATTTCTGTGCGAAAGAGAGAGTTTGCCATGCTGCAGTCAATCGGAATGACGGGAAAGCAGTTGAAGCGGATGCTGATTTGCGAGGGATTGCTCTATGGAATATTTGCCGTCGTATGTTCTGCGGTCCTGTGTTTTGCGCTGGGATATTTGGTTAAAACCGTAGTCGGCGGCATGTTCTGGTTTTTTACGTATCGCTTTACGCTGCTGCCTGTCATCGTTGTAATTCCTGTGTTTGCCGCCTTTGGGATTTTGCTGCCGCTGTTTTGTTATCGAAGTTTGGCAAAGCAGACGATTGTAGAAAGGCTTCGCCTGGAAGATTAAGCGGACGGCATAAAATGTAAAAACTTCTGGAGCTGTACAGACGGAACATTTGGCGGCGGCAGAGAAACATTTCACGGCAATAAATTTGATATTTTAGACAGACTATAATAAAATGTATGTCTGTGGCGGCGGCAAACATTTGTGTTTTGCCGCCGGATTTACTATGAAGAGGAGGTGTCCCGTTGATTCATATTGTAATCTGCGATGATGAAAAACATATGTCCGATCATATAAAGTCAATGGCCTCCGATTTTTTCCGTAAAAAGAACAGGGAAATCAGTATCCGGACGTTTTCCGGCGGCGAAGAACTGCTGAAATACAACGGGCGGATAGACATCCTGTTTTTGGATATTCAGATGCAGGGCATAGACGGCATGGAAGCGGCAAGGAGGCTGAGAGCAGACAAATTCCGGGGATTTTTGATTTTTATAACGGTGCTGAAAGAGATGGTGTTTCAGTCTTTTGAGGTGCAGGCCTACGATTACCTGGTCAAGCCGGTGGAAGAGAAGCAGTTTGAGAAAACAATGAAGCGTCTTTGCGCTTCCATGGAAAATGACTGCGAAGACAGTCTGTTTGTGAAAAAGGGATATGAGGGATGCATTATCCCCAAGGATGAGATTGTTTTTTGTGAGAGCATAGACCGGAAAATATATTTGAACCTGGTTTCCTCGGAAATCATTGATTATTATGAGCGGATGGAACATCTGGAAGCGAAACTGAAAGATTATTTTTTCCGGTGCCACAGGAGCTATCTCATCAATCTGAAGCATTTGAAAGGATATAAGAACGGGATTGCATATATGGATAATGGGAAAGAAATTCCTGTATCACGTCTGCGAATCAAAGAGTTTTCCAATGTGGTTTTGCAGTATATGAAGAACAGGTAAGAGGTTTTACGTATGGGGTGTCAAATGGCAGAGTATTTCGATTTTTTCAATATTTATGTTATGGGCGTTACAGAGATTTCGGCTCAGTTTTATTTCCTTTCAAAAATCCTGAAGAAGAAAGTATGGCCTCCTTTTTATTTGCTGTTTGCCACAGGCGCTGTGATTGTCAACGATTTTGTTCCGGATGGAACGATACTTGGCTTTGCGGCGCTTGTCTTTCTTCTTATGGCATACGGAATTTTTGTCTGCCGCGCGGGTTTTAAGGCTTCTGTTTTGTATGCGGTTCTGACGGCTGAAATCATGCTGCTCTGTTATGAGATTGTGAATTCCCTGACGTTTTTTCTGTACGCGTGGAGGCCCGCCGTTTTCCATAGTACGGCCGGCGTCGCGGTCATGCTGTCTGGCGAGGCCGCGTCGCTGGCGTTGACAGGGGTTTGTTATTTTATGGTGTATCGTTATTTTTCCTGCCATACCGCAGCGGAAATGCAGCAAATCTTTCTGGTTTTCATTCCGATACTGATGATATTTATTATGGGTGAGTATATCAGTTCGATTGCGTTTGAATCCCGGCAGGAGGTCCTGGCGGACGATGGATTTACGGGTTATCTGTTTCGTCACTGGTATCTGTTTGTCATTCCTTTTCTGGGGCTTTTCAGTTTGTTTTGCGTTTTGTTTGTGTATCAGAAACTTCTGCGGGCGTTCCGTCTTGACACAGAATTGTCGTTATTGGAACAGGAAGAGCATTTCCTGAATCAGTATGTGGAGGAAGCGAAGATGCGTTATGACAGGACAAAATCGTTTCGCCATGATATAAGAAACCACATTGCAGTGGTGAAAAAGCTTTTAAAAAGCGGAAAACAGGAGGAGGCCGCAGGCTATATTGAGGATATGGAGGATATGGCGGAAGAAATGTCGTTTCCCTGCGGTACCAATAATCCGGCAGCGGATATTCTGGTGGGAAATAAATTGGGGATTGCAAAAAATATGGGGATAGACGTGAGCTGCTCTCTCTTTTTGCCATATCCTTGCGGTCTGCGGGATATTGATCTTTGCATTGTCCTCTCAAATGCTTTGGATAATGCAATCCATGCCTGTAAAGACCTTGGAGCCGATGCAGAGAAATACATCCATGTGTCCGGGCGTATACAGGGAGATTTTTTTATGATGGAAGTCCGAAACAGCTTCCATGGAAAAGGCGCGTTTAAAAAAGGAACGGGCTTATCAAATGTAAAAACAGTTGCTGAAAAGTATGGAGGCGCCATGAGTATTGAGACGCAGGGGAATGTATTTGTTCTCTATGTGCTGCTGATCATTCCACAGCATTCAAAGGACATCCCACGGAAGATGGATTAACGCGTTACTTTCCGCAGCCGAAAAAAGAAAAAGGGAGCTGTCTTTCAGGGCGTCTGTCTGAATTGCAAGCTGCCTCCTGTAAATCAGCGTTCGGGCTGTCTTTTTTGTTCTAGGCACATCCGGTGAGTTTGTCAACCGCAAGGGAAGCGGCAGACTGAAAGTAAATATCTTTTCCTTTATTGCTCTCATCTATAAAATCCTTTAACGGCTTACTGGTATAATTTGAAAAATCGCCGTATACAGCAAATCTCACGCCATAGTTGATGAACTTTTGCAATATTTCTCCTGCCAGACAAGTACTCAGGACAAAGAAATCGTTTACAATCGCTTCTTTGTTTACGGCAATATTTGTGCAGCCTGTTTCATATTTTATTGTCATAATCAAATCCAATGCCGACTGGACGTCTGTAATCAGCAGTTCATCACTGCTTACAACTGCGGCCTCTGTATTATTTTTCTTTATAACTTCTGTTTTCATTTTTTACCTCCATCCATTTTGAATCATTGGAACAACGGCTTTTGACAGCCTCCTGCTATTCATACAAACTGTCAATCAAATGGTCGACCATAAAATCAAAGGTTTCTATATGATTGTGTGGAAGAATATCTTTATTTTTGATATTCATAATTAGCGAGTAAATAACGGACATTGCAAAATCTGCATCAACTTTAAATTTCAAATACGGCTGGCTGAAAAAAAGATGTTGGCTCATTTGATTGGATTTTTCGATTTTTTTTGCCTGTTCCTCTGATAACTTGTTCGTCAAAATTGTAAAATCCGTACTGTTCGAATCGTACAGAAAATTGTTTTTATCATATTCCCGATAAATGAGCTTTAAGGCTTTTGCAACACCATACTTATTTTGGTGTTTTTCAATTACCTCTGATGCCGCATTGCAGATTTGTTCCTGTACAAAACACAATACCTCGCAAAAGAGCGCCTCTTTCGATTCAAAGAACAGATAAAATGCCCCTTTTGAGATTCCTGCCTGTTTGCAAAGGTCATCGACACTTGTTTTCTTATAGCCATACTGTGTCCAACTCTGCTTACAGGCTTCCTGTAAACTTCTTTTGATGTTTTCTTTTTCTCGTTTTGTAAAACTTTTTGCCATATCGTTTTCTCCCTTGTATGACTCAAAATACTATATTAGTCATATAGATAATACACCATGCGCAGGCAAACGTCAAGATGTATTTTCAAAAACGCTGTCGCATGATTAAAAAAACAGCAGAGCCTTTATCTATTCTAAGGCGTTTGCTGCCCTGACTGTTCCGTTATGTCCTGCGCCTGGTTCATGAACGTGACCGAAAAGGAAGTACAGATTGACGCATTCATTTTTCAGTGTGTTGAAATGCCTTTCCATAGGGGCGTTGTCGTACGGAGATCCTGATTTTTTTCTTTTTGCCGCTATTTCCTTTCGTGCTACAATCGTGTATAATGGTAGCACGAAAGGAAGTAACAGCATGACACAGTTTGAACAGCTGGACACGATTTTAGAGGGACAGCGCGGTAT
>CAJUJL010000065.1 GCA_910586725.1 uncultured Lachnospiraceae bacterium | reverse complement strand
TAAAAATACAGAAAAAAGGAACCTTTTACAATTGTAAATGTAAAAAATTCCTTAAATTAATGACATTGTGATTTTACTAAGGTTTTTCCATTTTTTTTGAAAATATGCTATTTTGAAATTGAATTTATAATTTTTTGCGCCGTGCCGGAACACTGAATATAATTGTTTTTCTTGTTATATTATGATATAATTTTTGAGAGTTTGATAAAACAAAATCAAAGCATAAATCAGTGTTGGAGATTAAGTATGAGTGAATTTTTGAAAGAAAACCTGCTTTGGGTTAGAGAGCCAAAGCAATCTGTAATTTCACAAGATTATGTTGAAATAATTACAGAACCTGGAACGGACTTATGGCAGCGTACATATTATGGTTTTCAAAATGATAATGCGCCTGTCTTGCAGACAAGGACAACTGATAAATATTTTTCTTTCGTTGTAAAAACCCGTTTTGAAAGCAAACACCGTTTTGACCAATGCGGAATAGCTATGTATTTAGACAGTGAAAACTGGTTAAAGGCTTCTGTCGAATATGAAAATGAAGAATATCAAAGATTGGGGAGTGTTGTTACCAATCATGGATATTCAGATTGGGCTACATCAGATATTTCCGCAGATATAAAAGAGATGTGGTATCGTTTTAGCAGACGTGAAAGCGATTACTGCATAGAATGTAGTTTAGACGGCATAACATTTAAACAAATGCGCATCTGCCATATGTGGAAAGGCACAGAAGAAATCGTATTCGGAATATATGCTTGCAGCCCCGAAAATTCTTCGTTCAAAGCCATATTTTCAAACATGGAAATAACCGAGTGTAAATGGCAGGAACATAAGTAATATTATTATATTTTTATTCGCGATCTTCTCAAAAAACAGTTTAAATTCTGTACAGAAGATGTTACAATGAAAGTATGATATAATTAAATTGGGACTTTTACATCGACGAAAGGGAAGGATTATATGGCAGAAACAGTAATATATTTGGTAATCACTTTTTTAGTATCACTAATTTTTGTAGCGCTTGGTATCAGGCAATATAATTCTGAAAAACCTGTATCTCTGAATACAGGTGAGAAACCACCAGGCGAAGATGAATTGACAGATGTATTGGAGTGGAATCACAAACATGGTAAAAATTTAATCATATACGGAGGTATGCTTTTTCTAACACTTTCTGTTTTTGTTTATTTTATTGAGAAATATGATTACATTGTAGTGCAGATGATTTTATTTATTTCGGTAATTTTGGGAGAAATAGCTTGGCTTGTAATGCAGCATAATATATTAAAAAAGAAATTAATAAAAAAATAATAACGATAAAATTGATCTTTTTCTGCACAAAAACCCGACAATTTCCAGTTTGTCTACTAACTGCCTTAACTTTCCTTTATTTTCAACGCTTTGCGGCATGCCTAACTTTAAAATATGTATCCTTTTCCCTTGTTTTTTGCCCTTATTGGCAAGCTACAAGGGAAAGTTTTTGTTATTCAGTTTTCATTGCTTAATTCATTCCCACAACCTTATCCAAAAGTTTAGCGGAATCACCGCTTCGTCTCCCTTGTGGCGTGTGCATAGATATTCATGATTGTGCTTACGTCCGAATGTCCTAAAAGCTCCTGCATGTCTTTTGGCTGTGCCCCGTTTGATAACAGGTTCGTCGTGTAAGTATGTCTTAATGTGTGGAAGTGGAAACCCTCTAACTCCGGTGCTTTTCTTGCCGCTGTCCGGCAGGATGTTTTTACGGTGGCAGGAAGTTCAAGAAGGGAAAAGAAAAAAGCAAAAATCATGACCTGACAGTTGTGGAATACAAAGTTGCAAAAGAGGAAGAAAAGATTGAAAAGCTATCAACGGATAAAATAGTTGGGACGACATTCAACCAATATTGACAATATCATAACAAATGGACAGAGGGAAACGAGCCGATGATTTCCGTTTTTTCTGACAGGATAGAAATCTTATCAAGAGGTTCTCTACCGCCCGCACAGACAATGGAAGGCTTTTATCTGGGGGAGTCTGTGCCTGTGAATGAAAAGTTGTCGGAGATATTTTTGCAATTGCATATCAGTGAGAAATCAGGAGGGGGAGTCCCTAAAATAACGGAAATATATGGTAAAGAGGCGTTTGCAAAAGTATTTGATACCAGCTGCGATGAATTGTTAAATGGCGGCTGCGAAGACCGCATTTGAACGCATCCGCTGAAAATGCATGCTGATTGGCAAGAGCCTCTTGACACGCAGCTTTTTGGCAGTATAATGTAAAATTATGTTACTGGAAAATATTTGGGTATAAAATGCAGGTGGAGGCATAAAAGTATGAGGAATTATAAAATACGGAAAAAATTGTATTTATTTGGGGCAATTGTTCTTCTTTTTATGTTGTGCAGTCTCTTTTTTGGAATATATGGAATGAATGAGATATACAATGAAGCGGCGGCATATGTGGGTCAGGAAATTCAGTCCTTTATGGCGCAGAAAATTATATTCTTTGCAGTGTGTATGATACTTATGCTGTTAGCGATGAGTATTCTGGCGTTTACGATTCGTTCTATTACCGAGCCGTTCAAAAAAGTGGAAAGGACGCTTGCCGCGATGGCGGAAGGGGATTTTTCGGCGGGAGCGGATCTAAAGATGACCGGATGCGGCGAGGACTTTATGGAATTGGCCAAATATCTCGAAGAAATACGGACCGGCGTCTGTGAAATGGTGACCGGCATCCAGGACAAAGCGGCTGTGGCAGCGGGGAGTGAGGAAGGCGTTCGCGTACATATCGGCGAGCTGCACAGTGAAATGACAGACGTTTCGGCCAAAGCCCGCGCGTTGGTTTCTTCTATGGAAGAAACGCTAAATCTTGCAGATGAAATGAATTGTCTGTCAAAAGAAATCCGGCAGGCCAAAGAAAATATAGAAAATCGCATAAAAGACGGCGCGACAGATATTAACGTTATTTGTTCAAGGGCAATTGAGGCCAAGGAGGAAGCGTTTGAAAAACGGGAATTGGTCAGAGAGAATCAAAATGAGATCAAAGACAGCTTGATTCGGGCGTTAGAGGACGTAAGGGTTGTAGAGCAGATTTCCGATCTGGCCGAATCCATTATGGAAATCACGGAAAAGACAAATCTTTTGGCATTGAATGCAAGCATTGAAGCGGCAAGGGCGGGACAGGCAGGAAGAGGATTTGCCGTTGTTGCGGATGAAATCCGGAAATTGGCCGAGCAATCGAAGAAAAATGTTGAGAATATTCAATGGATTACGGGAGAAGTAAATTCGGCCGTCAGAAATTTAAAAAGGGATTCCAAACAGATGCTGCATTTTGTGGATACCAAGGTAATTTCTGGATTTGATTTTTTTAATGATACGGTAGATTTATACAATGACGATGCGGAGAAGATGAGCAGCCTGGTATTGGATTTTAAGATGATGTCGGACAAGCTGCTTGCTGCGGTGGAGGGCGTTTTTGAGTCAACGGGGAATATCAGGGAGACGGCGGAAGATGGCAGAGCTATTTCTATCGACATTACCGCAAAGGCAAGAGACGTTTTTGCTGTTGCGGATTCCGTAACAAAAGATACGAGAGAATCCGAACAGGCGCTGCATGCGATCCGGGAAAGCGCAGAACGTTTCCGCGTGACGGATCCGGCGAAATAAAAATAATGGGGAAACCGAAATATGCTTCGGTTTCCCCATAAAAGTTTTTGCTGCAAAAAAAATGTAAAAAAAAAGGAAAAAAGAAATCTTTGCAGAAATTAATAATATAGGGTTTTTCCGGCAGATTAATGCCGGAGTGTAAGATGGGCGGGGAGGCGGCAGAAATGACCATTCGTGAAAAGATCGAAAAGATGGAACAGGATACATTAAGCCCTTATGCAATGCTTAGCATTCATTCCAGAGGAAGAGAACAAGAGGAGCAGCCGTGTGACGTGCGGCCGGTATTTCAAAGAGACAGGGACCGGATACTGCACTGTAAAGCATTTCGTCGGCTGAAAAACAAAACGCAGGTGTTTTTAACGCCGAAAGGAGATCATTATCGTACGAGGCTTTCTCATACACTGGAAGTGTCTCAAAATGCAAGGACTATCGCAAAGGCATTGCGGTTAAATGAAGATCTGGTGGAGGCAATCGCGCTTGGGCACGATCTTGGCCATACGCCGTTTGGACATGCAGGAGAGCATGTGCTCAATTCCCTGTGTAAGGAAGGATTTCGTCACAATGAGCAGAGCGTAAGGATTGTGGAGAAATTAGAAAAAAACGGAGAGGGGCTGAATTTGACCTGGGAGGTCAGAGACGGCATTTTAAACCATCAGACAAGGACGATGCCGCATACGCTGGAAGGCAGGATTGTTCGTCTTTCCGATAAAATTGCCTATATCAATCATGATATTGACGACGCCATACGGGCTCAGATTATGGTTAAAGAGGATATTCCCAAAGAGCTTCTAAAGACTTTGGGCGATACGACAAGGGAACGCTTAAATACGCTGATACATAATATAATTACAAACAGCATGGGCAGGAATGATATTGTAATGTCAGAAGAAGTGGAGGAAGCAATGCATGATCTGCGCCGCTTTATGTTTGAACATGTCTATAAAAATCCGGTCGCCAAGGGAGAAGAGGAAAAGGCAAGGGGGTTGTTAAAGCAGCTTTATTATTATTATATGGAGCATATGGAACTGATTCCAAAGAAGTATACCAACATGCTTTATAATGGAGAAAGCAGGGAGCGCGTCGTCTGTGACTATATATCCGGCATGACGGATCAGTACGCGATTACAAAATTTGAAGAATTTTTCCTGCCCCAGGCATGGCAGGTAGACGGTTATTAAAAAGGGGGAAGAGAAGATGCCCTTTTATTCGGAAGATCTGATCGAAAAAGTCCGTTCCGGAAATGATATTGTAGATGTTATTTCCGGTTATGTAAAATTGCAGAAAAAGGGGAGCGTATATTTTGGGCTTTGTCCGTTTCACAATGAGAAAACAGCATCTTTTTCTGTAACTCCGGCAAAACATATGTATTACTGCTTTGGGTGCGGGGCCGGAGGGGACGTATTTCACTTTTTGATGGAATATGAGAATTTTACTTTTTCAGAGGCCATGCAGACGCTGGCCGAGCGTGCGGGTGTGGAAATTCCCATAGAAGAAACGTCATTTCAGAAGAAAAGTGAAGATGACAGGCGCAAAAAGCTATTGGAGGTGAACAAAGAGGCCGGCAAATATTATTATATGCTGCTGCGCAGCGCGCATGGAAAGGCGGCGTTTGATTATTTTAAGAACCGCGGCTTAAGCGAGGAGACGATGCGCAGGTTTGGGCTTGGTTATTCGGACAAGTTCAGCGACGATTTATACCGTTACCTTAGAAAAAAAGGATATGAAGACGAATTATTAAAAGACAGCGGCCTGATCACTTATAGTGAGCGCAGGGGAGGATGTGATAAATTCTGGAACCGGGCTATGTTTCCGATTATGGATGCACGGGGGAAAGTGATTGGCTTCGGCGGGCGCGTGATGGGGGATGGAGAGCCGAAATATTTAAATTCCCCGGAGACGAAGATTTTTGATAAGAGCCGAAATCTCTATGGCATGAATTTTGCAAGAACGACTAAAAGACCTTACCTTTTGTTGTGTGAAGGATATATGGATGTTATTGCGCTTCATCAGGCGGGATTTGACAATGCGGTGGCGTCTCTTGGAACGTCTCTGACAGGCGGTCATGCAAGTCTGCTTAAGCGTTATACAAAAGAAGTGTATATCACATATGACAGCGACGGCGCCGGAGTGCGGGCGGCTCTTCGCGCAATTCCTATTTTAAAAGAAGCGGGAATTACCGCAAAAATTATAGATATGAAGCCGAGCAAAGATCCCGATGAATTTATAAAGGCTTTTGGGGCGGATGCATATCAGAACCGGATCGACGAGGCGGAAAACAGTTTTTTGTTTGAAATCCGTATGTTGCAGCAGCAGTATGATTTGAACGATCCGGAGAGTAAAACGGCATTTTTTCACGAAACGGCCAAAAAACTTCTGGAATTTCCGGAAGAATTGGAGAGGGATAATTACATTGAAGCCGTTGCCACGAAATATCAGATTGGGTTTGAGAAGATGCGGAAACTTGTTTTAACCACAGGATCCAGGGAAGGAGCCTTTTTTCCGCGGCAAAAGTTAAAATCCGGTCTGCATGAAAATAAGCGGAAGGAAGACGGCATGAAACAGTCTCAGAAGTTAATTCTGACATGGCTGATCGAAAATACGGAACTTTTTCCTGTGATTCAAAAATATATATCTCCGGAAGATTTTACGGAAGAAATTTACCGCGTTGCCGCAAAAGCTTTGTATGAGCAATTTGAGGCGGGCGGTCAGGTCAATCCGGCCAGAATTGCGGATATGTTTGAGGAAAAAGAAGATCAGAGAGAAATTGCTTCTTTATTCAACGCAAAGATACCTGAAATCACAACAAAAGCAGATAAGGATAAGGCACTGAAAGAGACGGTTGTCCGGATTAAGCAAAACAGTATTCATTATCATTCAAACAACCTGGATCCAACGGATTTAGCGGGTCTGCAAAAGCTGGTGGAAGATAAGAGAAAGCTGGAGCAACTGGAAAAATTGCATATTTTTATCGAATAAGGACAGAATAGTAACGAACTATGAGAGGAAGGAAACATGGAAGAAAAGAAAAGTAGAGCTGCAAAATCTCCTGTGGAAAACGGAGCTATGGCGGACGGTGCGGCAAGAGTCGAGAAGTTGAATGAAAAATTAAGAGGACTTGTTGAATTTGCCAAAAAGAAAAAGAATATCCTGGAGTATCAGGAGATCAATGATTTTTTCCAGAAAATGGAGTTGAATGCGGAAGAATTTGACAAGATTTTAGACTGCCTGGAATCGAATAATATTGATGTGCTTCGAATCAGCGATGACGACGACGATATTTTAATTACGGAAGAGGATGAAATCGAAGTTGAAAAAATCGACCTGTCCGTTCCGGATGGAATCAGCATTGAAGATCCTGTTCGCATGTATTTAAAAGAGATCGGAAAAGTGCCTCTTTTAAGCGCAGAGGAGGAGATCGAGCTGGCAAAACGCATGGAGCTGGGGGACCAGGAAGCGAAGAAGCGTCTTGCGGAGGCCAATCTTCGTCTTGTGGTATCAATCGCAAAACGTTACGTAGGACGCGGCATGCTGTTTTTGGATTTGATTCAGGAAGGAAATCTGGGCCTCATTAAAGCCGTAGAAAAATTTGATTACCGCAAGGGATATAAATTTTCCACTTATGCAACCTGGTGGATTCGCCAGGCCATTACAAGGGCGATTGCAGACCAGGCAAGGACGATAAGGATTCCGGTCCATATGGTGGAAACAATCAATAAATTGATCCGTGTCAGCAGACAGCTTTTGCAGGAATTGGGCCGTGAACCTACGCCGGAGGAAATTTCGGAAGAAATGAATATGCCGGTGGAGCGTGTAAGAGAAATTTTAAAAATTTCACAGGAGCCGGTTTCTCTGGAAACTCCGATCGGTGAAGAAGAAGACAGTCATCTCGGTGATTTTATACAGGATGACAATGTGCCTGTTCCGGCGGATGCAGCCGCATTTACACTTTTAAAAGAACAGCTTCAGGAAGTTCTTGGCACGCTGACCGAGCGTGAGCAGAAAGTGCTTACGCTGCGTTTCGGACTGGAAGACGGGCGGGCCAGAACATTGGAGGAAGTAGGAAAAGAATTTAACGTAACAAGAGAACGGATTCGGCAGATTGAGGCGAAAGCGCTTCGTAAACTGCGTCACCCAAGCAGAAGCCGTAAGTTAAAAGATTATCTGGAATAAACATATGGTAAAATTATCACAGAGATTGAAACATTTGGCGGATATGGTGAAGGAGGGCGCCATATTGGCGGATGTGGGGACAGATCATGGATATATTCCGATTTATCTTTTTCAGACAGGAAAAATCCGGCGGGCCTATGCGCTGGATATAAAGCAGGGTCCTTTGCAGCGTGCAAAAGAACATGTGGAAGCTTGCGGATTGGGTGATTACATAACCTTGAGGCTTTCCGACGGGGTTTTGGCCCTTGAGCCGAAAGAAGCGGATTCTATTTTGATTGCCGGAATGGGAGGCAAAGTCATGCTTCACATTTTACAGGAGGGAGGAGAGGTAATCAGACAGGCGCAGGAGCTGATTTTGCAGCCGCAGTCCGAAATTAACAAAGTACGGGAATATCTCTATCAAAGGGGATATGTGATTGACAGGGAAGAGATTGTGTTTGAGGATGGCAAATACTATCCGATGATGCATGTTGTCTTTCATGAGAAAGAGAAAACTGCCTATTCGGAACTGGAATGGCAGATCCTATACCGCTATGGAGAAAGGGCCATAAAGGCCCCGGATGAAACGCTTTGCCGGTATCTTTGGCATAAAAGGGGCCAATATGAGCAGATTCTGGCAAGCCTGAAGAAAGAACACAGAAAAGCCGCCGTGATTCGGCAAGAAGAGGTGGAAAGGGAGCTTTTCTATGTAAATAGCGCATTGGAATATCAGAAGGAGGATCTATAAATTGCATATCAAAGAAGTGATTGGGATATTGGAAGAGCAGTCCCCCGTATCTTATGCTTTAGAATGGGATAATGTGGGGCTTTTGGCAGGTGATTCTGAAAAAGAAATTAACCGGATTTATATTGCGCTGGACGCGACGGACGAGGCCGTGGATGCCGCGATTGCGGCTCAGGCGGATTTGCTTCTGACGCATCATCCGTTAATTTTCAAGGGGATGAAAAAGATTGTATCGGATCATTTTATCGGACGCCGTCTGATGAAGCTGATTGCAAATGACGTGGCTTATTATGCGATGCATACGAATTTTGACGTAAAAGGAATGGCGGATTTATCTTCCGCAATACTGGGGTTGGAAGATGCGAAAGTTTTGGATGTAACGGCAATGGAAGACGGGAAAAAAGAAGGAATCGGCAGAGTGGGAATGCTGATGAAACCTATGTCGCTGGAATACTGTGCGGAATTTGTCAAGGCTGCCTTTTCGTTGAACGAAGTAAAAGTGTTTGGGAACAGAAAACAATTATTAAAAAAAGCGGCTGTTTCTCCGGGCTCCGGTAAAAGTGAAATTGAGAACGCCATTTCCCATAAGGCGGATGTTTTGATTACGGGGGATATAGATCATCACGACGGGATCGATGCGGCAGCAAGAGGCCTTTGCATAATAGACGCGGGACATTATGGGCTGGAACATATTTTTGTCCGTTACATGGAAGAGTATCTCAAGAAACGCTGCGCAGGGGTAACGATTACGGCGGAACGTATCACATTTCCCTATTTTATAATTTGAGGACAATGCTATGAATGAAGAAAAAGTTGTATTGCATATAGAGGGTGAGGAGAAGGAATATCCAATAGGAATACAATATCTTGAGATTGCAAAAGAGTACCAGAGCAATTATGAAGATGACATTGTATTAGTTTCCTTTGACAATCGTCTTCTTGAATTACATAAAAGAGTAAAAAAGGCGGGAGCGGTTTCTTTTATTACAACCGCAGAGAATGCGGGCAAAAAAGCATACCGCAGAAGCATGACGTTATTGATGCAGAAGGCGTTGTATAATCTGCTCGGAAAAGAGATTTCGACCGTGCGGGTGGTCTGCTGCATCAGCCAGGCGTATTATTGTGAGCTTCCTAATTATAAAACGCCGGATGAGGAGTTTCTGATGAAACTGAAAGCGGAAATGCTGCGTATGGTGGATTTGGAGCTTCCGATTATGAAATCCAGCGTAAAAACGGACGATGCGATAGAGATGTTCCGCGAATACGGAATGCCTGAGAAAGAGTGCCTTTTTTGTTACCGGAGAAGTTCAAAAGTCAATATTTATTCGCTGGAACACTATATCGATTATTTTTACGGATATATGGCGGCGCATACAGGATATTTAAAATATTTTGATCTATTACTTTATGAAAAAGGCTTTGTGTTGCTGTTTCCGGGAGAAAAGGCAAAAGAGGTTGCGAAGTTTGAGCCGTCTGCCAAATATTTTCATACCATTATGAGTTCAAGGGAATGGGGACGCGCAATGGGAGTCAATACGGTCGGAACATTAAACAATGTGATTGCCTCCGGAAGAATGCAGGAAATTATCATGGTGCAGGAGGCTTTGATGGAACAGAGAATCGGCGGGATGGCCGAAATGATTGCCGCGAAAGGCAATTGTAAGTTTGTCATGATTGCAGGGCCGTCCTCTTCCGGAAAGACGACTTTTTCACACCGGCTTTCGATTCAGCTTCTGGCATTGGGATATAATCCGCATCCTCTGTCTCTGGATAATTATTATTTAAACAGAGATCAGGCTCCAAGAGATGAAGACGGCAAATTGGATTTTGAATGTTTGGAGGCTTTGGATGTAGAACAGTTTAATCGGGATATGTCCGCTCTGTTACAGGGAGAAGAAATAGAGATGCCGTCCTTTAATTTCAAAACAGGAAAACGGGAATACAAAGGAAAGAAGCTTCGTCTGGGCGAGGGAGACATATTGGTGATCGAGGGAATTCACGGTTTAAATGACAAGCTGTCTTATATGCTGCCCAAAGAAAGCAAATTCAGGATTTTTATCAGCGCATTAACGCAGATCAATATAGACGAACATAATTATATGCCGACTACGGACGTCAGACTGATCCGCCGGATTATCCGGGACGCCAGGACCAGAAATACCACGGCGCAGGAGACGATTGCCATGTGGAATTCCGTTCGGCGAGGCGAAGAAAAATATATTTTTCCGTTTCAGGATGACGCGGATATTATGTTCAATTCAGCTTTGATTTATGAGCTTGCGGTGTTGAAAGCATATGCGGAACCATTGCTGTTTTCCGTGGATAAAAATGCTCCGGAGTATAAGGAGGCCAAGCGGCTTTTGAAATTTTTAGACTATTTTCTTCCGGTTCCAGGTGAAGAAATTGCAAAAAACTCCATTTTAAGAGAATTTATCGGTGGCAGTGCATTTCATGTATAAAATATAATAAGTAGGGTAAATGATCGCGGCTGCAAAATCTGCAGACGAGGAAAGTCCGGGCTTCACAGGGCAGGATGCCGGATAACGTCCGGTGGAGGCGA
>CAJUJL010000064.1 GCA_910586725.1 uncultured Lachnospiraceae bacterium | reverse complement strand
AACAGTGTCAGTCTATTCTCAGCATCCGTGTGAAAAAAGCTGAAAAGAAGCCTGTGGACTATATATCCATACAGGGGATACGCCTCCTTCTGGAAATACCAGACCGCATGGAACCTACAGGCCGGAGGGATCTTGCATTGCTGGCATTGATGTATGATTCTGGTGCAAGAGTGCAGGAGATTGCGGATTTAAGGACAGGCGATATACAGCTACAGAAACCTTATACCGTTAAAGTCACAGGAAAAGGGAATAAAACAAGGATCGTCCCACTCATGCCGCAGATTGCAAATATAATAAAAAACTATTTATCAGACACAAAACAGATTTCAGCAGAAATGCCGCTGTTTTACAGCTATTCAGGGAAAAAACTCACCCGAGCGGGAATCGCTTATATCCTGAAAAAATATGTCTGGCTGGCGCGGGAGCAGAATCCTGTTTTATATCCTGATAAAGTGTCTCCGCACACACTGCGCCACAGTAAAAGCATGCATCTGCTGGAAGGTGGTGTCAACCTTGTATATATCAGGGATTTCCTCGGTCATTCTTCCATTACAACTACAGAAATCTATGCACGTGCTAACCCGGAAATAAAAAGAAAGGCAATAGAAGAAGCATCTGCATCCATACTTCCGGAAGAAAAATTTGACAGGCAGGAAAAAGCTGATCTGATTGCATGGTTAAAAGAACTCATTTAATAATTATGGAAAGTCTTTCTCCGTAAGATTCCCTTAAAAATGGGAAAAAGGAAAAAGACTTTCCATAATAAATCACTATACATAAGCATTCTTTTTCTCTTTTCCATCTTTATCTACCCAAATTTGCCTCTGTTCTGATTTTGTATCCTCTGTTGCTAAGAACATAATACTGCCTTTTTCAAAATTCGAAATTTTAAATTGTTCTTCCAGTTCCAGATTTCGCACAGGCAGACCATTTTCATCATAAACTCCTGTTAATAAATTATTTGTCCTGCAAGCGGAATTTAAAACATCTGCTACGTTTTTGAGTCTTTTATCCTGCAATTCCACTTTAAATTTGTTCGCACATTCTTCTAAATAGTTATGGATATTTCCCTCATACAATTGATGCAGCAACTGATACATACCTGCCAGCAAAAATCCATTGCTGCATATTAATAAAACACTCGTGAATAAAAACACTTTAACCGAAAAACCTTCTCTGATTTTTTTAATCAAGTTTATATCCAACTCCCCTAATTGTCTTTATCATATCTATTCCAAGTTTTTTACGGATATTTTTGATATGCGTATAAATCAAGTCATCATATACATCCTCATACTGCCACAAACGATCAATCAAAAATTCTTTGCTCATTGTCCTATGGGGATGTAACATAAACAGATTTAAAAGCTCAAACTCTTTATTTGTCAAGAACACAGGTTCCTCATTTACCGTCACCGTATGCTCTTCCTGATTTAACACAATATTTCGATATTTTAAAACAATTAATTCAGAATCATATCTTCTTCGCAGCACAGCTTCTATTTTCTTTAGCAAAATTTGAACGGAAAATGGCTTTGTCACATAATCATCAATTTTTAAATTATAGCCTTTGATCTGATCTTTTTCATCCGCTAATGCCGTAATCATTATGATTGGAATATCCGATGTTTTTCTAATTTCAGCGCAAACATCAAACGATAACCTGCGCCTTCTAAAAAACCTGTAATAATTCAGCAATTTCTTTATCGTCTTCAAGCACTAAAATATTCTTCACTCCTGCAGCTCCTTGTCCACTTTTTCCGCATTCTCGATATATGATCTTCGCCTCCCTTTCATCTCCTGCTTACATTATATGCAGATAGTTAAGATAACACAAGGATATAGAATAAGAAATCTTCTTACAGCCGGTCTGCGGACAAACGCAAACCGGCTGCAAAAACCATATGCCCATATTTATATTTCAATTGTGTAATTTTAATATAATTCTGCGATACGGCTGACTCCCACATAAATTTCCGATATTTTGTACCACGTGGAATAATCTACAACGCCGGTCACCGGAAGACCGAATACGGACTGGAACACTTCCACCGCTTCCTGTGTGGCAGGACCGAAAATGCCGTCCGCGGAAATTGTAGGAATGGCCGGATACGCCCTGGAAATCCTGGCAAGCTGCGCCTGCATCTGACGGACTTTGTCTCCTCTGGAGCCTACCGAGAGGTCTACTCTTGGCCAGGACGCCGGAATTCCGGCAATTTCATCCGCTTCATTGACGTACATGCTGCTTCCGTAATAATATCTTAAAATCTCAATAAAACTGTAACCCCTGTCTCCTAAATCCTTGGAGCCCCACTGGCTCATCCAGTTCGGGCAGCTTACTCTTTGTCCGTCGCAATACTGCGTCAAAATGGGCTGCGCCACATTTGGCCTTGATAAATAACTGTCAAAAATCTCATCTACGATTCTGGATATATTTTCAAAAATATTTCTGCCGTAAATCCATTTGTGGTCAAACGCGGTAGAAGAAGTGATGGTGAAATCATATCCTTTGTTGCGATACAGGGGAATCACCACAAATTCGGAATTATGAAATGAAGTCATTCCGGTTGATTTTAAAGCGAATAATGACTTCTGTTTTCTTTACGTCAATACGTTCTACCAGCTTATTTACCAATACCCGCCTGGTTGCCACATCTGCGTTTAAAAATACATCCTGCCATGTTGGAATCTTATTTTTTTTATCTTCCCATTCGTCGATTGTTACAGAAGCGCTTTTCAATTCCATTTCCTTTAAAGTAACGACCTCTTGCTTCTGCCTCGCCTGTTCTTTGTGTCTTTTGATCATTACTGCCAGTTCTTCCAACGACAGAGGATAATCTCCGGTCATAGCGTTTGGGATATTTTCTTCCATTATATGAATCTTTTCCTGAATGCTGAAAAGCTTCTGTTTTTCCTTTTTTAAGTCCGTTTGCTTACGTTTCTTCTCCTGATTCCGGTTGTTTTCAATCTCATGAAAGATACTTTCATTTTCCTGTAATTTCCCAATGTATGTTGCAATGGATTCCAATACAATCGGTTCAATCGTATCGGCTCGGATTTGTCTGGTCTTATCATGCGGCTCTCCCTGCCATGCTTTTTGGCATTTGTAAACTGCAGTTTTACTCGCTCTTTTTTCTCCGGTATCTTTTATCGTCCAATAGTTATATTTACTCCCATTTGTCATTTTACTACCACAATAGCCGCAATATAAAACATCTATCAAGGCCAGCATACCGTTGTTCTTTCTAATCACATTTACATCCTTATGTTCTGACGCTTTTATGTATTTATCGCTCCGGCGTTTACGACTTTCCTGCGTTCTGTTCCATGCATCGCCGTCAATAATTGTAATATTTTCATTTGCGTCAAAAGAAGTAATCCAGTCCCTGCTGTCAAGCCTATGATATTGTCCGTTGATTCGTTCTCTGCGTTTATAAGCGGTATGTCCGGCGTAGATGGGATTCGTCAAAATACTTGTGATGGTTCCGCTTTTCCATGTGTCATTGGGGGCAAGGTCTTTATACGTTTCATGCCCGTTCAAAACTTTAGCGATTTTGGCAGAGCCATATTCTTTATTGAGAGACAGGTCATAGATATAACGGACAACCTCTGCTTTTTCCGGGACAATGACAAGATGGTGTAACGCACGTCCATGCTTGCTGATTTCTCCTGATAGCTCTAATCTGTACCCATAAGGAGCTTTTCCGCCCATGAATTTTCCTTTCTGCACCAGCTTCTGGGCGGTATCCTTGACACGCATACCCGTATCAGCGCTTTGTTTCTGTGCATTTCCATATCTCAAGGCTAACATCATCTGTCCCATGGTATCATCTGTTTCAGGCGAAATGCAGCCGTCTTTCACGGTGTAAATATCCACGCCAAATTTCTTCAGAGCCATTACATAGGAGCCGATTTCCCACATACGTCTGCCAATCCTGTCGTCTTTATATGCTACCAAAATATCATATTCTTTTGTCTGCGCGTCCTGTAATGCTTCCTGAAGCACATTTCTGTCTGCAACTGAATTTTTATATCCACTGCTGCTTCCCTCAAAATATTCTTTTGCGTCAAGCTTCCAGTCCTCATATTTTTTGACATAATCTTTTACAAGCTCTCTTTGTACGCTCAAATCGCCGTCCGGCTCTAACTGCTGGCTTGAACTGACACGCAATAATATTCTTACTTTTTTCATAAGTCAATCGTCCTTTCTAATCGTCAGAGAGATGTAACTCTCTGCCCGCGTTATGAGATTTTTGTAATTGTTCCCGTAATGCACATAAAAGAATAGACTTTATTTCCTGACGTAAAATGTCTGTCTGTTCCGACTGTGCGGGGAACTCAAGCACAACCTTTATGCCATTTTTTTCTTCTGTAATTTGTTGATAAGCAATACCAGACATAAGAATCTCCGGACAAATAAGTCTTATCCTATTATTATTCCGAAAAATTTTGTCCCATGCGACAGCAGTATTTTTTTATGATAATATACACTTTCCTGATACATATTTAAGCGGGGTATTTTGATTCAATTTGAAAAAAATCAAACAAAAAAGACAGCGCGACAAATACAGAGCCTGAATACGAATGATTCAGGTTTTATATCTGTCACACTGTCCGCTTAATTTTTTACAGAAAGCTGCTTAAAATCTTCTCTTGAAAAGACTAACTCATTTAAGGAATGAGAAGAAAGAGACTCTGTTACAAATCTTGCAACATAGCAATGTTGCCCCATACGCAAAAACCGCCGTCAGCGCCTGTTAAGTCCGTAAAATGTGTAAAGAATACAGCATAATGCTGAAATAAATTCCCTTGATAACCACAATTAAATTTATCGGCTATATATGCTATAGGCGGCATAATTAATGCTGTCCCAAAAATAAATGGTATCAGTAATTTTTTCGTCCTTTCCAGCACATATTGCCCGATTGTCCGCTTTTGTAACGCAAATCTTGTGGAAATGCCTGCAATAGAAAACATAAGCGGCATAAAATAAGGGCTAAAAAACACCACAATACTGCTAATTATTTTATTGCCTTTAAAATAAATGTAATTTGGTTCTCCCCATACATTCCATGCCATTGCCGCATGGTAGGGAACAAGAAGTAAAATGATAATCCAACGTATATTGTCAACATAGTATTTTCGCATACTTATCTTATGCCTTTTATCAATATAAAAATCAGAGAACGAAAGACCTGAATATATGGTGATTTCGGCACCACTCCGTATAAACGCGGTTTAATGTAAACGATAACATCGCAAGTATGTTTGCGCGCAGGGTGGCGTCCGGCCAGGTCGCATATATTTCACTGGATGCGACATTTTTGATGTAATCTTTGTATGTCACATAATAATCCCTTGCCGAAGTATCGGAGGGCGCCCCGTCGTGTACGATCACATATTCCGGAACCACTACACGGCTTAAGACGATTTCTCCCGTTTCCTCCATTGGCTTGATCTCGTCTTCCGGAATCTTCGGGGGGAAATTTCCAAATAATGTGTTGGCAGGAATCACAATATTGTCAATCGGATTAATATCCGACTCTTCCGGCACAAGACGAACCCTTTGAACCGAAGTTTCTCCGGGAAGCACCTGTATGCCGGAAATATTAACCGGTACAAATCCCTTTGCCGTTACCTGAATGGTATACTCTGCATAGGGCTGCTGCTCGGAGGGCTCCATGCTGTATTCAAGCGGCGGCGTGCGAAGCTCGATACGTTCCGTCTGTCCGGAAGAATTGGTTGATACCTGTTCAATCGTACTCTCCGGCTCTCCGGTAAATGAAACCGACACTTCTGCGTCTGCAATCGGAAGCCTCCCGGATGGAGTCTCCACATTCACCTGTAAATTTCCTTCATCTAGCGTATCGTTCTGCAGATACCTGATATTTTGTTTGGACATAACTATTCCTCGTATTGCTTCTTACCTATAGCATATGCACAAACCGCCGCTTTGGTGCTTCCGGTCTTAACGTATCTGCGATAAAATATTCGGGTCTTTAATCTTATGATCCTCTGCAAACAACAGAATTTTCGACAAAATCTCCGCCGTCTTTGGATCGTCGTCTACAAACGGCAGGAAAATGCGCCCTCTGTGCTGCGCATGCACCGGTACGACAAACAGCATGGCGTTTCCCATCTGATGCACCACGCCGCTGCCAAGATGGATCGTATACTTCCCAAGCGTTCCGTCGATGATGGCGTGATTACCCTCCAGTCGCACATTTTTTGTCTGAAATAATGAAAGGCTGCATTCCACAATTGCTTTTCGCATTTCTATCGTCGAATGGCTCGTTTCCGGATCTACGCCTCCCGCATGAGCGACGGAAACCGCCAGATCTACGTCCCGCATAACTTCGCTGTACACCACTTCCGGAATGTCCTTGATTTTCATCCGTTTTCCGCTCTTTCTGTCCGAAAATTCGACATATTCCAGCGTTGGCGCTTCCACGTCGCTTGGAGAAAACCAGTCTGCCATTGCATAGATGCGGGCAGCGATATTTTCTTTATAGTAGATTTTCTGCAAACCGTCGTCGTAATCCGCTACCCAGCGGCGGCTCCGAAGCGCGCCTACTGTCTTCTGCGGCTGAATCTGGTTGCCGGCAAAAAGCATGGACTCTTCTTTTTCCATCTCCTCGTCAAGCCTGACATAAAGCTCCCGAAACACCTGCTTAAACGGCTGCTTCATCTGCTTTTCAAACAGCAGCTTCTGATAGTTTTGCCAGTGTCCGCTCACATACAAATCGTAAGGATGGGCAATAAAAATCAAACTTGCAGGCCTGACCGCGGTCACAGCGCCGGAAACGTCCGTAACGCCCTCTTTTGTCAAAAATCCAAGCGCCGCATCCGCATCTTTTGCCGTTTTTACAACAAGCTTTTCTACAATCGGCCGCGCGACCGGATTTTCAAACAGCTCTAAAAATTCCCAGACTTCAAATGAAGTTCGGTCTTCCATTGCCTGTTCCATCATCTGTCTGGTCCGTCTGTACTGCTCTTTCAGCTTTTTATTGACTTCCGTAAATGTTGCGACCATTTCAAGCTTTTTGTATTTTGCAGGGATGGATTTTAAAAGCTTTTCTCCTTTTTTACATTTCAGGCTACTCATTCCATTTTCATCCACTTCGATTTTAAGTGAAATATCTTCTATTTCTTTCCACTCAAAATATTCCCTTGACAGCTCAATCAGCTTTCCTTCCATCCGAAGCGTCAGTCTTGTCACATCCGTAAATCCCGCGTTTACGCTTAAATTCTGCAAAGCGATTTCGACTGCCCGCCCCTCGCTGGCTCTGCGCTGCGCGCCGAACTGTCTGCTTTCTTTTTTGAATTTCTGGATAAACTGGTAACGGTCCAAAAGCTCTTCCTCCCGCTTCTTTTTGGCCTTTGGAAGCGGCAGCAGTCCAATGCTCATCAAAAGATCTTTGTTGCGTTTCAAATCAATTTCTTCTTTTAACGCCTGCTTTTCCACGCTGCCAAGCGCGGCGTCCGCATATTTTCTGGCCCGTCCGTGCGCAGTTCCGGACGAAGAATATTTGGCGGCGTCATACAGCAGTTTAAAATTCTTCTCGCCTACCTTGCGGTAAGCTTCAGAAAACCAGTGAACGTCAAACGCTCCGTCCGTAAGCTCCTCGGGAGAAAGCGGCGTATATTTTGCAATTGTGGAAACGACCTGCTCTTCAAATCCCTCGCTGGTATGCGCCATAAAATAATAACAGGCGCTCGCAAATCCGGGAAGCTTCAAATACTCCTCAATCATTGGAATCCACTGCTGCGCATACATGGCAAGCTCCACCAGACGCTTCTTCGTAATGTCCGTCCCTTTCAGAGCTGCTTTTAAATCCGCCGCCGTCTCCCCCGGCTTTGGCATGGATACTTTCAGCAGATGGCTTAACACCGGACGCCGATCGCTGTTCGACGTATAATAGCTGTATCCCCGCTGCAGCGGATCTTTGCCCAGCGCGGTTACAATCTGTATCATATAGTCGATGCCGTAAATGACGCGAATCTTGCCAATCACATCCGAAAACGGCGTCGGCTGCTCCCCGCGTTTTAGCTCCACGCTTAAGATAAGCGGGATCAGCTCCTGATAAATTTCATGGGCAAAATCCATTTCCGGCATATCTTTTATCGTATCAAAGCGGTATTTCCCGTCCACAGGTTTGATCTTATTTGGGCCAAAAAACGCGTTCAGCCCGTAAACTCTGGCGTTTCTGGAAGAAACCGCGCCCACCTGCTCGACCGTGCTGACGGCTTCGAGCAGACTTTCTAAACCTGAAAACGTAAACACCGCCTTATAAAACAAATCTTTATCCCATATGCCCCGGATATAGCATCCAACGTAATGCGACAGATTCAGGTAATAATTTCCACTGCCGGAATCATAATAGTATCGGCTGATTTCCCGTTTTTTCTGCTTTCGATAATGCTGCTGTATTTGAAATTTTAACGTAAACGCGCTTCCCCAGCCTTTCTTTCCCAAAAAAAGCCATTCCATCGCTTCTTTGAAGATCGGAAGCTCCGACGTACGCTGCGTATAGGTCATAATTTCTCCGTTCCAGCGTTTTTCGGACACGGTATAAAGATCGGTAGACGTATCCAGAACGGATACATATTTTGCCATCGCAGGCAACGCAAACTGCGCCTGTGCTTCGGGAGGCACAAACTGAGAAAACAATACCGAAATCAGCGTGCCAACCTGAACCGCATGAGAGACGCCGTGCGTCAGATGCGCATACGGCGGCTTCTTTCGTATGCCGCTGCCAAATACTTTCTGATACAGCTTCCGGTTCCTCTCATAATCATTTCTCTGCCTGCAGCACAGCCAGTACAGCTCTGTCTCCAGAAGAAGCTGCGGCATTTTGATTTCATCGTAATAAAATTTTTCCCAAATTTCGCGAAACGGATATTCGTCCAACGGCTCGACGTCGGGATCGTTGCGGGTATAGCGGCAGCGCTCCAGCCTGTTTCCAAGCAGCTCGTCGGCGCCCCACGCCGTTTTATAAGAAAGCTCGGCGTTTTCTTCGATCAGAAGGTCCAGCTTTTTACAAACTGCGGCGCACGCGTCTTCTCCACAGACAAACAGCTTAGGAGCCTCGTTTGCGTCAATTTCCATCGGCGGCAGCGTCCAGTCCTTTTCTACGTCGTACAGCCCGTAGCCCGGCGTATTTAAAATATCCTGCGCCGCGCTCTCTTCTCCTAACAGTTCCTGCAAAAGCGCCTCTTCTTTTCCGGTCGGATTCGTAAATTCTTTCAGATACGGGACGACTTTTTCAAAATGCGCCGCGTCTTTCTTTTTCATCTGCAGCGCAAGGTCCAGCGCGCCCATATGGCATTCTTCTGATTTTGTCAAAAGCAGCCGTCCGATGCATGCCGTCATGTCGTCTTTATCCTGTTTTTGCAAAAGACGCAAAACGCCCTGTCTTCCTTGTTTGTATTTTACATTTTTTTCTATCTGCATAAAATCTTCCGAAGCAAGCTCCATATCGTCTACTAAAAGATACGCCGCTTCGTTCGTCCACTCCTCCGGGTTGTGAAGCAAATCAAACAAAATCTTTTTTCTTGCCCCGCTCGCCGGACGGTACAGCAGCACGCGCGCAGCATAAGACCTTGACGCGCCATGGTAAGAATTCCCTCCCTGTCCAATCAGAGGAATCAGGCCCGCCGCTTCATCTAACAGATCATCTTCCTGCAGCATCCAGGCAATCAGACACAGACGCACGGCAATCTCCGACTGGGTCATGGTCACCTGGTGCCATGGAAAAATACAGGGAGAAAGCACAATGCCTTTTTTCGGCGTCTGTTCCAACAGGGCTTTTAACGCCAGGTAGCACTGCTTCGCTTCGTTTCGGTCGGCAAACAACGCTTTTGGCTCCATGTGTTTTGGCTCTGCCACTTTCCCGTTGCGGCCCGAATAACTTCCGCTTCCATTCTCTTCCCTGACCAGATTGTAAAAATGCATATGTACCGATTCCAGAAATCCCGGCAGAAAACATGCCGCAAGCTCGGGATCTTGTGCGCCGCGCAGAATCACGTCCTTTGTCGCCCGCAATTTTTCCTTTTCTCCCTCCAGAGAACGGATAAAATAAGAAGCCGTCATTTTCTGATGCTTCGTGCCGTCTGAAATCAGCCGCAGCGCCGCGTCTATGGCGTCTTTCGCATTATAAAATCCCTTTGCCCAAAGCGCGCAGCTAATCGCAACCGCGTCTTCCGTCGCAAGCTGCGCTTCGCAAAACGCCGTATCCCTAAGGCACTGCCCCATCAGGCGCAGCAGTTTTTCCGAAATCCTGTCCACGCTGTTTTCATTGAAAATCCCAATCCACGTACTGACTGCGCGTTTGACGGAAGAATAGCGGATCAGATTGTTTTCTTCGATTACGGAAAACAGAGAAAGAAACGCCTCCGGCCGTCCGGCGTCCATCGTTTCGCAGACCGCCTGACGCGCCCCCTCCTGCAGCCTTGCCGCCAGCAGAAATTTGCCAAGCAGATCGTACAGCTCTTCACTTTTGCTCATTACAATTCCGCGGAGCAGCTCATGGCTGATCATCGCCGTATTGCCCTCTCCTAGCAGAATGTCTTTGACCGCCTGAATCAATGTTTCATTTCCCAAATCAATCTGCGCCGCCAGAATATCCGCATAAGAAAAATATTCGTTTCTGGCATGGTCGTAAATCTCAGGCAAAACGCTTCCGGTTAAAACATCCGAAAGCTCTGCCTGATAAAACCCAAGCCTCGCATAGGCGCGCAGAAGCTTTACGCTCTGGATGGCAAACGGCGCGTAGCTTTGCGAGCGCACGCTCCTGCGATACCAGCCCGCCGTCATCTGGAACTGATTCATCTGATCCAGCGCATAAAAAAATTCTTCCCGGTATTTTTCCGCAACGCAGACTTTGACCAAATCCATAAATTCCTGCTGATAAACCTCGCGAAGCGTCTGGTACGTTCCTTTTTCCAGAAGGCTGCGGATATACTGGCATGCCTCCTGCGGAACCGCATACGTGTAAACGTCCGGAAGCATTTCTTTCTCCCGCTTCGAAAGATGTTTGCCCCGTTCGTTGATTTCTTTTACCCATGTTTCATTTAATTTTCTTCTGGTATCATAAGTAAATTCAGACATGTTACTCCCTTACCCCTTTCCTGCCGCGCAGAATCACCATCCCGAAAGCATAGTCAACCGGACAAATGTAAAGACCAAATCATCCCTCCAGCAAATCTGTTCCTCCGGATCCGTCAGCTCTTCTTCTCCCGCAAACACCCGGTAGATGCCGTCGGCAAAGCACTGCATCGTATTTTCCACCGCCAAAAGCGCATCGGCATCCCCGCCTGTGCGCAGTCCAAACGCTATCTTCCCCCGGCCGGCCTGTTCTTTGATGTCTTCTTTTGTCAAAAACGTCAGCATCTGCCCCTCATCTTTTCTCGCATTGTACTCCCGGACAGACAGCTCCGTCAGCAAAGTCAGAAGCTCCCCAAGCGTATCCGGCTTTTTTTCCAGAACAAACGGCACAGGCGCAAGATCTTTGCTTTTTTGTTTTCCCAGTTTTTTCATTCTCGCATAGATGGTAAATGACATCCGGACACCTCCGTTTTTTTGCATATTCGCTATGGTTTTATTTTACAGGGTATCACTGACTTTTTCAAGACGCCGATGAGAAACGCAGAAAAAGGGGCTGTCGGTTAATACCGATTTTTAAACTCTAAAACTTAAAATACGAAT
>CAJUJL010000063.1:1610-11954 GCA_910586725.1 uncultured Lachnospiraceae bacterium | reverse complement strand
ATTCGTATTTTAAGTTTTAGAGTTTAAAAATCGGTATTAACCGACAGCCCCTTTTATAATTTAATTAATATATGCAATGTTCCAAACGGATAAATAATCGGCAGATGCAGGATGTTTGACGTGCTGCTGATCATGGTGTTTTCCAATTCCGTAGGGGGATTTAAAAGAAGCTCAATTGAGTCTTCATTTGAAATATTGACATTGAATAATCCGTTATGTATATTTAGGAAATCTTTGACGGAATCCTGTACATATTCGTTGTAATTGATATATTCTTCTCCTGTATAGCGGGAAGCAAAAGCAATTGCCGCGTCTTCATCCAAATCAAAATAAGAAATCAGAGAATATTCTCCGTTGATAATCTGTCCGGCGCAATGCTCTGTTACATACTCCTGACATAATGTAGGATTCAAAGGCATAAAATCTTCGCCGATAAAACGAATTAAATTGTTAAACAGCAGGGAAAGATATTTGATCAGATAATTTGGAATATCCGAATAGGTGATTAAAAACAGATTCCGGATTAACGTATGCAGATTTTCCTGCTGCAAACTCGTATTTTCCAGTTGAGAAAGCTGGTTCTCCTGCTGGTATAAAACGATATATTTTTCTAATTCTGCACTGCTCAAAGCTCCGTTTTCCACTAACCGTTGTCCAATTAACAAATAAATCGGTATCTGCTGGTTGAGCAGTGTTTCCAGTTGTTCGTCGGTCAGGTAACCTGCCTCAACGGCAAGTTCTCCAAAGCGTTTGTTTTGATGGGACTGGCGAATTAAA
The DNA here is from genome assembly GCA_910586725.1 of uncultured Lachnospiraceae bacterium. Taxonomy (GTDB): domain Bacteria; phylum Bacillota; class Clostridia; order Lachnospirales; family Lachnospiraceae; genus Roseburia_B. The sequence continues at coordinate 11,177 of CAJUJL010000063.1, read as the reverse complement.
ATGTCATTTACCTGTGCTGTATCCATGTAACCGGCGTGAATTGCCAATGTGCCAAGTTTCAGATGTCTGATATGCTGTTCTTCCATGGCCTGAATTACCTGGTCAGCCGTAACGGCATGTTTGCTTAACAGAAAATTACCGAAAAATTGTGCGTACATTTATTCTCCTCCTTCAAAACGGTTTTTGAGTATGGATTCGATCTGCCAGCCATTCAAGGGTTTTTGGATAAAATCTTTCGCTCCAAGCTGGATTGCCTGTCTTAGCTGGGACTGCGTTCCAACAGAAGATACAACGACAATGTCTGCATCCGGGTTTATTTCCATAATTTCAGATATGGCGGCAAGCCCGTCTTTGACAGGCATAACAATATCTAAAAAAACAATGTGCGGAAGGTGTTCTTTATAAAGAGTAACGACTTCCTGTCCATTTGAAGCTTCTAAGATGCTGTTTACTTTAAAAGGAGAAATAATATCGGTTAATTGTTTTCTGGCCAAAATGGAATCATCGCAAATTAATATCTTTGCATCTTCTAATTTCATAGTAACGCTCCTTTGTTTGAATGTAATATATAACCATTCTATACCATACCTTGTAAAGTTTCAATATTTAATTGGGAGAAACGTCTCTAAACCAGATAAAAAATGGAAAAAGTGTGGTTTTTTGCGTTGCATACCGGAACGCTTCCATATATAATAGAGAAAAAAAGAGGGAATGAATATGAAGTATATGATTATTTTTGACGTTATTATAGCAGTTTTGGGAATATATCTTGTGTATTCTGCACTGCGCATGAATCAGATGCAGAAAATCAGCACACTGCTTGTCAATCAGGATGCCATTGCAAAGTGCAGGGACAAAAAAGGCTTTATACAGAGTGTTTATAAAAAAATGGCAGGTTTTGGCGCCGTTTCAATTGTTTTTGGCGCGTTAGGATGCATCAATGACACGATCTGTGACTTTGGACGGGCTTACAATATTGTCAGCGTGTGCGTTTACCTGATTGCCTGGTTTTTGTTTTCAAGAGAGATGAGGAAAGACAGGGAAAAATTTTTTTAATGATAAAGAAGGGAGAACGTTTTGTATGTATGAAAATAAGGAGAATTCCGTATTTCATTTGACTTTGGCGGCAATGCTTATGGCAAGCGGTCTGGCGCTTCCGTTTCTTACGGGACAAATTCCGCAGATTGGCAATATGCTTCTGCCGATGCATCTGCCTGTACTGTTGTGCGGATTAGTCTGCGGTTGGCGGTACGGTTTGGGCGTGGGCTTTGTATTGCCGATATTCCGGTATTTTTTATTCGGAATGCCGGTGTTGTTTCCATCCGGGATCTCAATGGCTTTTGAGCTTGCCACATATGGCCTGGTGATTGGATTTTTGTATGCCCATTCCCGCTGGAAATGCCTGATCGCTTTGTATCGCAGCCTGATTCCTGCCATGCTGGCCGGACGCGTTGTATGGGGAATTGTACAGCTGTTTCTGCTTGGAATGGATGGGAAAGTTTTTACATGGCAGATGTTTATTGCAGGAGCCTTTTTCAATGCGGCGCCCGGCATTTTTTTACAGCTTATATTGCTTCCGTTTCTCATGGCCGCACTGAATCGTACGGGATTTGTGAAGTTTGATTTTCATATGATGCCGGCGCGAAAGCTGCGCAGCGGGCAGAAGGGGACAGAAAACGCGAGGTAATTTTCATGGAAATTTCAAACAGTGAGATTGACAGGGGGAAATCGTTTGACTGGGAAAAGACGTCTTTCTGGTATGCGAAATATCGGGATATTTATCCCGAGACGTTTTACCAAAAGATCAAAGACCGCAATTTATGTGTGAATGGGCAGAGCGTTTTAGACATTGGAACGGGAACACAAAAAGCTGTTGTCCGAAATTGCTCCGGAAGAATTTTCCATTCATCATTATGCGGCTATGCTGGAGCTTAAAGTCAAATGAATAGCAAGCACGGAGCGGAAAGGAAAATTATGAAAGAAAAGCAATACGAATATGATGCCGTTATCCAGGAGGTAAAAGGCAAAGGCGGCGCGTATGTGGCATTTCCATATGATGTAAGGGAGGAATTTCATGCGGGGCGCGCAAAAGTGCATGTGGAGTTTGACGGGGAACCATACGACGGAAGCGTCGTTAATATGGGCGTTAAAAATCCGGACGGATCCATCTGTTATATAATTGGAATTCGAAAAGATATTCGCGAAAAAATAAAAAAACAGCCGGGAGATACGGTGCGTGTTATAGTAAGGAAGAGAACATAAGGCTGTTTTTGGAAAATGTGAATGGGCACAGGTGTTTGTCTGATGATTTTCTTTGGGAAAGATCGTTAAAAAGGCTTATATAAGATTGCAAAACTATTTTTTCTGTACTATCATAGTAAAAAGGGAGCATTTGGTTTGGTTTCAAGGAGAAAGGATGGCAGAAGATGAAAATACGTTCTTTATTTACAATTCTTTTATCTGTGGCTGTTGTTGCCGGCGCAGTCATTACATTCGATGCTTTTGCGGCAAATTTCAGAGAAGACCCGCAGAAAGCAGAATCGTTGAAACAGGAGGATACGGCTTTCGATACGCAGGAGCAGTTCGTTTGTGAAGCAAAGGGATGTACCAGAACGGGTGTGCATGAGCACATGCTTTGTTCATTACCGGATTGTACCGAGGTTTCCGTTCATGTCCATGACGGGAGCTGCTATTATGCGCACAGTGCAGATGATGGCCATGCATATCATGTCTGCGGTGTGGACGGCTGTACACTGGCGGGTGAACATACGCATAACAGCTGCGGCATAAGCGGCTGTACATTAGCAGAAGAGCACGCGCATAACAGCTGCGGTGTGGATGGCTGTACACTGGCAGACGAACATACACATAACAGCTGCGGTATAAGCGGTTGTACGGAAACAGGTGAGCACACGCATAACAGCTGTGGCGTAAACGGCTGCACACAGACAGGCGAACATACACATAACAGCTGTGGCGTAAGCGGTTGCGCACAGACAGGCGAACATACACATAATAGCTGCGGTGTGGATGGCTGCACACAGACAGGCGAACATACGCATAACAGCTGCGGCGTAAGCGGCTGCGCACAGACAGGCGAACATACGCATAACAGCTGTGGCGTAAGCGGCTGCGCACAGACAGGCGAACATATGCATAACAGCTGCGGCGTAAGCGGCTGCGCACAGACAGGCGAACATATGCATAACAGCTGTGGCGTAAATGGCTGTAATATTATGGATTCACATTCGCATCATAATGGAAATTCAGGCGGTTCGGGCCATCATTCCAGACAACGTGGTCATCATTAGAGGCACGGTTACTGTCAAAAACAGAAAAATAGAAAAAAGTTCTTGACTCTTTCCTTGGGTCAGACATTATACTAAGCCCAGATTCGAATCTAAGGTACAAGGAAGGAAGAGGCAGATGTTTGCGATTGGAGAATTTTCTAAAATTTGCCAGGTAAGCGTGAAAACATTGCATCACTATGACCGGATAGGCTTGCTTAAGCCTGCAAAAGTGGACGATTTTACCGGATACCGTTATTATGGGGAGCATCAAATAGACATAATGCTTTTGATTCAAAGGTTGAAACGGTATGGTTTTCCGCTAGATGAAATTCGGAAGCTTCTGGATGGTACAGATGAGCGTACGTTCTATGTAAAACTGCTTAAGCAGAAGAAACAGTTGGAGCTTAAAATGCAGGAGACGTCTTCAGTGATTCACGAGATGTCGGCACATTTAAGCAATATGGAAAGGACGGGTGACATTATGGCATATCAGAAGGATTATGAGATTTCAGTCAGGGAAGTTCCGGAGCGTGCAGCGCTTGCTTACAGGACGAAAATGGGCGTGGAGGAATTTGGCAAATATTACGGTATTTTATATGAGAGGGTTCCAAAAGAAAAAGTAACGCCAAACGGGATCACCGGAGCAATATATTATGACAAGGAATTTAACCGTGAATGCTCGGATATTGAATTGTTTGTCGGAATTCGGGAGAAGGAAAAAGCGGATAAGAGGATGGAGCGTGCGCTTTGTGCGGTAACGGTGCACAAAGGAGCCTATTCTTCTTTGCCGGATGCATATGGGGCGCTTACGTCATGGATCCGGGAGAATGGATATGAATGCGTTGGAGCGCCATATGATATTTATGTGAAAACGGGGTTTGACAGCATTCCTGTGGAAGACTGGGAAACAGAAGTTTATTTTCCGGTGAAAAAAGCAGAAACAGAATGATAATTAAGAGGGAAACAAGCCGTTCCATGAAAGTGTGGGACGGCTTGTTTTTTAAAAGAATCTTATCGTTTCCATGTCATGAGATATTCCTGTTCCCCTGTGTTTTCGTCTGTAAGTTCCGTTTGGATTTGAAATTGTTCTTTTTGGTAAAATTTTATGGCCCTTGTATTTTTTTGGTACACATGTAAAGACAGTTGTTTTTTCAAACTTTTTGCAAAGGAAATCAATTGTGTGCCGATACCGTGGGACTGTGCGCTTTCCAAAACGAAAATTCCTTCTATGTAATCGGAGCACACACCGATAAAGCCTTCAATTTCATGATGGTCGGCATTTTCATAGACGAAAATAGAGCGTTCGTTTGGAATGGGCGCATCGCCGGTTGGCAAAAGAATATGCTGCGCCGTTTGGAAAAACATTTCTTTGACACGTTCAAAATGATTTTCCCAGTATGCAGAAGGGATAAAGCCGTGCGCTTTTTGATTGACATCCAGCCAGATTTTGGCGGCTTTTTCAACGTCGTTTGTTTCTATGTTTCGAATCATATGGAGACCTTCCTTTTCTCAATCGTTTTGCAATCCAAATATAGACGAACCATATCACAAATTGAAATTATTTACAATCGGAAAAAGGATTTTTATGGTACTTTCCGGTGTTTTTCGTAGAATTAAAAGAGTATGTATGGTAAAATAAAAATATGATAATTGGAAAAAAGACAGGACGGGAGGTTCTTTTATGCAGTTAGCGGAATATATTTCAAACTATGTCGTATTTGATCTGGAAACAACAGGGGTTTCCTGCAATTATGACGAAGTTGTGGAAATATCAGCAATTAAAGTAGATAATCATAAGGTGGTTTCAGAATTTACAACGCTTGTAAATCCGAAGCGTGCCATTCCCTATTCTGCCACTCAGGTAAATGGAATTACGGATGATATGGTAAAAGACGCGCCTGTATGGGAGAAGGCATTGACAGATTTTCTTGCGTTTGCTGCAGATTATGTGCTGGTGGGGCATAACATTCATTTTTTTGATATGAAGTTTATTTATAGAGATTGCGAACGATATTTTAATGAACTTCCCCAAAATGATTATATTGATACATTAAAACTGGCCAGGTTGTATTTGCCGCAGTTAGAACACCATAAACTGACGGATCTTGCAGATTATTTTGGCGTTTCGACAGATGGAGCGCACAGAGCATTGCAGGACTGCCGTATGAATCAGATCGTTTATGAACGTCTGGGGAAGGAGATCCGTAAAAATCCAGGTCTTTTGAAAAAATGTCCGAAATGCGGCGAGCTGATGCAAAAAAGAAACGGGAAATTCGGCATGTTCTGGGGGTGTGGCGGTTATCCGAAGTGCAGATATACCGAAAATCTGTAAGCCGATTGCTTCAATTGTCAGGGATGCCTGAGACAACCGCAAAACGGAACGTAAGAGTCAGCAGGAATTATGCTATGTGAAAAATGCCGCAAAGAAAGGTTTTGTTTTATTATGGAGATTATGGATGGAAAGCCTTATATTAATCAGGTACGGAATCTGATCATGGAATATATGCAGCAGCTGGGCAGGGATTTATCTTTTCAAAACATAAATGAAGAATTAAAAAATCCAGTAAAAAAATATACGGCTCCTAATGGTGAATTGCTGGTTGCGGCAGAGTATGGAAAAGTGATGGGCATGGTTGCTTATCATCGTCATACAAATTTACGCTGTGAAATGAAGCGACTGTACGTAAAGCCTGAATGCAGAGGAAAGAACCTTGGAGAGAAGCTTACCCATGAAATCATGCGTCATGCAAAAGCGGCAGGATATGAAGAAATGGTTTTGGATACGATTGTTCCGTTACAGTCTGCTATTTGTCTTTATAGAAAACTTGGATTTTTGGAATGTGAGCCGTATTATAATAACCCAATGGACGATGTTCTTTATTTTAGAAAAATGCTGTAATGGTCATTTTTACATGGACTGATCATGGAGGAATGAGGAAAGAGTCAAAATGAGACGAATGGTGGATGAAGAATATGGCGCTTACGGGGCGCATACTGCCGTAAAGTCAGAACTGAATGTAAAATGTCCAAAATGCGGCGGGTTTGGCATTGTAACTGCAAAGGATGGATTTGCCTGTTTGAAATGTACCAATTGTGGCAGTGTGGAGAAAAAAGTATGTATGGCTTATCAATACGAGGTTTCAAAAAAGGCATATGATCTTCCATGTTATCAGGCGATAGAAAATGCTTGCGAGCCGTTTTTTGGTTGCGAACTGTGGTTTTTGACATATTTTAAGAGCCATCCTGTCTGGGCTGTGAACCGCGATCATCTCAATTATCTGATTCGCTATCTATCCGCGGATTTGCGGGAAAAACCTGTCGGGTACCCGTTTAAAAAACAGGCGGATCATCTTCCTTCTTTTATGAAATCTGCAAAAAACAGAGAGAGGATTGTCCGATTGTTAACGAAAATGCAGATGGAATTTTAAAATATTAAAAGAGCGGCGGAAAGCCGTGGAAGCCATAAAACAGAACCTCTGAAAATGATGAATTTCAGAGGTTCTGTCAGTTATAATTATGTAGTCAGTAAAAATTTATTATATCTTTGCGCAATCTTTCGTTTTTTATAAAGCAGTGATGTTGCAGGATTTCTCAAATATTTTATAATATTTTAATTGATGCCAAGACCCGCGCTTGCGTATCCTACAACGGTATTGAGCAGGGTTAATCCGCTTGCTGTTGCCGAAAATACCAGCATCAGACGGGTTTGCGCCGTTACCGGAATGTTTAACCCGGTAAGCGAGCCGTTTAACAGCGTACCAATTGATATTGCGCCGGAAAGTGCAGGCGTCAGATTTATCAGAGTTCCTGCAATCGGAGAAAATACATTATTTGGCGTTGCAGACTGATAAATTTGCGCTCTTATTGTGACAGTCGAGCCTATTAAAGAGAGAGCGACTGTTGTGCTGAAGAAAGCGCTGAACGAGGTAATAACGCCGGCGCGCGGAACTTGCAATGCAAAGTTGGACAGTGTTCCACTGGCGTTTGTAATATCAATTGTGGATCCTAAAAGCGTAAGACCTTGCGCACTGCTTCCAAAGCCGACAAAAGCAGGAAGCCCGGCAAGACCTCCGGCAATTGTTGTCAAAGAAACGGGAAGTCCTGATGCAAATGGAATAATTGCTCCCGTGCCATCTATGCCGGTTGGTCCAGTCGGTCCCGTGGCTCCGGTAGCTCCAGTTGCGCCAGTAGCCCCGGTAGCGCCATCCGCACCCGTAGGTCCCGTTGCTCCGGTAGCGCCGTCCGCACCCGTCGGTCCCGTAGTGCCAGTAGCTCCGGTAGCGCCGTCCGCGCCGGTTGGTCCCGTTGCTCCAGTAGCTCCGGCTGCGCCATCAGCTCCGGTCGGTCCGGCAGCGCCATCTGCGCCAGTCGCGCCCGTGGCCCCGGTCGGTCCGGTGGGGCCCATAACGCCATCAGCTCCGGTCGGTCCGGTCGGTCCGGTAGCGCCAGTGGCTCCGGTTGCCCCGGTCGGTCCGGCAGCGCCATCTGCGCCAGTCGCGCCGGTTGGTCCGGTAACGCCGTCTGCGCCAGTCGTACCAGTAAGTCCGGTTGGCCCAGTCGTGCCCGTGGCCCCGGTCGGTCCGGTAGCGCCGTCAGCTCCGGTCGGTCTGGCAGCGCCATCTGCGCCAGTCGCGCCCGTGGCCCCGGTCGGTCCGGTGGGGCCCATAACGCCATCAGCTCCGGTCGGCCCGGTTGCGCCAGTCGGTCCGGAATCTCCTGGACATCCTTTTGGGCCCTGGGTTCCAATTGGTCCGGTTACGCCTTGAATGCCCTGCGGTCCCGTGACGCCTTGCGGCCCCATTGGTCCGGTGGAACCAGTTGCTCCGGTCGGCCCCGGAATGCCCCGTGGGCCTGGAAGACCGATGTCGCCTTGAGGCCCAACCGGACCTGCAGGTCCTGTCGGTCCCGCAGGTCCCTGGGGGCCGACATCTCCCTTAGGACCCTCGCAGCCGGGATCGCCTTTTGGTCCAATATCGCCTCGAATGCCCTGAATGCCCTGGATGCCTTGCGGTCCGGCATAACCTCTCGGTCCGGCATAACCTCTTGGCCCCGTGTTTCCGGTAGGCCCAACTGGTCCGGTATTTCCTCTTGGCCCTCTCGCGCCAGGCGCGCCCGGAATACCCTGTGGGCCTATCGGGCCTTGATCTCCTTTGTCTCCTTTTGGTCCGGGGCAGCCGGTGTCGCCTTTGATTCCCTGCGGTCCTGCGGGACCCTGATCTCCTTTCGGACCCATTGGCCCGCGTTCACAACAGGGAGGATGACATGGATTCTGGCAGTCTTTGTATGAATTTTTGTTATCCATTTAAACCACATCCTTTCTAAAATATCCGAAAAAATACGAAAAAAGTATTTTTTCTACAAATAATACATGTATTCCCGAAATTATTGCTACATATATTCAAAAAATATTAGAACGTGTCTAAAACACGTTCTAAAGAATTTGCAGACTGTCAAAATATTGTTTGTTATAAAGATAGGCTTTGGAGTATGGCTTACAGGCGCCGGCTCTTTCATTGTATTCTTTTGCTTTTTTTTGATTGCCCATTTTGTCGAAACATACGCATAATTGTAAAAAAGGGATATAATCGTAGCAATCTGGCAGGACAAAACCGCCTGAATAGTTGTTTTTCGGCCGGTTCAATGCCGTTTCATACCAATAGGCGGCAATCTGATATTTTCCATGTTTCAGAAAATGTTTTCCAATTTCACAGCACAGTTCGGCTCTTGGCAGATCAAAGCTTAAACTTCTCAAAAGAGCGTTTAGTGCGGATTGTTCCTGCCCCAGGCAATCATAGCAGTTGGCACAGACAGAGCATGCTTCTATTTTATTTTCCAGCCATCCGTCCGCAGAGATCAGGAATTGTTCCAGTACGGAAATGGCTTCTTCATATTGTTTGTGATAATATAACTCTCTTCCGTAATAATATTGCTGCCGTGGTTCGAAACGCGTTCCCTTTGCCAGCGCTTTTCGGTATATATTCAGATTACGATCGGGATCTCCGGAGCCGATTTTTTTGTGGCAAATCGCAATATCGGAATAAACGATAGTTCCGATTGGGGGAATCACCTCATGGACTGCGCCGATCCAGCGATATTGTGGATGGTTTCGGATCCATCTTTCCCTGAAATAAGAAAAAGATGGATTGCCGGCTTCATCAAAAGAAGTATGGTATTTCATCATTACCATATCTGTATCCGGCGAAAGAGTCTGTTTTAATTTTAAAAAGTTTTCTTTTTCTGCTTTTTCCAGAATATCATCAGCATCCATCCACATACA
>CAJUJL010000063.1:0-1510 GCA_910586725.1 uncultured Lachnospiraceae bacterium | reverse complement strand
CACAGATGTGAAAATACTTTTGACGTATAGCCGGACGCAATTTCTACCGTTCGATCTACGGAACCGGTATCTACAATAATGATTTCGTCTACCAGTCCCGCTATGCTGTCGAGACAGCGTGCAAGGTGCATTTCCTCATTTTTAACAATCATACACAGGCTTATTGTCGGCATATGAAATTCTCCTTCCTTTTTAAATTACTGGCCGCTGAGTTTTAAGATGCTTAGGTTCATATTGACTTTGGAAGCGACGGATGAAGAATCCCATGTAAAAAACAGGGTGGAGGCGTTTGGTATTTCAATCATAAAATACCTTGACAATACAAGCGTTTCCTTACGCGCGGCCGCCTCTGCGTACGCGGCATATGCCGTTTGCATACAGTCGTTGAAGATTGGCGTAAGCTTTATAAAACCGTGTCGCTTCATTTCCGTAGAGATGTAATAAGAAATGGCATAGCATCCGGGAGTCAGCAATACGGAGTAATCGTTGTAAAGAGAAATATTTTGGGTTGGATCGATTCTGTCTGTCTTAAGCGGAAGACTGGCATTTTCCGGCAAGATGATTTCCTGTCCCAAAAAGGATGCAAATATGCTGTTTTGCGGATAGCCGGGAGGTCCTGCCGGGCCGCGCGGTCCAACGTCTCCTCTTGGCCCCTGAGGGCCGGTTGCTCCCTGCGGCCCAGGCTCCCCGCGTTCTCCGGGACACCCAGGCGGTCCGGGTTCTCCTCTTGGCCCCTGCGGCCCAGGCTCGCCCTTTGGCCCCTGCGGCCCGGGGATGCCACATTTGCAGTGACAGTCAGGCGTCTCCGGAGGATTCGGATGGTCGCAATCGCAGGAATGTTCCGGTGGCATCGGATGTTGGCAATCGCAGTGATGCTCCGGAGGATTCGGATGGCCGTAATCGCAGGGGCGCTCCGGAGGATTTGGATGGCCGCAATCGCAGGGGCGCTCCGGAGGATTCGGATGGCCGCAATCGCAGTGATGCTCCGGTGGTTTTGGAGGATTGCACTTGTCAGGATGCGTATGTGAGCCAGGTTGTCCTTCCGGACTCTGTTGGGGCGATGATTTACATTGATCAGGACAATCCGTAATGTTTGGGTTTTTTATTGGCTCCGTCAATTTGGGCTGACAACAGGAAGCATTAGATTGCGTTGTGTTTTGATTATAGTTTGGGTTAAAGTTTCGCCCCATGCCAAATAGATTTTGCAATTGAAATATCAAATTTGCATTCAAATTGTTCACTTATAATCACCTCGTTTATTTTCGATATTGTGTGACAGTACATACTGTTTATCTTTTACAGATTTTTGAAAATGCGTGTAAAATCATTTTTGGGAATGCATAATAAATTATATGCAAAAAGTATAATTTTGCTTTTCAGAATTTGCATCATTGTGATTCGGTGGGGTATATGATATAATTTCGGCGTTGCCAATAGAGGCAAATCAAAATTTGTAAAGAAGGAAAGTCAAAACGTGCAGCAAAAATAGCGGGATTAAATAAATTCCTTA
>CAJUJL010000062.1 GCA_910586725.1 uncultured Lachnospiraceae bacterium | reverse complement strand
AAAATGAGTCTGAAACCTTTGTAAAATAAGGGCTGAAGATTCCGAGAAGTTATTTAATTGTAGAGGAGGAATTATAAAATGGATAAAAGATTGTATAAATCATCGACAAACAGGGTATTGTGCGGTGTATGCGGAGGAATTGGAGAATACTTAAATATTGATCCTACGGTAATCCGGCTGCTTTGTCTTTTGTTGATCTGCGGATGGGGCAGCGGAATCCTGTTTTATATTGTCGCAGCGGTAATTATTCCAGAGCAGCCGTCTAAATATTAAAAAAGGGAATATATGAGCGACTGCAGTTTGTACGATGATGGAAAAGAACTTCCCCTGGGAGATGGGAAAATCCGACTTTGCAGGATAAAGACCCGGGACAAAGAGCATATTCGGGTGTACCGAAAGCAAAGTCAAAGCAAAGAACAAATCCTTTGCATGGTTTCCGGAATGGAAGGCGGCGAGTTTTACCGTGCGGCGGCGATACGGTGGCTGAGGGAATACGCCAGGGCCGAATTTGAGAAAAAGGTGCGCTTTTATGCAGACAAAATGCAGGTGTCTGTAAACAGGATTGCCGTAAAAGAACAGAAGACCCGCTGGGGAAGCTGCAGTATGAAAGGCAATTTGAATTTTAACTGGAAACTGGCGCTGATGCCGGAACGAATTATGGATTATGTCGTTGTGCATGAGCTTGCGCACAGGAAACAGATGAACCATTCCGCGGCGTTTTGGAAAGAGGTGGAGTTGGTTCTTCCGGATTACAGAGAGAGAAAGCAATGGCTTTCAGAGCATGAAAAAGAATTTGCAGAATATTGAAAAAGAAGAAAAGCCCGCAGACGGCAGAACCGTTTGCGGGCAGAATTTCTGGCGGAGAGTGTGGGATTCGAACCCACGTGCCCTGTAAAGGACAACTGCATTTCGAGTGCAGCTCGTTATGACCACTTCGATAACTCTCCTTTTGATATGGTTGTTCAGTTGTTAATGATACCGCAATATCGGCAGAAAAGCAAGCATTTCTTTTTAAAATTATAAGCGCCGTTTGCTGCTCCTGTTCAAAAATCCGTTTCATTCCGGTACAGTCAGATTTCGATTTTTTCTTGTGCCGCTATTGTGGATAAAATGAAAATATATTATAATGGGAGCATCAGAAAATAAAAATAGAAAGGATTGCAGGATTATGAAAAGAATCGGTATGCTGACAAGCGGCGGAGACTGTCAGGCGTTAAACGCCGCAATGCGCGGAGTAGTAAAGGGATTGAGCAATAATGTGGACGGACTGGAAGTTTACGGGTTTTTTGACGGCTATAAAGGCCTGATTTACGGAAAATACCGCTTACTGACATCTATGGACTTTTCCGGGATCTTGACAAAGGGCGGTACGATCCTTGGAACTTCCAGACAGCCGTTTAAGTTAATGCGTGAGCCGGATGAGAACGGGCTCAACAAAGTAGAGGCAATGAAACAGACCTATTATAAACTGAATCTTGACTGTCTTGTGATTTTGGGCGGCAACGGAACGCAGAAAACAGCCAATCTTCTTCGTGAGGAAGGTTTAAACATTATTCATCTTCCAAAGACGATTGACAATGATATATATGGAACAGACGTTACCTTTGGGTTCCAAAGCGCGATTAATATTGCGGCGGATGTTATCGACTGTATTCATACTACCGCGTCTTCCCACAGCCGTGTGTTTATTGTGGAAGTTATGGGACATAAAGTAGGATGGCTGACATTATATGCGGGAATTGCGGCAGGAGCCGATATTATTCTGTTGCCGGAGATTCCATACGATGTTGATAAAGTGGTGGAAGCGATTCAGAAACGTTCCAAAGACGGCAAGGGATTTACGATACTTGCAGTCGCAGAGGGCGCTATTTCCAAGAAAGACGCCAAATTAAACAAAAAAGAATACAGGAAAAAAATTGAAAAATCACCATACCCTTCCGTATCTTATGAGGTGGCGGATCAGATCCGGAAAAAGACGGGAATTGAAACAAGAGTAACGGTTCCGGGACACACCCAAAGAGGCGGAAGCCCCTGTCCATATGACAGAGTGCTTTGCAGCAGACTCGGCGCGGAAGCGGCTCAGGCGATAATCGACGGAGATTTCGGCAATATGATCGGGGTAAAATCCAATAAAGTGACAAGAATACCATTGGAGAAGGTAGCCGGTAAGCTTAAGATGGTAGAACCGGATTCTCAGATTATCAAAGAAGCGAAATTTATGGGAATCAGTTTTGGAAATTAAAAAAAGTGAGGATTTAACATGTCTTATACTGCGCTATACAGAAAATTCCGTCCCCGGGAATTTAAAGATGTAAAGGGACAGGATGCGATTGTTACGACATTAAAGAATCAGATTGAAGCCGACAGGATTGGACATGCGTATTTATTTTGCGGTACGAGAGGAACAGGAAAGACTACTGTTGCGAAAATATTTGCGAAAGCAGTAAATTGTGAAAGCCCGATGGGAGGCAGCCCCTGTGGAACATGCGCTTCCTGTCGGGCTGTTGCTGCGGGCGTTTCCATGAACGTCATTGAGATTGATGCGGCGTCCAATAATGGCGTTGAGAATATCCGCCGCATTCGTGAAGAAGTTACCTATCGTCCTACGGAAGGTAAATATAAAGTATATATCATAGATGAAGCGCATATGATTACGGTCGGCGCGTTTAATGCGCTGCTAAAAACGCTGGAAGAGCCGCCGCCCTATGTGATATTCATTCTGGCGACTACGGAAGCGCACAAAATTCCTGTGACGATACTTTCCAGGTGCCAGAGGTATGATTTTAAACGTATTTCTGTCGATACCATATGTGAGCGTTTGACAGAGCTTCTGGAAAAAGAGCAGGTATCTGCGGAAGAGCGGGCGGTGCGCTACATTGCCAGGGCGGCGGACGGCGCGCTGCGTGATGCGTTAAGCCTTCTTGATCAATGTATGGCTTTTTATCTGGGACAGACGCTGACGTATGAAAGAGTACTGCATGTACTTGGCGCCGCAGATACGGAAACATTCAGTCGTCTGCTCCGCAGCACAGTGGCACAGGATGCAGCGTCAGCGATAGATGTTGTGGAGGAGCTGATTGTAAACGGAAGAGAATTGTCGCAATTTACAGTGGATTTTACATGGTATTTAAGAAACCTTCTTTTGGTTAAAAGCCTGGGTGAAATGCCAAACTCGCTGGATATGTCTTCCGAAAGCATGGAGCGGCTTTTGGAAGAAGCGGATCAGATCGAAGATGCGTCGCTGATCCGCTGCATTCACATTTTTTCCGGCTTATCCGATCAGATGAAATACGCGTCGCAAAAACGCATTTTATTGGAAATTGCTTTGATTAAGCTGTGCAGACCGCAGATGGAGCGGGATTATGCGTCCCTGGCTGCGCGTATTGAGCAGTTGGAAAAGCGGCTGGAGGAGGGGGCGGGAGAATATATACCGCGCAATCCGTCGAATGCGGAAATTGAACTACGCAAAAAAGATAAGCCGCCGGAAATTCCAAAAGCGATACCGGAGGATGTGATGCAGGCAGTTAAAAATTGGAGAAAGATTGTCTCTTCCATGCCCGGTTTGTCCAGAAGCTATCTTATCAAAGCGAAATTGACGCTTGGAGCGGGCAATGAGCTTGTCCTGGTATTTGAAGATACTATGGCGTCCAGTTATTTTAAAAGAGAGGAAGAAAAAAAGCAGTTGGAAGATGCCATAACGGAATACATTGGCAGACAGGTTGCGGTTATTATTCAAGAAAACGATACAAACAGGGCATTTGAAGATTCGCATGTTGATTTAGAGAAAATCATCAACATGGAAATTACGTATGAGGACTGAACTGCCAGCGAAAGGATTTAAGAAAAGGAGGAAAAAGATGGCAAGAAAAGGTGGATTTCCGGGCGGAATGCCGGGAAATATGAATAATCTCATGAAACAGGCGCAGCGGATGCAGCGTCAGATGGAAGAAGCGCAGAAAGAACTGGAAGAAAAAGAAATCACTGCGTCCGCAGGAGGGGGAGCTGTTGAAGTGACCGTATCCGGAAAGCGGGAAATTACAAAAGTAAAATTATCGGAAGAAGTTGTAGATCCGGACGATATAGAAATGCTGGAGGATTTGATTGTGGCGGCAACCAATGAAGCGCTGCGCCAGTTAGAGGAAATGTCGGCATCTTCTATGTCTAAAATAACAGGAGGCATTGGCGGCGGTTTGGGCGGCCTGCCATTCTAGGAGCGTTCGTTCTATGGATTATTACAGCAACCAGATTAATCGTTTGGTAACAGAATTGTCAGGGCTTCCGGGAATTGGAAGCAAATCGGCCCAGCGTCTGGCGTTTCATATTCTGAATATGCCCAAGGCGGATGTGGAGCGGCTTTCCAATTCAATGACAGAGGCCAGGAATACGGTGCGGTATTGTTCGGAGTGCTTTACGCTGACCGATGAGGAACGTTGTCCCATATGTAAAAATCCCAAAAGAGACCATCGCACCATTATGGTGGTTGAAAACACCAGGGATCAGGCCGCTTATGAGAAAACGGGAAAATATGAAGGCGTTTACCATGTGCTTCATGGCGCAATATCGCCAATGCTGGGCATCGGTCCGGCGGATATTCGACTAAAAGAACTGCTTTTGCGGCTGCAGAAAGACGCGGACGAGGTGATTATTGCCACAAATTCCAGCTTAGAAGGCGAGACTACGGCAATGTATATCAGTAAATTAGTTAAACCCACCGGAATTAAAGTGACGCGGATAGCAAGCGGAGTTCCGGTGGGAGGCGATTTGGAATATATTGATGAGGTAACGCTGCTTCGCGCGTTGGAAGGAAGAAGAGAGCTTTAAGATAAAAACACGTTAGATTTTGAGGTCTGGCGTGTTTTTTTGTCGATATTTTTTTTGGAACTCTTCCAGAATCTACCAAAAATTTCATACCGCCTGTGCTAAGGTAAAACCAAAAATAAGGACAGGTTCTGCCCCGAAACAGGAGGAAAGCGTGAGTATGATTGAAATTATACAGCAGACATCTAAGACAGAAGAAAACCTGGAGAATAAACTTCCGAAAAATATACGCCAGATTGGAAATCCGGAAAAGGATTTTCGGATCTATATGGAAGATTATGTTTATACATATCTTCATCCTGCGCAGATTCCAGGCGTGGAAGTGGGAATCTTGCCGCGGCTTTTGATTTTACTGGGTGAAATCAATCATTTTTCAAATCGAAGCTGTGCATTTATCAGCGGAGCGATTCAGGTTGAAAACAGCGAATGCCGTGAAGCGCTTCCGGAGCTGAATGAGGCAACCTGGAGAAAAGTGCATCAGGAGATGCAGAGGTTCTTTGACAAATGTGAGATTGTAGGATGGGTGCTCGACATTCCAGGAAATGCGCTGGAGATCAGCAGGGAAATGGAAGAAATACACAGAATAAATTTTGTCAGTAAATATCAGTTTTTCTTTCTGATGGATTCACAGGAGCGGGAAGAGGCTTTCTATACATGGAAAGAGGGCAGTTTAAGAAGAAAAGAAGGATATTTCATTTATTATGAGAAAAATCCTCAAATGCAGGAATACATGATAAGCAGAAGAGAAGCGCTTTATGGAGAAATGCCGCAGCCCGAAGAGGTTCCCGATCAGGCCGCAAAAAATTACAGAGCGATGATGATGCAGAAAAAAGAACAAAGTTATAAAGGAAAGACGGGAATTCTGTCGTATCTTATTTCTATTTTAACGGTAATCGCTTTGTGCACGGTTAGCGTTATCTTATTGGGAAGCATTAAAAGAATGGATAATATGGAACAGACCATATCCGTTATGTCAATTGCCATGGAATCTACCGAGGGGGAAGGGGATGCGGGGAAGAACTCGATCGCCATAGAAACGATCGGCGGGAATGTCGAGCCGTTAGAAAAAGCTGCCGCACAAACCAGGCAGGAGCCGGAAATTGCGGCGGCGGATCCGCTGATACAGGATCCGGACGCGCTGCAAAATCCGGGTATAACGCAGGATTCGGATGATGCGTTAAGCCCGGACGTATCGCAGGAATCCGGCGATGCGCAGAAAGGATCTTCAGACTCAAATACAGATTCGGCAAAAGAGGCGTTTTCTGGGACGTCTGCGTCTGATTTCACAGAAGCTGCAAAATACCTGGAACAGGGATATTACATCGTACAGCCGGGAGATAGTTTAAGGCAGATTTGTTATCGCATTTATCAGACTCATAAAATGGTAGAGAAGATATGTGAAGTCAACGAGATTGAAAATCAGGACGCGATTTATGTCGGACAAAAAATCATACTTCCAAAATAGCGGATATGTGGTACAATGAGAAGCAAGCCCATACAGTAGGAGTAAAATCAAATGACAGACACAGGAAAACAGGGGTTTCATACAGTGGAAGCCAATGTGGAAGAAATGAAACAGAAAATCCGGAAACATCGAAGAAGAATCGCGATTGGCATAGCCGTTGCAGCCATCATTACGGCCATTTCCATGACGGCAGCCGGATTGTACTTTACCTATAAAGAATATAAGCAATACAGCGTACTGTCTGAAACGGAGCGAAGTGACAGCGGGGCCACACAGTACGAAAGTTTTTCCGGAAATATATTGCGATACAATAATGACGGGGCTTTTTACACTGATATGGATGATAAGATGATCTGGAATCAGGCGTTTGAGATGCAGAATCCACATGCGGAAGTCTGTGAAAATTATGCGGTGATTGCAGATATGCAGGGCAAACAGATCTATATTATGAATACGGTCGGGATTCAGGGAGAAATAACGACCCATAAGCCGATTTATGCCGCGTGCGTAGCCGCTCAGGGAACAATCGCCGTACTGACGCAGGAGAATGGCACAAGTTACATAGAGCTTTATAATAAAAGCGGAGAAAGTCTTGCTTCCGGCGAGATCCATGCCGCGAACAGCGGGCATCCGCTGGATATAGCGCTTTCTAACGACGCCAAAAAGCTGGCGGTGTCCATACTGGATTTTGGATCGGGCAGAGCAAAGACGACAATTGCGTTTTACAACTTTGGATCGGTCGGGCAAAATAAAATAGACAATATTGTGGGTTCCTATGGGTATGACAACGTTGTGATTCCGGAAATTGCTTTTGTATCAAATGATAGAATGATTTCTTTTGGAGACAATCAGATTGTGTTTTTTGAAGGCAAACAAAGTCCGGAGCCGGTCAATGAACTTAAGCTGGAAAATAAAATAAAAAGTATATTTTACGATTTGGAGTATTTTGGAATTGTGTACGATAACGGAGATGCTGCGGGCAGTCATAAGATGGACATATATGACATGCAGGGTGATTTACGATTAGAAAAAGAATTTAAAATGGACTATCGGGCAATTGAGTTTTTGGCAAATCACGAAATCTGCATACGGAATGATTATGAATGCAAGATCTTTACGCTGCGCGGCGTCGAAAAATTTGAATACAGATTTGACAATGTGCTGTATAAAATATTTTCCGGCGGAATGAGGACGCGTTATACCTTTATTTTTGACGGCGTTATCGAAAAAATCAAGTTAAAATAAAGGAGAAACAGACATGAATATATTAGAAATTATTGTAATTATAACGATTGCGTTCTGCACGATTGCCGGATATTACAGAGGATTTTTAAAGACGGCATATTCGATTGCGGCATGGTTTCTGGTTTTGGTTTTTGTAACGGCAGCTACGCCGTTTTTTACCGGTTTTTTGGAAAAGAATACAGGTTTAAAAGATGCGATTCAGGAAAAATGCGCAGATTATATAGAAGATTTGGCAGAAGATCAGATCTCGATGGAAGCCGAAGGTTATGGGGCAGGGGAAAATAGCCTGATTCCGAATGAAATCATAGAAGCCATTACAGATTCCGCGGCTTCTACGGTAAACGGAGCATTGCGGGAAAATGGGATTTATGATGAGCTGGCAGATCAGGCGGCGCATTTTATCATACAGGGAATCGCGTTTTTTATTGCCATGGCGCTCATAAGCACAGTCACCTTTACGGTGTCGCGCATGCTCAATTTTGTATCCAAAATACCGATTATCCGAGGTCCGGACAAGGCGCTGGGAGCCATTGTGGGCGCGCTGAAAGGCCTTGTATTTGTATGGCTTATATTTTATATCATCTGCATTTGCGCCACAAGTGAATTTGGGGCAAAGTATATGGGCTATATAGAAGAAAGCTCTTTATTGAAATTTTTGTATGACAATAACATGCTGCTTATTTTTGTAACGAAACTCATGAAAAAATAAGCAGCATGTATCTGCTGATACAAGAACAAAACAGTCTACGTTAAGTGAACGAAAGCCCCTGTTTGTCCGTATATTTGGCAAACTGCTTTTCCATTGTCACAAGTGCGTCCGCATACTCTTTGAGCTCTGCGGCGATCTGCTCTTTGTCGTCTCTTTTCATTTTATAGAGAATCCGGTGCTCCATGCTGGCCCAAAAATCCATGGACATCGTGCGAAACTGTATTTCAACCGGGAAATACTCCATGCCGTCCATGCAGTATACCGGAACGCCTACAATAATATGATAGCTGCGGTAGCCGTTTGGTTTGGGGTGTTTTATGTAATCGCATTCCCGGATGATGATCAAATCAGACTGAAATTTTAATGTGTCGGTCAGACTGTAAATATCTTCGGTAAAATAACAGATGACGCGTAATCCGGCAATATCCTGCAAATAATCTTTTGCGTTCATCATCGTCGGCTCTTTGCCCTTTTTCAGAAGTTTCTTTTCGATGCTTTCTTTCTTTTTGATACGCTCCTGGATATTGTGCGTGGGGTGGGTGGCAGTTTTGCCATAAAGATTATGTTCCAGCACATTCAGCCGTGCATACAGGATGTCTTTTGCATCCGAATAGGGTTGTATAAAAGTGTAATACTGCTCATTTGTCATTTGTAATCTGCTTTCCTCTTTCTTATCCGTAATAATAATAGTATACATGGCATTTTTAATAAATCTATGTACATAATATGAAACTTTTCTGAGAAATCTATTAAAATTAGAAAAATATTATAAAATAATGTCTTTTCTTTCGGCGGACAAGCTGCCTGAAAGGCATAGCAGAAGAAAAATCCGCGTTTCTTTTCTGAAATTAAAACAATTTTAATTAAAATGACACACATTCTTTTATCTTCAGAAGTTATACTAACAGATAATTGCGAAGGAATCACGATAACAAAAGGAGTTGCCGTATGAACAACAGAAAACAACAGAACGTTACAAAAGTGATGTTTATTATTTATTTGATTGTTTTGACATGGATTATATTGTTTAAAATGCAGATCCATATAACAGAGATATTTCAGGCCCGGTACAGAAACGTAAATCTCGTTCCGTTTCAGGGCTCCCTTGCGACAAACAAAATGACGGCATTTAAAGAAATCATTATGAATGTCATTATATTTGTCCCATATGGCGTATATATCAGTATGTTAAAAGAAAACTGGAATATTCTGAAAAAAACGGCCCCCATTTTTTTGACAAGTCTTGCGTACGAATCGCTGCAATATATTCTTTCCATCGGAGCAAGCGATATTACGGACTTAATCGGGAATACGCTTGGGGGAATATCTGGAGTAGTTCTTTTTTTGCTATTGTCAAAAGTTTTGAAAGATAATACAATAAAAGTCATAAATATACTGGCGCTGATCGGAACGGTTTTCATGGCGGGACTGCTTGGAATGCTTGTGATCGCAAATTTGTAATTTCCGGCTTAAAGAAATGAAAACAGGCATCGGGTTTTTGCGGGAAAGGGGCGGTAACATGAATCAAACGGAACAATTTTTACAATGGGTAAAAGAATCAGACAATATTGTGTTTTTTGGAGGAGCAGGTGTTTCCACAGAAAGCGGAATACCGGATTTTCGCAGTGTAGACGGTCTTTACAATCAGGAATATGACTATCCGCCGGAAACCATTTTAAGCCATTCGTTTTATATGCGAAACACCCTGGAATTTTATCGTTTTTACAGAAATAAAATGCTTTGTCTTGACGCGAAGCCAAATGCCGCCCACAAAAAGCTGGCGGAACTGGAGGCGGCGGGCAAACTCAAAGCCGTAATTACCCAGAATATCGACGGACTGCATCAGGCGGCAGGAAGTAAAAAAGTTTTAGAGCTTCATGGCAGCGTTCACAGAAATTATTGCAGAAAATGCGCCAGATTATTTGACGCAGAATACATATTAAACAGCCGGGGCTGCCCGGTCTGTGATACATGCGGCGGAGAAATTAAGCCGGACGTGGTTTTATATGAAGAAGGACTGGATAATGAAACCATGCGTCAGTCCATTCGTTATATAGCGGAAGCGGATATGCTGATTATCGGAGGAACATCACTTGCGGTTTATCCGGCGGCCGGATTGATTGATTATTATCAGGGAGATAAACTGGTGTTGATCAATAAATCCACAACGCCGTACGACAACAGGGCAAATCTTCGACTGGAGGGAAAAATAGGAGAAATTTTTTCCCGAATTCCTGTATCCGAAATTAAAAGCGGGTAAGTATTCGATGATGTTTTCCAAAAAAGGGAGGCAGAGACAAGATGAAGTTTGAAATCGGAGATATAATAAAATTAAAGAAAAAACATCCGTGCGGGAATTTTGAGTGGGAAGTGCTGCGCGTTGGAGCGGATTTTCGTTTGAAATGCATGGGATGCGGTCATCAGATTATGATCGCGCGCAGAATAGTAGAAAAAAATGTAAAAGAAATTCGAAAATCTCTTGATTCCGAATAAATAGTATGTTATTATACCTACTTGTGAAAAACTATCAATTCCTTGCTCTTCTTAAGAAACAATCCGAATATGACAAATAACAGGAAAAGAAGGGCCAGAGACCAAAAGGAGGTACAATTGCATGAACAAATACGAATTAGCGCTTGTTGTTAATGCAAAAATCGAAGATGACGCCAGAACTGCTACAGTTGAAAAAGCAAAAGAGTATATTGCCCGTTTCGGCGGAACTGTAACAGAAGTTGAAGACTGGGGCAAGAAAAGACTTGCTTATGAAGTTCAGAAAATGAGAGAAGGCTTCTATTATTTTATCCAGTTTGATGCGGATCCGGCTGTTCCGGCACAGGTAGAGCAGCGTGTGCGCATTATGGATAATGTTCTTCGTTTCTTATGCGTTAGAAAAGACGAGGCATAATCAGAAAAGAGGAAAATATGAATAAAGTAATACTTATGGGACGATTGACCAGAGACCCGGAAATCCGTTATTCTCAGGGAGAGCAGTCCACTGCGGTAGCGAGATATACGCTGGCGGTTGACAGGAGATTCCGGCGTGACGGAGATCAGCAGACGGCTGATTTTATCGGATGCGTGGCATTTGGACGCCAGGGAGAATTTGCCGAGAAGTATTTGCGCAAGGGAATTAAAATTGCTGTTGTTGGAAGAATTCAAACCGGAAGTTACACCAACAGGGATGGACAAAAGGTATATACGACAGATGTAGTGGTGGAAGAACAGGAATTTGCGGAAAGCAAGGCGTCCGGTGAGAGTAACGGCGGTTTTGTTCCGGCGGACAGACCATCGCCAAGCGTTGCGGCCGGGGATGGATTTATGAATATACCGGACGGTATAGACGAAGAGCTGCCCTTTAATTAGAAAATTACAGGAGGTAATCAAATGGCTTACAATAAAGAAGGCAAAGATGGATCTTCTTTTAAAAGAAGACCAATGCACAGAAGAAAAAAGGTATGTGTATTTTGTGGCAAAGACAATGTAATTGATTATAAAGATACAAACAAATTAAAAAGATACATTTCCGAAAGAGGCAAGATTCTTCCCAGAAGAATTACCGGTAATTGCGCTAAACATCAGAGAGCTCTTACAGTTGCAATTAAGAGGGCCCGTCATATTGCGTTGATGCCATATGTAACAGATTAAGATAAAAGACCAATTATTTCTCGCGGAATAATTGGTCTTTTTTATGAAAAATTACATTTTTTGCAATTATTAAAAAAATTTAAAAAAGTTCTTGACAAATATTTTGCAGTTTTGTATTATAGAATATGCGTTATGTCATAAAACAATTTTATATAGTTGTATATGAAACTTTGGAGAAGTACTCAAGTGGCCGAAGAGGTGCCCCTGCTAAGGGTATAGGTCGGGTAACCGGCGCGAGGGTTCAAATCCCTCCTTCTCCGTTCAGTCAACAAAAAATATTTTCAAAAAAGTGTTGACAAATGAAAAAATATGTATTATAGTAAACAAGCTGTCGCACAAAAAGCGATAAAAACAGAACCATGACAACTGAACAGTGAAACAGCTCTGAAAGAAGAAATTCAA
>CAJUJL010000061.1:3912-12532 GCA_910586725.1 uncultured Lachnospiraceae bacterium | reverse complement strand
CCCTTTTTCACGAAAATCTTTTTCATTTTCCTCTTGACATATTACCAAATTGCTTCCTGTACCGGACTAGAGCGCCGGCATGATGATTCACGTGCTTTTATCGCTTATTTTTTATTTTAACACAATGACTGTATGGTTGTAAAGAATGCACAAAGAAATGACCGGAACAAATATGAACTTTGTAAATTATACCGTTTCCGTACATCCATGTTTGCCGCAAAGAGTTCCATTTTCCCCCTTGTAATTTTCTCTCATCCATTATATGATAGTAAAAATCCCGAAAGGAGAACGTCTATGCGTCATTTAATGAGTCCGTTAGACCTGTCTGTAGAGGAGCTTGACGAGCTGCTTGCCCTGGCTAACGACATCGAACACAACCCTGTAAAATACGCCCACGCCTGTGAAGGCAAAAAACTGGCGACTTGCTTTTATGAACCGAGCACACGGACAAGACTTAGTTTTGAATCGGCCATGTTAAATCTTGGCGGTTCCGTTTTAGGTTTCTCAAGCGCCGATTCCAGTTCCGCTGCCAAAGGCGAAAGCGTTTCCGATACGATTCGCGTCATTTCCTGCTATGCAGACATCTGTGCCATTCGTCATCCAAAAGAAGGCGCAGCCCTTGTCGCTTCTTTAAAATCTTCGATTCCCGTTATCAATGCCGGCGACGGCGGTCACCAGCATCCGACGCAAACCCTGACCGATCTGCTTACAATTTATTCTTTAAAGGGAGAATTTTCAGGCCTCACCATCGGTTTGTGCGGAGATTTGAAATTTGGGCGCACCGTCCATTCTCTGATTCATGCATTGATCCGCTATGCGAATATCCGCTTTGTCCTGATTTCCCCGGAAGAGCTTCGGATTCCGGATTATATACGGGAAGACGTGCTGCACAAAAACAACGTTCCTTTTACTGAAATGGAGCGCTTAGAAGACGCCATGCCGGAACTTGACATCTTGTACATGACAAGAGTACAAAAAGAGCGCTTCTTTAATGAAGAAGATTATGTGCGCATGAAAGATTTTTACATTCTGACAAAAGACAAGCTCACTCTGGCCAAAGAGGACATGATGATTTTACATCCGCTCCCCCGCGTCAATGAAATTTCCGTGGAAGTGGACGACGATCCCAGAGCCGTTTATTTTAAACAGGCCCAGTACGGCGTATACGTCCGTATGGCGTTAATTCTCACTTTGCTGAAATGGAGGTAGACTATGCTAAATATCAGTGGAATTTCGGAAGGCTTCGTGCTTGACCATATCAAAGCCGGCATGAGCATGTCAATTTATAAAGACTTAAAGCTAGACCGCTTAGACTGCCAGGTAGCGATTATCAAAAATGCCAGAAGCAATAAAATGGGCAAAAAAGACATGATCAAAGTGGAATGCCCGATTGATATGCTGGATCTTGACATTCTGGGTTTTATCGACCACAATATCACAGTCAATGTCATAAAAAGCGACCGAATCGTAGAAAAAAAGAAGCTCCATCTGCCAAAGCAGGTCGTAAATGTCATCCGGTGCAAAAACCCAAGGTGCATTACTTCCACAGAGCAGGAGTTAGACCAGATTTTCATTTTAACGGACACAGAAAAAGAAGTGTACCGCTGCAAATACTGTGAAGAACAGCAGAAAAAGAAGCGCCGCAAATCCTGACCGCAAAGCGGCATCTCAAGAATACATACAGCCCTTATGCAGATATAACGATGGCTGCTGCAAACGAGCGGCCTGTATCCAAATATGGTCCAGGCCGCCTGTAGGCCAAATGCCATATCCCGTATACAGCCGCATCTTTGCAGCAGCCATTTTATCTGTACATTGTTTTTATAAGTTCACTGTTTTCGTTGCAACCGCATCGCCAAACGACTGGTCGTGTTCCACAAACAGCATCGTCGGAGAAAAAGCCATAATCAGCTCTTCGATCTGCATTCTGGAATAAACGTCAATAAAATTAAGCGGTTCATCCCAAACATACAAATGCGCCTTTTCACAAAGGCTTTTCGCAATCAGCGCTTTTTTCTTCTGTCCTTCGGAAAAATCCTCCATATCTTTCTCAAACTGCTCCCGTCCAAAATCCATCTTCCTAAGAACGGCTTTCAACAGACTTTCTTCTATGCCGTTTTCTCTGGCAAAATCAGAAAGATTGCCGCACAATCCGGAAGTATCCTGTGAAACATACGATATGATAAGGCCGGACCCAACGGAAACCGCGCCCGTATACGCAATTGCATCTGTAAGCAAAAGCTTTAACAAACTCGTTTTACCGCTTCCGTTTCTTCCGTGAAGCGCAATCCTATCTCCCTGGCGCACCGTAAAAGAAACGGGACCGCAAACCATCCTGTCCCCATAACAAACCGAAACATCCGAATACGTCACAAGCACGTCAGAATGATAAGGCTTTTGACATAATTTCAACGCTCCTGCCGTCTCCAGGTTTTTTAACAGACCTTCTTTTTCCTCCATTGCCTGACGCTGCCTGGCTTCTATGGATTTTGCCCGCTTCATCATTTTGGCCGACTTATGGCCTACAAAGCCTTTGTCGTAAGCTCCTGATTTCGAAGCTTCCACCCGGTCAGACCATACTGCGGTACGCTTCGCCGCGCTTTTCAGGCGGCGTATATCTTTTTTCAAAGATTCATTTTGCGCCAGTTCAAGCTCCTGCTGCCTTTTAAAATTTTCCATCCAGGAAGAAAAGTTCCCTGACTGCACCCAAATATCCGCTTTGTTTAAAGATAAAATATGGTCGACGCATCCATCCAGAAAGCTTCTGTCATGCGACGCCAGAATAAAACCTTTTTTCCGTTTCAGGTAATCCGATACAATTCTTCTGGCTTTTGCATCCAGATGATTCGTCGGCTCATCAATCAGCAGAAAACGCCCTTCGTTCAAAAAAAGCGCCAGTAGCAGCGTTTTTGTCTGCTCTCCCTTGGAAAGCGTTTCAAAAGGACGATACAATACGTCTTCTTTCATATCCAGGTAAGACATTTCTTTTAAAAACTCCCATTCCTCCGTCTGCGGACAAATCTCTTCCAGAATGTCTTTTGTCATCTTCTCCGGCTCCGAAACGGGATACGGAAAATAGTCAAACGCAACCGATGCGTCTATTTTTCCTTCGTATTCATATTTTCCAAGCAAAAGATTCAGAAACGTCGTCTTTCCCCTGCCGTTTCTTCCAATAAATCCAAGCTTCCAGTCCGTATCAATACAAAAACTGACGTTTTCAAAAATCGCCTCATAATGGGACGGATAGGAAAATGTCAGGTTTTCTGTTTTTATCATTGACATAGCAAAACCTCCTTTGCGCCTGTTTCTGCATAAAAATGCACGAAAAAAAGAGCCGCAGAAAAGTCAGCTCCCATTCCCGTCCTAAAATACGTCTTCCGGCGTCTATGCCGCATCATAACGGCAATCCTGTCTGCCAGACGGACGGTTCTCTATAGATCCTTGATATAAAAGTGAATGAATGGATAACTTTTCTGCAATACGCGCAGCCGTATCTTACACAAATCTACCGCTGCTTCTGTTGTTCTTATTTGCAGAATAAATTATACATCCTTTCACCTCTCTCCTTTAATTTCTGATGATTCAAGCCCGCCTCTTTTTCCCCAGGGCCAGCTACGGATTTATCATAATATATTCATTCTCTTTCGTCAAGAACCAAAGAGAAAATTTTTTCACAAAAATATTTTTGCATATTTCTTTTCTGCCGCATAAAATCCTGTGGAAAAGAAACATACTATCAGAAAAGAATAACAGGAGAACTTCTCATGAAAAAACAAATCATCCGTGCATCCGCGCTTGCGCTTTTCCTATTGCTGACGCTTAATTTTTCATCCTGCAGCACGAAAGAAGACGATTCTACCGTACGAATTGGCTATTTCCCAAATATCATCCACACACAGGCGCTTCTCATGAAAAACCAGGGAACGCTGGAAGAAAGGTGGAATGGCGTCTGCAATGTTGCCTGGACTTCTTTTAACGCGGGTCCTGCTGAAATAGAAGCCATTTTTGCCGGAGAAATCGATCTGGGATTTATCGGGCCCGTTCCTGCAATCAACGCAAACATAAAATCCGGCGGCGACGTCAAAATTATTGCAAACGCCACAAACGCCGGCGCCGTTCTTTTAGTCAGAAACAATTCCGGCATATCCTCAATCAAACAGCTGGCCGGCAAAAAAATCGCCGTTCCGCAGCTTGGCAATACGCAGCACCTGTGTCTGTTAAACCTTTTAACCAAACATGGATTAACGGCCTTCCATCAAGGCGGCGACGTAACCATTCTTGCCAGCTCCAATGCCGATATTGTAAATCTGATGGACAATGAAAGCATAGACGCAGCCGTTGTTCCGGAACCCTGGGGAACGACAATCGAAAACCTTGGAAACTCCAAAATCCTTCTGGATTACGATGAACTGTTTTTAGAGGGAAATTATCCTTCCGCGCTGGTAATTGCAAGCAAAGATTTTTTAGAAGAGCATCCGGAGTTAGTCGAAGAATTTCTGGCCGCTCACAAAGACGCCACCCAATTTATCACCGAAAACCCGGAGGAAACTTACGAAATTGTAAATACGGAAATTCAAAACGCAACAGGAAAATCATTGAGCAGAGACGTCATGGAACGCGCATTTTCAAAAATCAAAGCCAGCGATGCCTTGAATACGGACGCGATTATGCAGTTTGCAAGAATCAGCAAAGAAGAGGGATTTATTTCAGATATTCCGGAGGAAAATGATGTATTTATTCTTGAATTCGGTCAGTAAACTCTTTACCGACACCAAAAAAGAAACATTAAAAAACGTAACCCTTGAAGTAAAAAAAGGAGAATTCATCTGCATCGTGGGCCCCTCCGGCTGCGGGAAATCCACACTTTTAAATCTGGTCGCAGGGCTGGATACTCCCACGTCAGGCAATCTTATTCTGGATGGGAAAAAAATCACAGGCCCGGGCGCAGACCGGGTTGTGATGTTTCAGGACGCAGCCCTTTATCCCTGGCTAAACGTCATAGAGAACGTAATGTTTGGACTGAAAGCCGCCGGATACAATCATGCGGAACAGAGAAAAATCGCAGAAAAATATTTAAAAATCGTGCGGCTTTCACACTATAAAAATTACCCAATCCATCAGATTTCCGGCGGCATGCGTCAGCGCGCCGCTCTTGCCAGAGCGCTCGCTTTAGAAAGCAAGCTTCTCTTAATGGACGAACCATTTTCCGCGCTTGATAAGCAGACCATACACATTTTGCGCGCAGAACTGGAAGAAATCTGGGAGAAACACAAAAAAACCATCTTATACGTAACCCATAGCGTAGAAGAAGCCGTCTATTTCGCGGACCGCATTGTCGTAATGGCGGAAAATCCGGGACGCATCAAAGAAATTGTCCCCGTCTCTCTCAAACGGCCGCGCGACATTGATGATCCGGATTTTCTTTCTCTTCGCAAAAAAATTCTCTCTGACGTGCAGCTTAGCGCATGGAAATTTGCAGAAGATGAATTTGACCAAAAGGAGGATAACGAATCGTGAAATTAAAAAGATTTTCCGGAACTGTTTTATTTTTTGCCGGACTGCTCCTGCTTTGGCAGCTTTTTTATACGGTATTCTGCGATTGGCTGGGCTTTGCCAAACCGTACGCCGTTCCAAGCCCGTCCGGCGTTTTTGACTGCACCCTTCTTCTGCTTCGCAACGGCGTCCTGCTTTCTTCCATTGCCAGAAGTATGCTGCGCGTATTGACAGGTTTTGGAATTTCTGTCTTTCTTGGCATTCTTCTCGGCATCCCGCTTGTCCATTCCCGGTATCTGGAGCAAAATCTGAAACCTCTGATTCTCGGCGTCCAGACATTGCCAAGCATCTGCTGGGTACCTTTTGCCGTTCTCTGGTTCGGACTCACAGAATCCGCAATTATATTTGTCGTCATTATGGGTTCTGCCTTTGGCATCGCCATTGCAATCGAAAACTGTGTAAAAAATGTACCGCCCGTTTATATACGGGCGGCCAAAACCATGGGCGTAAATACGTTTCAATTATACCACGACGTTATCTTCCCGGCCGCTCTCCCTTCCTTTATCGCCGGATTAAAACAAGGCTGGTCTTTCGCCTGGCGTGCCTTGATGTCCGGAGAAGTCATGTCCGCATCCATCGGACTTGGCTATACGCTGATGGTCGGGCGCGACCTGGCAGACATAAATCAGGTGATGACCATTATGCTGGCAATTGTTTTGATTGGCGTTTTGGTGGACAAGGGACTTTTTTCGACTTTGGAATATCGAATTTTAAAGAAGAGAGGGCTTTCCTGATACCTTCATCGGTCATTCTCCAACCAGAACCACTACCGTACGCGGCGGAATTTTTAATTTGCTGTTATAATCCAATTCTGTCGTTTCTTCCAGACGGATGCCATCCTCGTACCGAACAAACGTGTTGACGCAAATCTTCCATTTCTTATTTTCTGGAAGCTGTGGAAGCTGCATATCCAGAGGCTCCCAGTAAGCGTTCATTCCATAAAACACAATATCGTCTCTGGTATCCTCTTCATTCCTGCCCGCATACATTACGCCAATTAACCGGCTCGTATAATCCGTTCCGCTGTTCCATGGATACCCGTTGTGAATACTGATCTCCGGAAGCCCGCAGGAAGCCATCTTCGTAGACTTTCTCAATATGGCGTATTTTTTGCGGAATGCGATCATGTACCGGAAAAAATGATGTATTTCCTGATACTTCGTAAGCCTGTTCCAATCCAGCCAGGAAACCTCGTTGTCCTGACAATATGCGTTATTGTTCCCGAACTGCGTATTGCAAAATTCGTCTCCCGCAAAAAACATTGCCGGACCTCTGCTGCACATCAAGGTTGCAAACGCGTTTTTTATCATGCGACGACGCAGATTTTCTATCTCCGCATCTTCTGTCTCTCCTTCCGCTCCGCAGTTCCAGTTATTGCCGTTATTATCTCCGTCCGTATTATTCCAGCCGTTTTTCTCATTGTGCTTGGCATTGTAAGAATACAGGTCATATAAGGTAAATCCGTCATGACAGGTCAGAAAATTTACCGACGCGCATTTTCTGCCATCAGAAGGATCGTAAAGATCTTTAGACCCTGTTATTCTGGTAATCGCCGTTCCGGCCATGCCCTCATCGCCTTTTAAAAAACGACGCATATCGTCTCTGTATTTTCCGTTCCACTCCGACCATCTGCGGAATGCCGGGAAATTTCCAACCTGATAAAGTCCCGCAGCATCCCATGCCTCTGCAATCAGTTTTACCTTTCCTAAAACAGAATCGCAGGCAATTGCCTGTAAAATCGGAGGTTCCGCCATCGGAGCCCCATTCTGATCACGCGTTAATATAGAAGCCAAATCGAACCGGAATCCGTCCACCCGGTACTCTGTCACCCAATAACGCAGACAATCAATAATAAACCTCCGCGTAACCGGATGATTGCAGTTTAACACATTTCCGCAGCCGCTGAAATTATAATAGTGGCCGTCCGGAGATAAAATATAATAAATATTATTGTCGATTCCTTTAAAAGAAAAACAAGGTCCGTCTTCATTGCCTTCCGCCGTATGATTGAATACAACGTCTAAAATAACCTCGATACCGTTTTCTTTCAATTCATAAATCATCCGCTTTAATTCGTCTCCCTCATGGTTATGCTCCACCACAGAGGAATAGCCCGTATTGGGGGCAAAAAAGCAAACCGTATTGTAACCCCAGTAATTATAAAGCTGCTGTCCATCGACAACCCTCGCGCTCTCCATTTCATCAAATTCAAAAATGGGCAACAATTCTACCGCATTTACACCCAAATCCTTCAGATAAGGAATTTTTTCACGGAGTCCTTCATATGTTCCTTTTGCAGTTACGCCCGATGATTTGTCTTTTGTAAAGCCTCTTACGTGCATTTCATATATGACAAGATCTTCCAGATCATATTCCAGCTGTCTGACATTTCCCCAGTCAAAATTATTTTCAACGACTCTTGCATGATATACAAAGTCTCCTCCGCCTTCCGGGCGTTCTCCCCATTGTCTCTGTCCTGTCACTGCCCGGGCGTAAGGATCCAGCAAAACATGGTTTTTGTTAAAAAGAAGTCCTTTTTCTCTATCGTAAGGACCGTCTAATTGGAATGCATATTCAAACTCTTCCATCTGCAATCCAAACACCAGCATGGAATACGTATTTCCAATATGATATGATTTTGGGAATTTTAATCTGGCATAAGGCTCCTTTTCCATTGGTCGAAACAGCAGAAGCGTACATTCCGTAGCCCCAAACGAATGTATCGTGAAACTGATCCCATTGGAGGCCGCAGTCGCCCCGTCCCTGTTATAAAATCCCGGCCGTACCGAAAATCCTTCTATTTCATCCAAAGGCTGTAATTTCTGGCCTCGCTGAGGCATATGATCATTGGTATCATCTTCTTTATGACGCGCTTCCTCATGCAAAGCCGCCTCATGTTGTATTGCCTCATGCGTCTCTTCATATGAGGCTTCTTCATGCGGTGCGCTTTCCTTCTTTACTGTTTCATGTTCCTTTTCTTCATGTCGCAATTCTTCATGCGGCATGCTCTCATTCTTTACTGTTTCATGTTCCTTTTCTTCATGTCGCAATTCTTCATGCGGCATGC
>CAJUJL010000061.1:0-3812 GCA_910586725.1 uncultured Lachnospiraceae bacterium | reverse complement strand
TCTCATTCTTTACTGTTTCATGTTCCTTTTCTTCATATCGCGCTTCTTTACGCAGCGCGCTTTCCTTCTTTACCTCTTCCTGCTGCTTTCCTTCGGGCAGCGCTCCTTCATGCGGCTCTCTTTCATTCTTTATTTCCTCATCTTGCTTCCTTTCATGCGAAGCTCTCTCGTGCCTTGATTCCGCATGCTGCGCTTCTTCATGCCGCGCTTCTTCATGTGGAGCGCTCTCGTTCTTTATTTCTTCATGCCGCGTTTCTTCATGTGGAGCTTCCTTACGCCGCAACTCCTCATGCCCCACATCATCATATTGTGTTTCCTCGTTCAGTTTATCTTTCGTCAGACATTTTTTCTCTTCTTTATGTTCCATATGCGTCTGATGCTGTTTCTCAACAGGAAATAAACTGCTGAAGAATTTTTTAAATGCTCCCTTCATAAATACCCCCACATTTTAATTATCTTTTGATATGCTCACCTCTAGCATGGCCGGAAACAGCAGCAATTACAAAGCATATTAATAAAAAGCATACTAAGGCACCAGTTTCCGGTTCCTGCGTATGGCCTCTCATATCCCTGCCCCATATTCCGGTACCATGTGCCTCCAAAATCAAGATGCTGTTTGAACTGCCGGTATTCCAGATTACTCGGCTCTAAAGCTACTGCTTTTTCAATATATTCTCTGGCTGTCACATTGTTTCCAACGGCTCCATTCGCAATTGCTCCATAATAATACCAGCGCGCGCCTCTTTCCGAAAGAGGTATGGAATCCAGTACATGCAATGCCTCAGCAAAATGACGGTTCGCGATATAATTTGCTGCGGCCTGCAGCTCAATCGAATCATTTCCTCTTCCGGATGAGTAATTTCCATATGCACGGCTTCCGCCGTAACTATATCCCTGTTGTTTTTCTTTCATGATCTGGTCATATGCCTGCTGCACCTGTTTAAATTTTTCTTCCGCCCAAGCTTTATTGGGATTATTTACATTTGCGTCAGGATGATACTTCCGGCTTAGAGAACGATATGCTTTTTTGATCTCTTCATCACTGGCCGTCTGTGAAATACCTAACACTTCATAAGGATTTGACATTCCATTTCCCTCTGGCTTTCTTTTCCTGCTGTTTTTTCTTTTTTAACTGAATATATTCATATTTGGACCATACGCCGGAATACAGAATATTACGCAGAATATCCGCGTGCAGAAGTATCGGCAGCCGTTCAAAGGACTTCGCGCATTCCGACATCATACTGGTCAGAAGCAATTTTGCAAAAGTTTCAAAATCTTCCTTCCTCTGGCATACCATTTTCGAAAACGGATTGTATTCCTGACGCTTTTTATCCTTTTTAAAATCCTCATAAGCATCCATCAAATAGATAAATTTGCCCATATAGAAGCTTAAACACCGAAGTTCTTCGGACCATTCATCCTGTCTCCAGTCAAAAATTTCCTCCGTAACTTCCCCTGTCAGTCCGGCAATCAGGTCAATATTCTCCTCACCGGCAGACTCCGCAGCCGCTAAATCTTTCACATACTTTTCAACTGCCTCCACCTGCCGGGGATACTTTTTGCGAATTTTCTCATAATCTTTTGACAGTGTTTTTGCAAAAGCCTTTCTGGCATAGGAACGATTGTCTTTCCAGTCATCCTCCAAATTATGATATGCCAGCGCCACATTCATATCTGCGGCATATTCTGTCGCTTCATTGATCCATGCAGTCTGTTTTTTCGTCGGATGAAGCGGACAGGTAAATTCCAGTTCCTTATGATCCAATTCGTATAGACCTGTTAATAGCACAACCAAAAATGTCATATCATAATTCAAAAGCATCTGGCCTTTGGCGCCGCAGTTGTGTTTTAATTTCTGGCACAGTCCGCAGTAGTACGCCTGATATGCCTTTGCGCTCTCCTGTACCAGTTCCTTGCGATTAATGTTAATATATCCAAACATAAGAATTCATCCTAACTTTTCTTAATAAACTCCCTGCTGCACTTCGGACAGGTAATGCATATTCTGCCTCTGCCTTTCGGAACTCTGACCTTTTGTCTGCACTGCGGACATTTATAAAAACAATACAGCTTTTTTTGTTCCTGCCTTTTTTTAAAGGCATTCCATCTGACTGTATTCTGATACCTGAAATTGCGATATTTCTGGCCTTCTGCCCGTCGTTTTTCAATATTTCTGGAAAACGCCCTGTAATAACAGCAGATCAAAAGACCGATCGCCATCAGATAAAGCAGTCTGTTGCCCAAAAACATAGAACACACCATCAGCACAACTGTTGTGCCCAGACAGACTTTTGAGAGTTCATCAAATCCATAACGCCCTAACATAAATTTCCGCATTTTTTCTTTCATATCCATACACCTTCATTCGTATCCATAAATATAGAATATATGGTAACGTGCGTATGGAGAGCTGTCAATGTACTTATTCTTTTTTAACAAACATTTTATAATTAATATATTTTCATCCTCTGCTGCATGCTGATTTTATCGTACGCACAGGCAACGGCCGTTTCCGCGGAAATAGCGGATTTCATATACGCAGACAATACCGCATCGTCCATCGTCTGCATGCCAAGCTCCCTGTTCTTTTCCATAATACCGGAAATCTGATAAAAACGCCCCTCCCGGATTGCCATCCTTATCTCCTGGTCTTTTAACATAATTTCAAATACCGCCCGTCTTTTTTTTGATTCACAGACAGGCAAAAGACGCTGTATCATAATTCCATTCAGCACATCCGAAAGTTTTCTTTGTATTTCTTCTCTCCGGCTGGCCGGAAAGCTTTCAATCAAATCCCGCACCGCGTCTTCCGCACGCAGCGAATCTATAACGGCTATGACCAGACAGCCCGCCTGTGCCGCCGCTATTGCTTCTGAAACGATTTCCTCATCGGCAAAATCTCCAATATATATTACATCCGCATCCTGGCGCACCGCGGCTCTCACGGCGGCTGCTTTTGCGGCATTGCACGATTTTCTCTGCGATACGATCCCTTTTCCGTGAGAGAGCAGATATTCCACAGGACTTTCGATTGTAATCACATATTTCGTTTTGTCAAGGGCAATATTGTTTAAGATACTTGCCGCAGTTGTGGATTTACCGGAACCTGCTTCTCCTCCAATGAGAAACAGACCCCTGTTCTCTTCTGCAAGGGACGCTGCATAAGGCGGCAGAACAAGCTCATCCGGAGACGGAATGCTATGCTGCAGCAAACGAATCGTAACGGCATATGCATCGTTTTGATAAAACGCATTGACGCGAATACGAAAACAGTCAAAAACCGTAACCGCCGTTTCCAATTCTCTTTCCTGCTTTAATATGCTTCTTTCTGTCTCCGAAAGGACTATGTGAAACAGCTCTTCTATTTCCTCTGCCCGCAGGTCCGCTTCCCCATATGCATGCATTGCGCCATTTGTCCGAAACATCGCCGGACGGCCGGGCACGCAATGAAGATCAGACGCCCCTGCCTCATAACCGTACTGAAGCAACTCTTTTAAATTCATGAAAAACCTCCCGCATATAATACAATATGCACTTCATTAAAAATAAGCAGGGCGATAAGCCGGGTTATGTCGTGAATGATCATCTATCTAGGACGACTGTTACCAGCCGCCTCAAGCAACCTACCTAAAGCTGGCGGGCCACGTCAACGCTTATGTTTGGTCTTGCTTCGAATGGGGTTTACATATGCCCTCCCTGTTACCAGGGAGGCGGTAGTCTCTTACACTGCCCTTCCACCCTTACCAGTAAAACTGGCGGTATATTTCTGTTGCACTTTCCTTGGAGTCGCCTCCACCGGACGTTATCCG
>CAJUJL010000060.1 GCA_910586725.1 uncultured Lachnospiraceae bacterium | reverse complement strand
ACCCTTTTTCACGAAAATCTTTTTCATTTTCCTCTTGACATATTACCAAATTGCTATCTTTTTTGATTCTAACATGACCGGTTGACTGAATCAACCAAAAAAGGGTACTTTTATTATAAGAAATTATTTGATATAATAGATCCGTTAAAGGAGGCTTTGGTAATTATGAACTATGGAAAAAATAGTACCCGTAAGCGTGAGAAAGAGCTTGCATCCAAAAGTGCTATGATTCTAAAAAAATTTAATATAATTTTTTTAAAAACCCTGGTGGCATGTTTTTTAGCCCTTGTCGTTATCGGCGGCTGCGTAGGACTTGGCATTGCAAAAGGCGTCATTGACGCTTCGCCGGAGATCAATCTTGACGACGCCACGCCAACAGGCTTTCTCTCTACCGTGCTTGATACCGACGGCAATCAGATTGCCAAACTGGTGGCAACCGGGTCAAACCGTGTGTATGCTACGATTGATGAAATCCCGATAAACCTTCAGCACGCTTTTGTAGCGATTGAAGACGAACGGTTTTATGAGCACAACGGCATTGATTTAAAAGGCATTATGCGCGCCGGCATCAAAGGAATTACAAGCGGCCATTTTTCGGAAGGCGCCAGCACCATCACACAGCAGCTCCTGAAAAACAACGTATTTACAAGCTGGACCAGCGAAACGGCCATGGCGGACAAATTCAAACGCAAAATTCAGGAACAATATCTGGCCATACAGCTTGAGAAAAAGGTGTCAAAAGACTGGATACTGGAAAACTATCTGAATACGATTAATTTGGGACAAAATACATTGGGCGTGCAATCGGCTTCCAAACGTTATTTTAATAAAAACGTCTCGGAACTGACCTTATCCGAATGCGCCGTCATTGCGGCAATTACGCAAAATCCTTCGGGACTCAACCCGATCAGCCACCCGGAAAAAAACCTGGAACGCCGGGATAAAGTGCTGAATAATATGTTAAAGCATGACTACATTACGCAGAAAGAATACAACGAAGCAATTGCAGACGACGTCTACGACCGC
Organism: uncultured Lachnospiraceae bacterium; assembly: GCA_910586725.1. GTDB lineage: Bacteria > Bacillota > Clostridia > Lachnospirales > Lachnospiraceae > Roseburia_B. The sequence goes on along the minus strand of CAJUJL010000060.1, from coordinate 11,711 downwards.
ATACAAATCGTCAATACCGCCGTAGAAGACGAAGCCGCCGTCACTTCCTATTTTGTAGATGAATTAACGGACCAGGTGATCCAGGATTTAATCGACCTGAAAGGCTACACGGAAACACAGGCTTATAAAGCTCTTTACAACGGCGGTCTGACCATATATTCCACACAAAACTCCGCCATACAGGCGATTTGTGATGAAGAGGTCAATAATCTGGAAAATTACCCGCTTGAACCAAAATATTCATTTTCTTACCGCCTGACCATCGAGAAGAAGGACGGCAGTTATGCGAATTTCAGTGAACAGACCATGCTTTCTTATTATCAGTCGTCCAACAGCGAGTACGATATTAATTTCTCCTCCATTGAGGAAGCGCAGGCCGCAATCGAACAATACAAAGCAGAGATTATGCAGCCTGGCGATAAGATTGTGGGAAACGGTGAAACCGTCACGTATACATTGCAGCCGGAAACAGCGCTTACCGTTATGAACCAGCAAACCGGAGAAGTCGTTGCTCTTGTCGGCGGCAGGGGCGACAAAACAGCCAGCAAAACATTAAATCGTGCAACCGATACCGCAAGACAGCCCGGTTCTACCTTTAAAGTTCTTGCCGCTTACGCCCCGGCTCTTGACAGCGGCGGGCTGACACTTGCATCCGTACAGGATGACGCGCCGTATTCCTACGAGAACGGCACTTCCCTGCGCAACTACGACAATTCGTTTCGTGGCTTTACGCCGCTTCGGGAAGCCATCATTCATTCCATTAATATAGTAACCGTAAAGACACTGACGGAAATTGGCACAAATTTAGGATACAGCTATCTGAAAGATTTTGGATTTACAACATTGGTTGACGATGACAACAATCAGGCTCTGGCATTGGGCGGCATTACAAAAGGAGTGACAAACCTGGAACTGACCGCCGCTTATGCAACAATTGCCAATAACGGAACGTATGTCAAACCACGTTTTTACACCAAAATTTTAGATCATGACGGCAATGTTCTGATTGACAATATGCCGCAGACACACAGCGTATTAAAATCATCTACCGCATGGCTTTTGACAAACGCAATGGAGGACGTTGTAAAAAGAGGAACCGGAACAGCCGTCAACTTTGGCAATATGGCCATAGCCGGCAAAACCGGAACCACCACAAAGAACAGAGACGCATTGTTTGCAGGATTTACTCCTTATTATACCTGTGTCGTATGGGGTGGTTTTGACGACAACACGCCGCAGCAGAGCGGAACAACATCTTATCCGAAAGCCATCTGGAAAGGCGTCATGTCCCGTCTGCATGAAAATCTGGAGTATAGGGACTTTATCATGCCGGAAGACATTACGACCGCAACCGTCTGCAAAAAATCCGGCAAGCGGGTCGTTGCAGGTTTATGTGACGCCGATCCCCGCGGAAGCATGGCGACAACCGAATATTTTGCAGAAGGCACCACGCCGACAGAATATTGCGATCACCATGTCAATGTTACCATTTGCGCCGAATCCGGTATGCTGGCAACAGATCTATGTCCGATGCGAACGGGCGGCGTTTATATTACCGGCGGTTCTGCCGGTTCCGCAGACGGCCCGTACCTGGCGTCCGAAGGCGCTTCCACAAACACATGCCCCATGCATCCGATGCCTGAAATTCCAATACCTCAAATACCCGGAATGGAAGGCGTTATGGATCCGCAGGCCGGCATGGTTCAATAACCAAAAAACTGATCGGGGCAAAACAGCCCCGGTCAGTTTTTTTACAGAAAAAGTTCGCTCGTATCTATTTGCAGATCACTGTTCTCTTCGATTGCAAAGCTTCTAAAATAATGTTCTTCCATTGGCATCCACCGGTCTAAAAACATGGTAAAATAACTGCCCTCCCTCTCCATTAGCCTCCTTTTGCGCTCCTGCAGGGAACACGTTATAAAAATCTTCAGATCATATGGGGGCAGGGACGGATGATGCGAATAGCTGCCCTCTACAATCGTAAGATTGCGAAAAGGCATATACATCTCCTCTTCCATTTTATCTTTACTGCAGCAGTAACGACGATAACAGACCGCCTCTCCCGCATGAATCGGTCGCAGAACTTCTGAAATCAGGCGTGAAAAGTCTATATTTCCTCCTGGAATCTCTGTCCACCCCTCCTGACGTTTCGATTGCGGCAGATAAAAATCATCCATATGAATCCGATTGCACGGAAGGATGGATTGAATCCATTCCGCAAGCGTCGTTTTTCCGCTTCCACACCGCCCGTCTATACCTATGATGATGTTTTTTTTGCGTTCCATCATTTTATAAATTTCTGACAGTACGGGAAAATAACCTGCATAATCTCTGCGCAAAAGCCTGTAATGCGGCTGATAAGCCTCACGATATGCCCTGCTGTGGTGAACGGCCGGATACCCTTCTTCTCTCCATTTTTCCGCCCATGCATCCATACCAGGTATCGAAAATTCCTTCAGCAGACTCAATTTCTCTAATACTCCGGGCTTAGAAACATGATGTCTTCGAGCCGTCAAGGCAAACAATTTCGCAAGCAAATATCCGTCTCTGTCCGATCTGCACATAGATAAAGGGAAACGGCACAGCCCATTGCCAATAAACTCCGGCGTTTGGGGATAACTATCCTGTGAAACCTCGGCCCGTTCTCTGTTTATTTCTGACAAGATGATTTGCATATCCTCAGCCAGATGTCTGGGGCCAAACTCGCTCTGATAAATCAATTTTCCATAATCCTGCGGCTCCATCCTGGGATAAAGCATTTTCTGTTCCCGTAAAATTTCATTAAACATATTATTCATACAATAATCCGCCCATTTGTCATATAATAATTAATTTTAAACAAATGAGCAGATCATTGCAATATCTTTGAAACCTTACGCTTCTTTTTCAGGGGCATCCGAAATCGGAAATGAAACGATTACTTTGAATAAGTCTCCGTCAATCACCAATTCAAATTTCCCGTTCATCAATTCTGTCAGACTTTTTGTAATGGACAGCCCAAGGCCGCTCCCTTCCGTATTTCTGGAACTGTCTCCGCGCACAAATCGCTCCGTCAGCTCTTCACTGCTGATGTTCAACGCATATTTCGATATATTTCGAAACACAATTCTGCCGGATTCATCTTGCTTTTCTATATTGACATATGCTCTGGTCAGCGGCTGTGCATATTTGCAAACATTATTCATCAGATTGTCAAAAATACGCCACAAATGTCTGGAATCCACCCGGATAAAAAGCGGTTCAGCGCTTCCCTGCACAATCAATTCGATTTGATTTTCCTTTAATTTCTCTTCAAACTCCCCGATCGTCTGCGTCAGCATCACATGCGCATCGCAGCGTTCGTACAAAACAGCCAGATTTCCGGTTGACGCTTTGGATGCTTCCATCAAATCTTCAATCAGCTTCTTTAACCTTTTAGACTGCCGGTCGAGTGCTTCGATATATTCCAGTGCGTTTTCATTTTCTATGTTCTCTTTTTGCAGTAAATCCACATAATTGATAATAGATGTCAGAGGCGTTTTGATGTCATGCGATACGTTGGTAATCAGCTCTGTCTTAAAATGCTCGCTCTTCAACTGCTTTTCTACAGCTTTTTGAATCCCTTCCTGAATATTATTTAAATTATCGCCGTGCTGTTTCAAATCCCAGAACATACCGCTTGTATCCAGCTTGTTTTTCCACTCGCCGGCTGCAAGATCGTCTCCCGCTTTCTTTAATTTATGCATCTGCAGCAAAACAACGGAAATCAGGCCATATAAAATAACTTTTTCAGCAAACCATAAAAAGATTTGTGCTCCCGGACGAAAAGAAGTAATCTGAAGGCCTATCAATTCCAAAAAAGCAATTCCTGCCATAACTGCCCATGCTTTCCACAACATAGGAAATGCCCTTGAAAACTTCCGTATGCCGTTTTTCATGATACTGCAGCATTTCACATAAATACGGCAGCAGATTGTATTTTTCCACCATGTCCTTTGCTTTATTCGTACGGCGGAACTCATACAGGCCAAAAGAAACAGGACTTCTGCCGTGCACAAAATGAAAACTCCAAACTGCAGGGAAAGATAAAAGCTCAAACCGGGAATTTCCGCTATTGAAGCAAGAATCAAAAGCGCCATCCCAACAACTGCCAAAAACAGATCAAACGGAATCTTATCTATCCAGCCCAATGTGACTTCTTTTGTATTGCGGTGACCCGCTCCTATCAACAGCCCTGCAAAAGAGAACAGGAATACGATACCGGAACCGGCAAAAACCGCAAACAAATCGTATCGAATTTCGTACCCCGCCTGAATCAACGCTTCCGCCTGAACGAAATAATCCTGTCTATCCCACGTTCTCAGCATTCCAAACAGATTTTGACTGAAAAAATCATCCTCGGCTTCCAGAGGCGTCTGCACATAGGAAAGCACGTAATATGAGTCTGCGTCTGTAAATTCACTCACATATGTCATGAGAAATCCATCTATGATATTATAATCTTTATCGTTTGAGTCCAATCCGTCTTCTGACACAACAGTGCCAAGGTCTGACAATTCTTCTCTTGTCATAATCGGAATATCCGAAAGATACCACAGCTTACCATCCAATTCAATCATTTCGCTGCCATCCATCCAGGCATATTCTGTTTCCCCGTTTTCTTTCTGAATTGGAATAAGCTCCCTATCCCCGGAATAACTTAGCGAGTGATAAAATTTCCCTTCCGATTCACAGTAAAACCGGTCTGTATCTCTTACATAATAGTACTTTTCAATATAACTTTTTTTCTCCTGAAATTGTTCATTTTCGTAAACATAATAATTGTCAAATACATCCCTTCCTTCATAAAATTCAGTGGCGTCTCCTATTTTACCGGAATAAACCGTAAGCATATCTTCTTTGACATTTTTGCCAAAATTGCATACTTTGTATATTTTTTTGTTATTCAAGTCCAGTCCGTCCAGACTGTCTGTCTGCAAAACTCCATATCGAAAATTGGTATCCTTTAATCTTTCGGCAGAAAAATCATTTTCATAGCCGGACAACGCCAGCATAGAATAATCCCTGCAAATTTTTTCATATGCTTTTTCCCGAAACTCCTCCTGCGTATAATCATAAATGCCTTCCGACGCTCCAAATGAGATAACAAGCAGCGAGCCGACGGCAAAATTAAAACTTATCACACATAAAAAGAATAAAATTACCCTGACCCATTTTTTATAAAAAAACTGATTCATCCGTTTTCCTCCTCTACCTTATAACCTCGTCCCCATACCACTTTCAGATAACGTGGATTTGCGGGGTCATACTCTAATTTTTCACGGAGGTGTCTGATATGTACCGCTACCGTATTTTCTGTCCCAAACGCAACATCGTTCCAGACTTTCTGATAAATTTGCCCCGGAGAAAATACCTGACCCTTATGTTCCAGCAGAAGCTTTAAAATGTCATATTCCGTGCGCGTCAAGGATACGTTCTCCCCATCTAAGGTTACTTCCTTGGCTTTATCATCCAGTTCAATCCCTCCAACCGAAAGAATTTCTTTTCGGACATTTCCGCCGCCCAGCTTCATATACCGCCTAAGCTGCGATTTCACGCGCGCCTGCAGTTCTACCGGATTAAACGGTTTGGTAATATAATCGTCCGCTCCTACCGTAAGCCCCAGAACTTTATCGGTATCTTCGCTTTTCGCTGTCAGGAGGATCACCGGAACATTACTGATTTCCCGGATTTTTACCATAGCGGTAATGCCATCCATAACCGGCATCATAACATCCATCAGCGCCAAATGAATCTCCATACTGCCCGCCAGCTCGACTGCCTGTTTTCCGTTAAAAGCTTCTACCACTTCATATCCCTCTGCGGACAAATAAATCCGCAGCGCGGAAACAATATCTTTTTCATCATCACATACTAATATACGGTACATAACTTCCTCCCATGTGTTTTATGATTAATCATACGGTTATTCTATCGAATAATTTATGAATATAAAAGTCTGCAATTCTTTAAGATTTCTTTAACTCTTTTACTCCCTGCACAGCATATCTTGCATACTGTCTGTAAATATTGTAAAATAAATGTATCATATATCTAATGGGAGGTAATTTTATGCACACATTCCAACCTTGCCCAATTGAAGTGTTCGAATCCAATCCTTTTACATTGCTTAGTAATGACTGGGGTGTTCTGACTGCCGGAAACCATGAAAAAACAAACTCCATGACAATCAGCTGGGGCGGCTTTGGCGTACTTTGGAACAAAAACGTATGTTATATATTTGTGCGCGACACACGCTATACAAAAGGGTTTATCGATTCATGCGGCACATTTTCGCTTACTTTTTTTCAGAAAGACTTTAACCGCTCCATTCTTATGTATTTGGGAAGCGTCTCTGGTTCCCGCGAAAATAAAATGAAAATGACACATCTAAACATCAATTATGCTGACGGCATTCCCTTTATTGATGAAGGTAATTTAGTCATTACCTGCAAAACCCTTGCCTCTTCTAAAATTACGCCCGAATCATTGATCGATTCCGAAATTGAAACCACGCACTATAAAGACGGCGATTTCCATACCATGTATGTAGGAGAAATCTTACAGATATTGGCACGCTAATCACACAGCGCTATCACACAAAGAAAAAGTGACGATATATCCTCCTGCGGCATATCATCACTTTTGTTTTTTAACGACAGGATATGCTGATTGACTCAATCGCAACCGCTCCTCCTCGCACCACTTCAATATTCTTATATTTGCTTCTAAGCAGGGCAATCAGCTCATTATTCCCATGCTCTGTCAGCTTGCATTCCAAAAGGACGCTGTCCTTTCCAATATCCGCAACCTGCACGCCAAATACCTGCGCAATCTGAAATAATTCTTCTTTATCGGCTGTTGTGCAATGCAGAATCTTCGCGAATAATATTTCTTTCATATGTAAAGGAACATTCGTCAAATCAATTACTTTAATTACTTCTACCATACGGTTCAATTGCTTCTTGATCTGCTCAAACGTTATATCGTCACTGGCAACACAAATTGTCATACGCGAAACCGTCTCATCTTCTGTCGTCCCTACCGTAAGGCTCTGCAGATTATAAGATTTCCCGGAAAACAATCCGGATACCTTCGCCAGCACGCCCACTTCATTTTCCACATACAATGCAATCCATCTGTTCTTCATGCCCATTCCTCCTACTTCAAGATCATTTTGCTCATAGGATTTCCTCCCTGCACCATGGGAAGCACAATTTCATCGCTGGAAATCACAAACTCAATTACCGTCGGCGCATCCGTATAAGACTTCGCCTGTTTGAATGCTTCTGCAATCTCTTCTTCTTTTTCCACGCGAATTGCATGTGCTCCATATGCTTTTGCAAACTGCATAAAATCAGGCAGGTATGGAGGACATGCTTCATTTTTCCCTTTGCAGTTTGCAGGACATGTCTTTCTTCTCCGAAGACAAGTTGCTTCATATCGTTTTCCGTAAAACAACTGCTGCATTTGCCGCACCATGCCAAGATACTGATTGTTAAACAGACAGATTATCACCGGAGCGCCCTCTGTAACCGATGTCGCCATTTCCTGCATATTCATTTGAAATCCTCCGTCTCCAGTGATGCAAATAACCGGTTTGTCCGGATTTCCGATCTTCGCTCCGATCGCCGCCGGGAATCCAAACCCCATTGTTCCCAAACCACCCGAAGTGATAAACTGTTTTCCTTCATTAATCTCCAGATATTGCGCCGCCCACATCTGATGCTGCCCTACATCCGTAGTAATTACACAGGAATCAAACGCCTGATTCACTGCCTCCATAATCATCTGAGGCGTCATACCCTTATCTCTGCGCATTTCCAACGGATTTTCCTGATCCCATCGACGAATGTCCTCTATCCATCGCCTGGTATTCTTTGGCTCCGCCCACTCATTCAATTTCTGTAAAGCAAGTCTGGCGTCCGCAACAATCGGAACGTCCACCACAACATTCCTTGAAATCGCCGCCGTATCAATATCAATATGCACAATTTTCGCCTTAGGCGCAAATTCATTTAAATCTCCTGTAATTCTGTCATTGAAACGCGTTCCGATGGAAAACAGCACATCACATTCGCTCACCGCTATATTCGCCGCATACCTTCCGTGCATACCGCTGTTTCCAATATAATAAGGATGATTTGCTAAAATTGCGCCTTTTCCCATCACAGTCGTTACTACGGGGATCTTCATCGTTTCAGCTAACTTTTTAAGCTCTTCCTGCGCATTTCCAAGCAAAATACCGCCTCCCGCCAAAATCAGCGGCTTCTGGGCGGATTTCAACAGTTTATACGCCTTCTTCAACTGCCCGATGTGTACGCCTTCGTTTGGTTTATAACCGCGAATGCTGATTGTCTCCGGATATTTACTGTCTCCGGTTTTGATCTGAATGTCTTTTGGAATATCTACCAGAACAGGCCCAGGTTTGCCGGTTCTTGCAATATGAAAAGCCATCTTAATAATTTTTCCCAGATCTTTTCTGTCACGAACCGTTACGCCGTATTTTGTAATGCTTCTGGTCATACCGACAATATCCACTTCCTGAAACGCATCATTTCCAATCAGGTTTAAAGGAACCTGTCCGGTAAAACACACCAGCGGAATATTGTCATAATGCGCGTCAGCAAGACCCGTAATCGTATTTGTAGCGCCCGGACCGCTTGTCACCAGACAGACGCCGACTTTTCCCGTAGACTTTGCATATCCTTCCGCTTCATGAATCAAAGCCTGCTCATGCCGTGGAAGCACAAGCCGGATCTCATCCTGCTTATATAACTCATCCATTATATCCGTAACCATTCCTCCGGGATAGCCAAAAATAGTATCTACGCCCTCTTCCATCAAGGCCCTCACAAATAACTTTCTTCCTGTTATATCCATATAAAACGTATGCCTCCTATATCAATCCTACTGTCTTAAGCGCGAAAATCCAGCCTGTCAGCGTAAATGCCGCAAGCAGCGTAGTCGCCGCTACCGTGCTTGCCGTCAAATCCCCGTCATTATGCATATTTTTAGCCATAATATAACAGCTTGGCGTAGTCGGCGCGGCCAACATAATTAAAATTCCTATCATCTTTTCTCCGGTAAATCCGATTCTTGCCGCAATCGGAATAAAAACCGCTGCCTGAACAATCAATTTTATAAAAGCAGACGCCAGAGTAGGCTTTAATTTTGCCAATGCTTCTTTTCCTTTAAAACTTGCCCCCATTGCCACAAGCGCCAACGGCGTAGCCATTTTAGCCACATAATCCGCCGTTTTATTGAAAAACACCGGAAATTCTATATGCAGCAAAGATACAAGAATTCCGAGTCCTATTGCTATAATAATAGGGTTCTTAGCAATATTAACCATCGCTTCTGTTATTTTGGACGTATCATTTCTCTGTTCCTTCTGTGTTCCCTCAAACGTCAAAACAATAACAGAATATATATTATAAAGCGGCACTGCCCCGATAATCATCATCGGCCCCATAGCGGAACTGCCATAAATATTTTCAATAAACGCCAGTCCCATTACTGCCGCGCTGCTGCGAAATGACGCCTGTACAAAAGCGCCCCGCAAACTTTTGTCTTTCAGGAAAACCTTTGTAAAGCCCCAGATTGCAAAAAAACAAATGGTACTCGATACGGCACAGAATAATACATATCCAAAGTCAAATGTTCCATATATATCTACCATTGAAATATCGCGAAACAACATAACCGGCAAAGTTACAGAAAAATTGAATTTATTTGCTGCAGATACAAAATCATCATTTAACATTCGCCTCTGTTTTAATGCCCATCCAATCACCATAACAAGAAAAATCGGCAATGTCACATTTATGCTGTAGATAAAATTTTCCATTTTATCCTCTTCTCTTATACTCTAAAAACCGATATTCCAGATCAAAATACGTCTGTTCCTCGCTCTCTTCCACAATTTCCCAGTTCACATCCTCATCCAGGTTTGGAAAATATGTATCGGCCTCATAGGCATAATCGATTTTTGTAACATAAGCCGTATCGCATTCATCCAGAAGCATTCGATAAATACTCTCTCCTCCAATAATATAAATATCATCCGAATCATATTTTTTCAGCTCTTTGTCAAGCTCTGCCTTTGAATTCACCACTATAGCGTCTTTTACCTTATACTCCTGCTTTCTGGTAAGCACAATATTCGTTCTGTTTTTCAGAGGAAGACCATTGGGAAAACTCTCTAATGTCTTCCTCCCCATGACGACTGCCTTCCCCGTTGTTTTCTCCCGAAACATTTTCATATCCGCCGGTATTTTCACCAGTAATTTATTGTCCTTTCCTATGGCCCAGTTCCTGTCAGCCGATAATATCATTTTCATCTGTGTCCTCCTTACATGCCGCTGCAAAAATATGTGTGGTATGCATTCTTGTCTTACTCCTGCAAAAATATGCGCTACCTGCATTTTTGTCTTCTCCTGCAAAAGTATGCGTTACCTGCATTCTTGTCTTATTCCTGCAAAAGTATGCGTTACCTGCATTCTTGTCTTATTCCTGCAAAAGTATGCGTTACCTGCATCCTGCTCATACCGCAACCGGAATATTCGTAATCTGCGGCCCGGTTACATACTCTTCCAGACGGACATCATCTGCCGTAAATTGATAAAAATCCCTGATCTCTGGATTTAACCAGAACTTTGGCGCCGGATGCGCTTCTCTTTCAATCAACTCCTTTACAAGCGGAATATGCCTGTCATAAATATGCGCATCCGCTATCACATGAACCAGCTCGCCTACTTTCATACCGCATACCTGCGCCAGCATATGAACAAGTACGGCATACTGGCATACGTTCCAGTTATTTGCTGTCAAAATATCCTGAGACCTCTGATTTAAAATTGCATTGAGCGTCAACGCCTGATCTCCCTTTTTCTGCGTCACATTAAATGTCATACTGTACGCGCAGGGGTAAAGATTCATTTCATGCAAATCCGCGTGAACATAAATATTGGTCATAATTCTCCGGCTGAAAGGATTGTTTTTTAAATCATAAATAACCCGGTCCACCTGATCCATACACCCTTCCCGATACGTATGCTTTACTCCCATCTGATAACCATAAGCTTTTCCAATTGATCCATCTTCATCTGCCCATGCATCCCAGATGCTGCTGTTCAAATCGTGGATATTATTGGACTTTTTCTGCCAAATCCAAAGCAGTTCGTCCGTACAGCTCTTAATTGCCGTTCTTCTTAGCGTTAACGCCGGAAATTCTTTTGATAAGTCATATCTGTTTACAACTGCAAATTTTTTTATTGTATATGCACTGGAGCCGTCTTCCCACTTGGGACGCACCTTTTCATTCTCCGTACTGATTCCATTTTCTAATATATCTTTGCACATTTCTATAAATATTTTATCTGCGTAGCTCATGGAAACCTCCCTGGCATAATTTGTTTTCTAATGACTTATTCTAACCAATTTCTATTCGAAACGCAATAGTGATCTGCTTTTAAACAAAAAAATCCGTAAACAATAATGTCTACGGATTTTCTCAAACTTCCCGAATAGGACTTGAACCTACGACAGCGCAGTTAACAGCCGCGTACTTTACCATTGAGCTATCGAGGATTATTCTGTTTTTCTGCACTTTTTCTTCGGTGTGCGACCGTGTCGTTGCTCTACCAACGGGTGCGCTCGCACACCGAAAAGAGTGGGAGAAATATTCTTTC
>CAJUJL010000059.1 GCA_910586725.1 uncultured Lachnospiraceae bacterium | reverse complement strand
TGAAAAAAGCCCAATTCTTTTTCAAAGAATCAGACTTTTTCAGTGCCCTCATTTTATAGGGCTTTCCATTATTTTTTATACGGTCCCGATTGGGGTGATCGTGGGACAAGAAGAGGCTGTCCCCCGCCGGAGACCGAAAAAGAAACAGGGAAAGCGGGAAGAGGATCTGGATGGCCTGCCGGTAGTCGTGATCGAACATTCCATATCTCTGGAGGAACTGGCGGCGCTGTTTGGGGAAGGGGGTTTTAAACAGCTTCCTGACGAAGTATACCGCAGATATGGTTTTACTCCAGCAAAGGTCGAAGTGGAGGAACGCCATGTAAAAGTATATGCCGGAAAGAATACGGATGAGATCGTAAAGGCGCCGCATCCGGAGAGCCTGTTAAGGGGAAGCCTGGCGTCCCCCTCGCTGGAAGCAGCCGTGATGAACGCTAAATATGTCAATGCGGCGCCCCTCTACCGCCAGGAACGAGAGTTTGAACGGTATGGCCTGCATATTTCCAGGCAGAACATGGCGAACTGGACAATCCAATGTGCAGACAGATACCTCGCTGTCCTCTATGATTACCTGCATGAAAAACTGTACAGTTATCATGTACTGCAGGCAGACGAAACACCTGTGCTGGTGAACAAAGACGGCCGTCCTGCCGGATCAAAAAGCTACATGTGGGTATACCGCACCGGACGGATGTACACAGAACGCCAGATTGTCCTGTATGAATACCAGAAGACGCGCAATGCCAGCCATCCCAGAGAGTTTTTGATTATATTGTCTTTTGGCTTTTACTTCCTTATGGAACGCCGCCCTTTGGGGTGGCTGTTATTTTGATCTAAATGCAGATGCAATTAATTTGATTGTATGAAATATCATAGAAGTAAAGGCAAATCCATATAAAAAACCAGATAAAACTCTTTTAAAATTGGTAGATTCGTATTTACTAAAATATTGTATGGTTCCGTCAATGATTAACGGTAAGGTTAGTATTGAAATGGAGTATTTTATCGTAATGAATGGAGAAATAATAAAGGCCGCAATATGTCCTGTTAATATACCAGTGCATCTGGCGCACAGAGGAAATTGGTACCCTTTTAAGAAAAAACTCCTCTCCGGAAGCTGATGACAGTTACAATATTTTTTACACCATTTCATAGATTTTATCCAGATATATTCTGTATTCATTATACTTTGAATTTTTTTCCACAGTTAGGACAAACCCAAAAATGTTCTGAAGAAATTTGTTTGCCTTTGCCACAAGCCCCGCATAGTATTCCGATAGGCCCTAATAGTAACGCTCCGCAACAACCTTTGCCAGCAGAAAAATCTTTTCCTGTAGTTGTTGTTTCTGTAATAATCTGGCAATTTTCATTTCCACATTTTGGACATTTCATATCTTTGCCTCTCTTTCTTTTGTGTTTAGACTAATTTTTAATAAAGAATACCATTGCAATAAAGTAAAGTCAATGAAATTAATAATCGTTAAAGCGTGTATTTGTATACAAATTGATAAAATATTGAAAAATTTGATGCCAAACATTACCGATTTACAAATGTATGTTCGCATATTATTATAGATGTATCTTATATGGGCGAAGGTATGGAAGGAGCGTTGGATTTGGAAAGCATTCTGTGTGTTGACATTCCGGTGCAGATGATTTCCTGCACCGATACGGATGGAAAAATTACGCCGATCCGGTTCCGGTTTCGGGATAAGAACGGAGAACTGGTTACGGTCACGATAGATAAAGTGTTATCCGAAGACAGGGATAAAAACCGGGTGGGAGTGAACTTTTCATGTGATGCTGTGGTATACGGCGCAAGAAAGAAATTTAATCTCTGGTATAGTTATTTTGGTCATGAATGGCGGCTTTCGCGTTTACATGTATGAGGCGTCCATATTTGCAAACAGATCGCCGTGAATGGAGCGGATGCGGTCTGCCAGCAGAGACGTTCCGTCTGTTAAAATAATCCTGCGTTCACAGGCGTCTATTTTTTTTACCCTGCCGCAGACTGTCACATAGGTTCCGCCGTCCTTTTTGCCGTCGGGTTCAAAATATGTGACTTCTATCTCTGGTTTTTGCTCCAGATGTTTTCGGATGAGCCAAAGCTGCTTATCCAGCAGATCTTTTCGGTCTTCGTCCGGTTTTTGGAAGGGATCGGTCAGGCGGGCCGTTTCCCGGATGGCGTCATCGTATCCGGTCAGGGCGGAAAAAGGGGAAAATTGCGCGGCGCGGTTTAAAAGAGACATCGGCGGATGTTTTTTGGATACATGGTGCGGAAGATGAATGATGTCGTCATATTTGTGTTGATTTGGGCTCTTCATGCTTTGTGGCCTCCGATCTGGCGGTTGCGTTCTATGGCGGTAGCGCCTTCCTGCAGGTTCATGCCCTTTAGGATGGCGTTTTTGCCGTATTTCTTTTTTACGGACAGCACCGCTTCCTGTAATTTTCTTTCTTTGGAAAGTTTTTTTTCTTCCTCTTTCCGTTTTTTATCCAGAGCTGCGTAATCTGTAAACAGGTCAAGCTGCTCAAAGCGATTCGTTTCCATAACCTGTGTTTCGTCGATTAAATGATTTGCAACGACGGATATGCGGCGGATCAAAAGATCGGGATTTATAATACGGTCATAGAGGTCCAGGACGGCGTCCGTTATGATTTGCGTGGACGAAGTCTGGCGGTCGAGATGAATGGTTCCATGTGCGTGTTTGGGGATTTTTCTTCCGTAACGGTCTACTGTGACTTCGCCCCGATAGATCTTTTTGCTGTTGTCCATTGTGAGATTTTCCCTGTCATATCCGATGGTAAGCGTCATCTGGTCCGTGACGATTCTTCTTTCCACAAGATCCAGAACAAGGAGGTCCGTCATTTCCCGGACGATGAGTCTGGCTTTTTGGGAATCGTAAGGGTATTGCAGGACCTGGCCGGAGCATATGCAGTTTGTTTCCGGCTTGTAGGCTTTGATGAGGTCCATAGTAGTCGGCTCAAAGCCCCATGCGTGGTCAATTAAAAGCTCCGCATTGATGCCGAACATATGATAAAGAAGGTCTTCGTTGTGAAAGTCTCCGTCTTTGCCAAGGGAACAGCGGGCAATGTCGCCCATCGTAAAAAGCCCCGCGGCTTCCAGTTTTTTTTGGTATCCGTGCCCGATGCGCCAGAAATCGGTGAGAGGGCGGTGATCCCATAAAAGTCTGCGGTAACTCATTTCATCCAGTTCTGCGATACGCACGCCGCGTTCATCCGGTTCTACGTGCTTTGCCACAATATCCATTGCCACTTTGCAAAGATACAGGTTTGTGCCGATTCCTGCGGCGGCCGTAATTCCCGTGCTGTCAAGGACATCCCGTATGATGGTTGAGGCCAGTTCTTTCGGGGACATGTTGTATGTTTTCAGGTAATGGGTTACATCCATAAATACTTCGTCAATGGAATAAACGTGGATGTCCTCCGGTGCAATATATTTTAAATAGGTTTTGTAAATGATAGCGCTGTACTCCATGTAAAAGGTCATTCTTGGAGGCGCGATAATATAAGAAAGCTCAAACTCCGGATGTTTGGCCAGTTCCGGAGCATGGTAGGACGAGCCGGCAAATTGTCCTGTAGAAAGTTTGCTTTTTCTTTCCCGGTTGATTTCCTTTACCCGTCGTATTACTTCAAACAGCCTTGCTCTTCCGGAAATTCCGTAAGCCTTCAAAGAAGGAGATACCGCAAGGCAGATCGTTTTCTCCGTCCGGCTGGCGTCTGCCACTACAAGGTGGGTTTCCAGCGGATTTAGTTGACGCTCTACGCATTCCACGGAAGCGTAAAAAGATTTGAGGTCAATCGCTATATAAACAGGATTTTCATTCATGTGTTATCCTCCCGTTTTTCTATTATGACATTTTGCGTATTTCTGCGGATGAAACAGGCGAAAGCATTGCCGTCTGCCTGTTTGAAATAAGCCTTGAAGGATAGTATAACAGAAATTTTATTATTTCATCCACAGATTTTATCTTTGTGGATCAGGATGGATCTATATTAAAAAATTCTTTTTGTGAATAGGATTTCATCCCTTTCCAGACGGCAAATCCTATGACAATGCCGGAAACAATGCATAAAACGGTTCCCAAAAATCCAAAGCGGTAGGTCTGGTTAAAACAGTAACAGGGAATAATGCTTAGGATATTCCCTGTTACAACCGGAATCAGAAAGTGAATTCGATTTTTGAACAGAAGCATATCCTGCAATTCTTTTTGAAAACAGCCCATGAGACGCAGACTTTTTATGCTGCGCCCGGTTTCTTCTTTTTCGCTGGCAATTCGAAAATGAATAAAAATAAAGGCGGCCCCGCACAGCATCAGAACGACAAAGCTCATAGAGAAGATCAAAACGCTTCCGGACTGTGTCGCCTTTTCATAGTGAAATATTTTTGATGTGGCTTCCGGTGCATGCAATTCTTCTTCTGAAAGGGCGTTTTTCTGGCGTAATTTTTCGCAAACGGCTTTCACTCCATTTTTAGATTGTTTCCAGTCTGTAAAATGAAATAAGCGGATCGTGCCCTGCCAGTAGTTTTTGCTATGATAAAGCGTTTTAAAATCATGGTCATTCAGAATTACCGTGCGGTCTGCAAATGCGGGGTTTTGATTCCATAATATTTCAATATCACTCCCGCCGGAGAGGAGAGAAACCGTTTTTTCCGGTAGATCTGCGGAAATTTTAGTTGCCGGAGTCGTATGGTGCGTATATCCGTCGTCCATTGCAAATTGAAACAGGTTTAGAAACGTTCCTTCCTTTACCTGATACTGCGTATGCAATTTGGAATTTAATTCGGAAGCGGAAACATAGTTAAATACCGCGTCTTTGAAAAATGTAATCGAGCAGGAATCCGTTACGACAACATGCTCTTTGTTTAAAATAGACGCAGCTTCTTTTTCAGATAATTGATTGCATCCATATATACTGACGTATACCAGATCAAACGGCGCGTATGTTTCTGCATCCTGATGAAATCCTTTCCAAAAACAAACGGACATGCTGGTCAAAAATGTAACCGTCATAACGAGCATGCCTGCGATTACATAACGAAGACGCCACTCTTTTTTATGGCGCATGAGAAAAGAGAGTCTGACCAGGTTTCGGTTCCAATATACTGGCATATGTTTTTGTGCCAGATGATAAAAAAACCGTTTTTTTTCAGCCGTTTCATGGTTTTTGAGCATTTTTCCGATTCTGGTCCATAACAATTTTATGGAATAGTATGAAATTGCAAGACAGGTAATAACCCCATATAAAAAACAAGTGAGGAAATATGCTTTCGGAGGAATGGCAAAGCTTACTCCCTGGATGTGCAGCAGGTATTTTAAAATTCCATAAAAAATACCGGAGCATACGGCGCCTGCGGCAAGCCCTGCGAAAAGAGCGAGCAGACAGATGAAAAGAGACTCTGCGGCAATGTTTTTTATCGCGTCTTTCCGGCTCATGCCAAGTGACATCAAAATACCGTAATCCTGTTTTCTGGCATTCCAGAAAATGTGATAAGACA
This sequence comes from uncultured Lachnospiraceae bacterium, assembly GCA_910586725.1. GTDB lineage: Bacteria > Bacillota > Clostridia > Lachnospirales > Lachnospiraceae > Roseburia_B. The sequence goes on along the minus strand of CAJUJL010000059.1, from coordinate 7,696 downwards.
ACGGAAGAAACAGAAGCATACAAGCGGTCATTAGCATGCCGGGAAAAATAACATTGCTGGAAATCATGGAATCCACATGAGAGCCATCCATAAATTGTTCGTTTAAAAACAGGGAAGCAAAGCAGAAAAATATAGCGACAGAAAAGCAGTTGCAGCTGAAATATAATTTATACTGCGCAAAATTCTTTTTTAACATTTTGACAGACAGATGGTAAAAATTCAAGTTACATGCCTCCCATTTTCCATGATAGTGACGCGATTTGTTCTTTGAAACCGGGAGAGTCTTTTGTGGCTTCCCGGACAAATCCACCGTCTTTTAACAACAAAACGCGATCGCAAAAGGAAGCGACAAAGGAGTCGTGCGTGACGATTAAAACGCTGGTTTTAAATTTGCGGTTCATATCTAAAATCTGCTCCATGACATCTTTTGTCGCTTTCGCGTCCAGATTTCCCGTCGGCTCGTCGGCAAAAATCAGCGAAGGATTGTGAATAAATGCTCTGGCAATGGCGACGCGCTGTTTCTGCCCGCCTGAAATTTCCGATAAATTTCTTTGTTCGATATGCCTGATCTGCAAAGCGTCCATTACGCGGTTATACGCGCTTTCCTGTTTTTCTATGGCGCAGTTGTTTAAAATCAGAGGCACAAGAATATTGTCCTTTACATTTAAGCTTTCCAGTAACTGAAAGTCCTGAAAAATCATGCCAAACCGCTTTTTTCGAAAAGAAGACAATTCGTGATCGGATAAAGAAGAAATCTCTTTTCCTTTTATAAAAATTTTGCCGGAATCTGCGTTGTCAATGCCGCAGAGCAGATGCAGCAGCGTAGTTTTTCCACTGCCGGACGCTCCCATAATGGCAGTCAGTTCACCGTCAGCAATTTTGAGGCTTGTGTTTTCTAAAACGGAAATCCGTTCTTTGCCGCTGGAATATGTTTTGCAGATATTTTCTGCTTGTAAAATATACATAAGGATCCTCCGATGAAAGTTCTAAAGGGTTTGCGAAGAGAGAATGCAAATGATTTGAATTTGATATTGTTGAGAAAGACAAAGAGTAAAAATAAAGTGATACAGGCATTAAGAGACGTGGATGAAAAAAGGGGTGTAGAGGTTGTCCTTTTTAGAAATAATTGTCATCCTGTATATGTTCCATAACGTCGCATACATCACATTCTAAAATATTACAGATTCGGTCTAGTGTATTGGAGCTGACAGGTTGGTTGTATCTTAAACGGTAAAGCTGTGCCTTACTTACATTGTATTTTTTATTTAACATGGTTTTTGTAATGCCTTTTTTTTCTGCTGTTTCCCAGAGCCTGTCAAATTTTATCATATTCTGTTGCACCCTTTTTCACTGATTTTCTTTCATTATTGCAGTAATATTTACTTGTCGGAAGGTTCCAGATTCGGAACCTACTTGTGAAAAATAGAAGGAGAAATTAGATTTTGAGAGTTATCGGAAGTTAGAAGATTATATTTTAAATTATTGTTCCAGAAATGATGAACTTTTATTTCAGCTTGGTTTTCAGTATGCATGGTCTTTGTTCCAGGAATGTATGCAAAAGGGGGCAGGAGAAAAAAGGAAAGTTGAAATTATGTTCAAAAATAGGGAGAAGAAAACAGAAGAAAAAAATTATATGGTAATTTTGAAAAAAATTGTTGCGTTTTCTTGTTATTCTGCTATACTGTGGATAGATGTAAATGTTTGCCGTTTGTGATGCGACGGGGTATAAGAAGCATAGTTCGTCCATAAATCCCCATCATTTTTGATGGGGATTTTTTAAAAGAATTGAGTGAAATAAAGCTTTTTTGATTTGGAACAGGATAAATATTTGATAAAAAATAAAGAATACAAAAGTTACCGATTGCATATTTGACAGTTTGATACTGTTATAAAGCGATTGGTAAAATTGAAAAAGGGAAAAACAATGGAAGATAACAGGCAATTAAAATTTATTCAGGATATTGCGGAACTGGAATTTGATTCAGAAGTATTTGCGAATCAGATAAGATTATTTTCACAATACCTGACATATTCAAATGAGGATTATAAGTATAATGAAACGTATTTAGAGAAATTTTGTCAGGAGTTTGCAAGATTTAGAAAGTATGTTCAATTAAAAAATCAAGTGTTTGTAGAACTATGCAAAAAGATTGTTTCCGGTGCGAGTAACCTGGAATTGGTTCTTATAATAGATCAATTTTGGATATATGCAACAGAAAATGGAGAAATTTCAAACAGCAAAAATATAAGGGAACGTATGGTATGCAATAATAAGATACAAATAAAGGCAAATTTACAGTTTGCAGAAAAGGAGTTTCTTTTTTTGCAGGAATATGAAGTAATACAAGATGAGAAGTTATTAAGTGATCGTGTTGATCAAATATGCAATGATTTTATAGATTGGATTGGGGAGATTACAGAATGATAGAGGAAGCAGCGAAATTTGAAAAAACATCAGCATATAAGATTTTGATGAGTGACAGTAATATATATCTGTCTATTTATTCTTTGGATTCTTATATTTTCAATAAAGAATTATTATCAGAAAAGGACAAAATCAAGCTGGAAAAGTTAAAAGATAAATTTAATGAAGATGAGATATTGACAGTAATCACAGATGTAAGAAAATGCCTTTTAGATTTGATTTTAAACTCCGATATTTTTGTCAAGGCGAAGGTCTTTTTTAAGCCTAAAAAGGCAGAGAAGGGAAAAGCAGAGTTCAGACCTTTACATACAACAGAGTTGGTCAGCCAGATTGCATTGGTTTCCATGCTTAATATGTTTATTTACGAATTCAATACCGATCAAAAACCAATGACGTTATCTAATATAAGTAGATTGATTCCAAGTAATTTTTACGGAAATAGAGTATCATTAAAACCAGAAGAGTTATTTAAACCGTGGAAGAAGCAATATAAAAAATATACCCAAAAAGCCAATGAATTGTTAGAACATTATCATAAAACACATGAGTATAAATATGAAGTGGATTTGGATCTGGAAAATTTTTTCCCATCTGTAAATCCACAAATGTTATACCATTACATTCTATCTTTATTGCCTGTAACGATAGTCGATGCCGAATTAGAATTGTATAAAATAATGCTGATCAAACTTCTAATTTGCAAGATAGAAAATTTATCTGATAACACAAAAGACTTATACTACAGAAACTTGATTCCAGGCGGTGACTTTTTTTCAAAGGGGATTCCGCAAGGGTTACCGCAATCTTATTTCTTTGGAAATATTTGCATGATAGAAGTGGGAAAAATTTTTGAGAAAATTTTTAAAGGCGTTAGTCTTTTCTATGTAGATGATTCGGTTATTTTTACAAATGATATTGCAGGAGAAAAGGAATTTGGAGAAAAATTAAGTGCAATAAATAAAGAAATAAGTATGTTATGTAAAAAATATGTCGAAGAAAGCGAGGATGATTTTTTTCGGATTTATAATGATAACATGAACTCATTCATTGTCCAAAATGAATTTGATATTAAAGTGCATGATATTTCTGGCAAGAGCACATTTTCTGATATAGGGAAAGCAAAAGATGGGGAAATATATTTAAAATCGTTAAGCAGAGAGGTGTCGCAGATTGGATTTGAGTTGTTTACCACATATTCTGACGAAGAAGATAATAATATGAACAGGAAAATGGATATTTTAGTCAAGGCGATTCAACAAGAACAGGAAATTTTATCTGAACGCTGTAAAAGTATCCATGCAGATGATCTGATCGAACAGGAAAAAATAGAAAATTATAGAGTAAAATTGTCTCGATACTTAAAATTTTTTAAATATAGAAAGCTTAAATTAGATATTGAAAAGAATGATAAAAATCTTAATTTAAAAAAAATTGCTATATCGTTAGAAGACAAATCCTTTCTTGAAGATTTTTTTAAATTGTATAAGCAGGATATTTGGAGTGAGTATTTGTCTTTGTGCATTAAAAGCAATTTTGATGATGAAAATTTGCAAGAAATTAGAGATTATATAGTAGGAGTAAATAATAAAATTTTTGGTTTTGATAATAGAGAATCTTCATACATATATACATCTTTTAAATGGTTCATAGAAGAGGAGAAGGAAATACAGGAGTACACAGATAAATATTTTACTATTGGAAGAATAGTGGAGAATCGATATAAAAAATATGCTAAGTCACATATGGGCATTGTTTATAAATTTATTGATAATACCATCAAGAATTATAAGTGGGATAATTTATTAGAAGAAACGAATTTATTTACAAAGGAGTTTTTAGAAATGATTCGTTATGTAGATAACAGCTCATGTGAAATGAAAAGAATGGTTTTAAACGCTATTTATTCTCAGCTGTTTCGTGTCCAGATAAATGATCAGTTCAATTTAATGAAAAAATCGAGAAGGCATTTAAATTATGGAGAAGTAAGAGCATTAGTCTTTTTAAGAAGTAAGCTGTTTTCAGAGAAAGATTACAAGGAATTTCATCTGGATTTATCTGAAGAAAAAAATCAAATAAAAATTGACAATACGATCCTGGAGGTATTGGATGCGTTTGGCATTTTTGTAAAACATCCAAAATTAGTAGACAATCTTTTGCTTGTTCATCAATATACATGCGATGTTTGGAAAAATGGATCAAAATACTTATATTTTTATACATTACATAACCAGGAACACGCTGTTGATTTGATAAAAAACATTTTGAAAATAATAAAAGCAATTGATTATATACAAATATCTGATTACGATTATTATATTCTTTTTATTGCATGTTATTTGCATGATATATCAATGGTAAAGATACCATCAACGGATTGTTTTTTAACAGATCATGATGCTGCTGATAAAATCGGCATGGAATATCTTAAAGAACTTGACGATGAGAAAGAAAGAGACATTCTTGCGATTAAGAATCTTTTAATAAGATTTTATAAAAAGGTAGACGGATTTTTTGAAAACGAGGTTAGGAGCAAACATGCGGTAGACAGCGCTTGTGAAATTCGGAACAGAAATGATTTGAGTTTTTTGGATGTTTGTTTAAGGGAAACTGTCGCAGAGGTTGCAATTGCTCATGGACAAAGAGTGGAGGATGTTTATCATGTGAAATCGGTTGCAAAAGATAAACTCGTCAGTTTAAAGTACGATAAAATATTGCTGCGAATAGCAGATTTGCTTGATATGAGCAGTTACAGGGTATCTAAGCCGATTCTAAGCCATAACATAGAACAAATGTCCAGTATTTCTGCTTTCCATTGGATTTCACATTTATTAACGAAAGGATATGAGCTGAAGACAGAATATCGTATACTTGATTCATCAAAATCTCCGTTAAAGCCGGGGCAAATAGAGGAAAAAATTATTTTACTTATTAATGTTGATATGTCGCAATTATCTCAGATAAAAAATGATAAGAAATGTAAATTTGGAGCGCTTGACACAGAATCTGTTTCTTTGGAGGGATTTCATATAAATTGTGGAGAAAAATGTGAGAGTGAAAAATGTAATTTTTTGTGTAAATGGTTTGCCAAGAAAAACGAGTATTTGCTTGCGGAGTTTGCTGCTTTAAGAGCATATTTAAATAGAATGAACAATAATTTTTATAAAACAGAAATAGTAATAAAATTGCATGTGGCTGAAAAAACGGAACTTGATGCAGAGCAGTTTGAAATTTTAAAAGGGAATTTGGTATAAAATTTTAAGTTCAGACAGTTTTATCCCCGTTGCAAAGGAGTGTAAAAATATAGCCATTACAATTATCAAAGAGCAAACAATAAAAATGCTACAGCAAATAGATTTGAGAAAACTCTTTTTGGGGAAGGCGGGATTTAAGCGGGTGTTTTTGATATTATCAGAAACCCGTAAAAATCATCAGTGGTAATCAGCCCAATTGCACAACGCTTTTCATGTTTGCCGGTACTTAGTATTTTATCAACAGCCATTGGTAAATTCTGGCAGCATTCATTTTTAAATTTTTCAAATATAAGTAAATCCATGAGATGCCTCCACAACTTTCCGATTACGAATAATCAGCTTATTTAGAAATTAAGTATAGCGCATTCTTTTGTAGTTGTCCATCCACCCTTTGTGACAAAGTGTCTTAACTTAGCATTTGTAGAACGAATCATTTCAATTCTTTCAGAGGCATATGTCTTTGTCAGCGGGAGCGTTCGTTGACAGAGTGAAAGCGGGTTTGTTATACTTACGGAAGATAAACGATGCAGCGGAGGTGGCTTATGCCGGCAGAACAAGTAATAGAGGAAATTTTACAGATATGCAAGCGGTTTTCTGCAAAAAAAGTTATTTTATACGGTTCAAGGGCAAAAGGAACGCATCTGAAAAAAAGCGACATCGACATTGCCGTATCCGGCATTTGCGATTTTGACGGTTTTTCGGAATCAATTGATGAAATAAAAACATTGTACACGATCGATCTGCTGAATCTCGATGCCTGTAAAAATCAAAGTCTTTTGGAGGATATTAAATCATATGGAAAAAAAATATATGAAGCGGTTTGAAAGTTATCAGCGTTCGCTTCGCGCATTGTCAGAAGCCAGAGAAAGGGACATGCAGGATTCTTTTGTTTTAAGCGGAACCGGGGCGAAGTTTGGCATTACGTTTGAACTGGCATGGAAGCTTATGAAAGATATTCTGATCCAGCATTATGCGATTACAAATTTTGTTACAGGATCTCCCAAGGAGGTTTTAAAGCAGTCGTTCAAAGCCGATTTGATTGAGGATCCGGCATGGCTGGAAATGCTGTCTGTACGCAATGAACTTACGCATGATTACGATGAAACGTCCATAAAGACCTGGTGTGAAGAGATTCGGGGCAGGTTTTTGGATCTTTTTTTTGAATTTGAGCAAAAAGTTCTTGCATTATTGGAAACGTCTTAGTGATCTTTTTTATCAAAAAGCACGGAACAAAAATTTCATTTTGTTCTGTGCTTTTTTTGAAATATGGATTTTCAGATAAACGAAATGACCGGAAATCCATGCCGTAAAATTTTCTTTGATCTATGAAAAATTTTGTAAAAAAACACAGTAAATATATGATATAATTAGAAAAAATATGCAGAATAAACAAAATAAGGAAGGAGAATAGAAATGTATGGATTTTTACCGGAAAGAGACAGGAAGCTATTGGAAGAGGCCAGAAAGAATAAAGGCTTTCTAAAGCATGATTATACGAGAGAAGAGCATCTTTCCTTTGTTCTGGAGCGCCTGGGAGGTGAGGAGGCATAAAAAAGGTTTACCCGGCTGTCTACAGAGCCATATTGAATGCGAAGAGGAGGGATGCGGCCCGAAGGAGGCAGGGTGAGCCGAAAGAATATGCCATAGGCAATATAGATAAGATGGCGATTGAACGGGTGCGGCATGACGGGAAAAAAATGATAACTATGGAATGCCATGCGAATTTTGTGAATGAAAAGCCGATTGTGTCTATTCAGACGGAGCTTTACAATCGTGAGAGTGGAAAATTTTTGACTGGCTCCGATTCGGAGGAGCAGGGCCATGTGGGCGAGCCCGGGGACATTACAATCAACGATCACCCATTGATCAGATTCAGCGGCCTCCTAAACCAGCCGGGGTGGTTTCTGCTTTTGTACAAGGACGAAAGCTTTTTGCTGAAGCCGTGTATCGAATATTGATGAATGAGCCGAGAGCCGTCGCGTTTGTATATAAAAATAAGAATGAGCCGGAAACCTCCGTC
>CAJUJL010000058.1 GCA_910586725.1 uncultured Lachnospiraceae bacterium | reverse complement strand
AAAATGGCTACATTTAATGTGACGCTGAAAGCATCATTTAATTTGCCAAACAACATGCTGGTATTGGTCGAAGAGGGTAAATGCCACTCTTTCCCCATACTCCATGTTGTTGTGATTCCATCTACGAAGTGTACTTTCAACTCTTTTAGCATCCTTGGCTGTCAAAAATTCTAACTGATGGTAATTCCACCAGTATTCGCTCCATCCACTGTCTCTGCATATCAGATATAGCAGCGCTCCTGTTCTCCACTTGTTGCAATCAACTTCAAATGTTATATAATCATTCTTCTGGCAAAATACTCTGAATAACAGGGATATATCCTGTTTGTTCCTTCCGCTTGCCTGATATACATTAAGGATCAACGTTTCCTCTGCCTCGACTCTTTTCTTTTGGGATATAATAACCCCGCGTATATCCTTACCCCCTATTGCGGTCTTGTGAATCTGCTGGGCGTCGGCTCTTGGAACCGGTATTGCTTTTAGCGCTCTCTTTATCATTCATGCTGCCCCCCTACATCCCCATCATAGAGAACATATCAAGCTGTCCCTCCATGTCCTTATTGTTTTTCTTCGGTTTGGGCTGCTCTTTCGGCTTATCCTCTTTCTTTTCTAGCGCCTGGGTTGCCTTAGCCGGATTCTTTTTCGCTTTGGACGTCCTATCAGCCGCCGCTTTTTTCTGCTTTTCTTTTCTATCAGCTTCTTTCCTGGCTTTTTCTGCTTCCTCAGCCTTATCATCCTTGTGGTAATAATCCTCTGCCCATTCGTAAACTACATCATCACGGACAGCCGCCTTATTGCCGACCGCCTGTTTCCTGGCTTGTTTATAAATATAATCAACGCATTTCTTCCAGGTTTTGTGTTCCTGTGCCACATCTTGGGAGAGGCCTTCATCCTCTGCGCACCGCCCAAGCAGGTATCCGATCACAGGCTCTGCAAAATTCTTATTTTTGTCGCCTTTCAGCTCTTTCTCCAGCTTTTCCTTTGCCGTCTGCTTTGCAGAAGCTTTTTTTTCCGCGTCAGCAGCCTTGGCCGGCGCATTCCCAGATTTATCATCTGCCCTGTCTTCAGGAGCATCTCCGGCAACATTCTCTTTATCCCCATCCGGTTCCGCAGTTTCCTCCGCATTAGAACCAAGGCCATTAGGGCTTTCATTTTCCGGATCTGCCGGAGGATTCTTCTGTACCAGCCGACCATACTCTTTTTCAAGCCGCTTATTTTCCACATCAAATAGGGTATTGCCGTCCGCATCATAGAAAGCGGTTACCTCTCCGCGGTTCAGGACTTTATATGTAACACCCTCCGAAACAATCTCTGCTTCGGCAGCTTCCCCGAAATACGCCGTTTTAAGATAGTCTCTTACCAGCCTCCCCCACATAATTCCATAAATGCCGTCATTCTTGCTCATTTTCACCGCTTCAAAATCAAAGATTTCTGGCATATCTGTAAAATGTACAATTTCAGTTTTAATGACTTTCCGTGCCTCTTTCCAGATTTCAGACTGCAATGCTTCTTTGCTCTGTTCTGATACTTCGTTTCCACTAATCTTTTTATAATCCATTAGGCGCCTCCTTTATGTTGGAATCGAAAAACATAAAAAACTCTCTTTTCCACTGTTTTTTCATGATTACGGTCTGCCTCTTACCATACCCTTAATCTTTCCCTTGCGCATTTAACAGCTTCTCTTCCAATTCCCCATAATCATATTCTCGCTGCGGAAAACAGTTAAAACTGTTTCCGCTCCTGGCATTATTGCTAACGGTCCTTACTCCCTTGTCCTGCTCTCTCGCTAGCCAGGAGTTAATGAACCGCTTAATGCCTCTTAGTGTTTTTCGCTTTTGTGGATTCGACAGACACCATCCCCGCATCTCGTTGAACTGTTGCTCTACATCCACGTTTGGATAGAGTCTTACGTATTCTGCGAATAATGCTTCTGGAGGTCTCCATTCCGTCCCATCGTTCAATATAAGCGCTTCGACATCCGCTTCCAGTTCAGAAGTCTGCTTGTCAGAGTTCTGAACAAAAGTATTTATAATATTCTTATCTCTAATCTCTAATCTCTTATCTCTAATCTCTGGTGGATGAATGTCGGACATTTGGGCGGACATTTGTCCGATGTTTGTCTCACCATTTGTCGCATCCGAATTTTCTGAAAGCTTTATTTTTTCGGCATTGATCAGATTTCGGTACGCCCTCTTTCTGTCGCCTTCGCTGGAGCTCTGACCGATAAAGTTCTGAATATCCATCATGTAGATCGCTCCATTGTCCAAAATTTCCACAAATCCCATCTGCTCAAAAATCTTCATCGCCTTCTCTACCGTGCCTACCTGATGGCCGGTCACAGTGGCAATCATATTTGGCGTATAGGGAATAATGTCTCTGTACATCAGGCGCCCTTCCTGTCGTAGGCTCTGTAGATATAATTTTAGAAGTATGTCGCTATACAAATATCCATCCTGCATTCCCTGTAACAATTTCATGCTTTCAGAGTCAAAAAAGCTTTCTTTCAGTTTTAAATAATAATACTTTTTATTATCTGCCATTTTGTTCTCCTAATAGACCACCTTGCTCCCTTCATCCGTTTTAACCACGTCAATGCTCTGCGGAAACCTTGCTTTCATCGTCGGATCGTGCGTAATGGCCATTATCTTAATGCCGTCATATCTTTTCTGGATCGCTTCCAATGCGTCACAATACGCCTGGACTCCGTCTCCGTCCAAAAACGGAGGCTCATCGATAAAAAGCATGCCCAATCGCACGCCGGCCGAGGATAATTTCGTTTCTGCAAGCGCAAGGATCACCGACAGACTTGCTTTGACTTTTTCGCCGCCGGATTTCGATAGATATGGAAGCGTAGTCTTTCCAAACTCATCAATCAATACATCCAGCTCCAAGACTTCCTTCTTATTGCTTGTCTGCACGCGTTCCGTCTGGAAAGATATTCCCATCTTTCCTCCGGTCATCTGGCCGATAATCTGACTGGCCGTAGTTTCAATCTGCGGCAGAACTGTCCTTACAATCTGATGCGGGATCCCAAAATAAGAAAATGCATCCTTTAGCATTTCATAGGCAACCGCCTCTTCAGAATATTTATTCACTTTCTCCTGAAGGCCTTCTATTTCATCTTTCGCTTTTTGGGCATCCTTTATTTTTTGCTGCAATGATCCTATCGTTTTGTGTTCCTGACCGATTTCTTCGTCAAGACGCACTATTTCCTGTTCTTTTCTTTCTACGGCCTCTTCCAGTTCACAGACGTCTCCAACGGCCTCAATTTCCTTTTGAAGGCTTTTTCGCTTTTCATCCGTCTCTGCATTAATGCCGTTCAGTTCTGCCTGTAATTCCAGAATCCTCTTTTGCGCTGCGTTTTTTCTCTCTTCTGCAATCGGAAGATGTTTTTCCTTTTCCAGCCACGGCCTAAGCTCCAGAAGCCCTGCCTTCGCCTTCTCATATTCCAGAAAAGACTGTGCATATTCATCGCGCGCCTTTTCTGCCGTATCCGCTTTTGCTTTGACGAATTCAAGGCGTTTTTCCGCTTCTTTTAGATTAGAATGCATATTCTCGAGCTTTATTTTTTCTACGGCAATTCGCCCTTCCCTTTTCTCCATTTCTCTTAATTCTGCCGGCGCGCCGGAAAGATCCGCCGCTTTCTTTCTATACTCCAACAATTTCTCTTCATCATATCCAACCGCTTTAGAATCCCTCTCCGCTTCTTTCAACGCCAGCTCCAGCTCTTCCAGCTTCTTTCCTTCCAATTCGAAAAACTCTGCCATCTTCTTTTCCAAGTCCGGGAGTTTTTCCTTTGCTTGCAACGCATCCTCCAAAAATCTGCATTTCGCGTTTTCTATATCCAGGCATCCTGAATCTTTCAAAAGCTCCATACGCTGGATGAAATTATTCTTTTCTTTCTCCATGCGTTTCTTTTCTTGATTAATATATGCGCGCTTGCTGTCAACGGCGTAAGCCCTCCTTTCCTTCTCCGTCAATGCTTCCTGACGCTTGATTTGCAGCTTTTCCATATTTTCAATCAGTCCAGTATACCGTTCATGCTCCTTTGCGCGCGCGCGGATCTCATCGTCCTTCTCCGTCACCTGTAAAGCATCCAACTCTTCTTTCTGGCGTAGAGCATTGACTCTCATCGCATGCACGGACTCTTCCTCCTGCGCTTCCTGTCTGCGGAGAGATTCCGCTTCCTCCTTTTTTGCAGAATACAGAACGGCCTTGTTTGAAAAATTTTTTTCCGTTTCCAGCAATTGTGTGTATTTTAGAACCCCAGCCTCAATCTCTTCCCTCTGATTCAGCGCAATAGAGCTCACGCGGATAATTTCCCGCTGCGCATCCATATTTCGCTCCGCTTTAACGCGCTTATCCTGCAACGCGTTAATTTCAGAAATCAGCTTGTCCCGTCTTTCCATAGCTTCTTTCTGGCGCATAAGGGACAATTTGCATACATCCCTTTCCGCTGTCTTTCCCTTTAATTCGCCGTTCAAAACTCTAATCTTTCCCATAGACGCTTTCAGTTCCCTTTTCGGATCTCCGTAAGACTTAAGCGTGGCTTCATGAATTTTAATCTCATGCTGCGCTTCCTTCTTTTTGCCGCCGTACTCTTTCGCCCGTTCCCCGGCCTCCTTGCGCATTGCATCATATATTTCCAATCCTAAAAGCCGGCTAAGTATCCCCATGCGTTCCTTCTTATCCGCCTGTAAGAACAATCCGTACTGATCCTGCATAATAAGGGCGCAAGATTTGAACGTCATGCAATCCATTCCAAGAAGCTGTTCAATTGCCTTCTGCGTATCATTGGATTTGTTGCAGGTTCGACTCTCCCACTCTCCGTCCACTTGTTCTGACAGGCCAAGCGTTAGTGTCCGTGATCTTGTGCGGGATCTGGATACCCTGTACGTCCTGTCGCCAATGCGAAATAGAAATGTGATGCTTCCAGAGCGTACGCCGTCCGCTTTCCGTATCCAACCGGCAATATCCCCTTCCCTTGGCTCCTCATACAAGCAATCTATAATGGCGTCCATGAAAAAAGACGACTTTCCCGCGCCGTTTGGCCCGTTGATTGTGCAGAAGGAAATATTTGAAAAGTCAAACGATTCCGTTGCATAATTGCGGTAATTTTTGACTTCTATGGACACCGGCGAAAACTCCCCTGCAAGCACAGCGTTGCTGCCATATGCCAGCGCATTCTGTATAACCGGCCTCGCCTTATCCATAATTTCCGGAATTTTTTCTTCCGCAATTCCCTTTTCCGCAAGATATTCCTTAAGGTTCTCTTCTGGATCAGAACGCTTTCCCAGCTGCTTTTTGTTGGGATCCGCATGCACGGTCTGCGGCGCAATGTCCCATACCATAAACGCGCCGTCGTCCAAAAGTTTCTTTTCCAGGGCCGACTTGTTAAGGGCCTTTTTATCCCCCTCTGTGCTGTCGTAGAAAACCCGCACTATTTTGCCCATTGCCTTTCCTGACCATTTTTCTGCGGCCACCATGTCCAGAGCGCCGTTGTTGATCTGACGTATGTCATCCACGCCCAACTTGACCGTGAAAAACTTCCTGTACGGCGTGGCTATATACCGGCTTTCAATATGATGCCTGTCTTCAAATTCGTGTATGTAAAATCCCCGCTCCTGACCCTCATCGCCAAAATTAAGGGCATTCACCGCGCCGCAATAGAATGCGTTTGGAACGCTTCGCAGCTTCTGCGGCCTGTGGATATGCCCAAGGCAGACAATGTCGTATCCGGCCGTGTGCAAAGATTCTGACGATAACACGGGTTCAAATTTTTGAAGGAAGGCGCTCTGTCCGCTTTCCATGTTGCATCCCGGAACTGTATAATGCGCCATCAAAGCAGACGGGCGCCCCGCAGAGCACAATTCCTTTAGCCCTGCGCAGATGTTTCCTAATTCAGAAGCGAACGCCTCATTTTCCTCTTCACGTGACAGCCCAGCAAACTTTGCCCGGAAATATCCAATGTCAAAACCAGGGATGCATGCAACATCCATACATTCTGTATGCACAACGCCAGGCTCCATCACCGCGCTGACATTCTTGTACTGACGGCAGTAGTCGGAAAGTGCGAGAAAGAATTCTCCCCCATCATGGTTTGGCGTTCCGCGCATCACAATTACATATCCACTGCATTCCGCTAACCTTGTAACGGCCCGAAACACCACGCGTTCCTCATGGTGCCCGCGTTCTGAATGCGTTCCCGCCACATCGATCAGATCGCCGGAAACCATAACAATATCCGGACGTTCCGCTTCTGCAGTTCTTAGAAGCGCCTCAATGCATTGTTCCGTGTCTTTCTCCCTTAGGTTTACTCCGTCTAAAACCGGCCCCCTTCTTTTCCCGATATGCCAGTCCGCTGTATGCAGAATCCGTATCATGCCATGCTCCCCCTCTCTTTCCTCTGGCATCTGTAACACAGAGGCCTTTCAAATTTTTCCATAGAATAATCCCATACCTTCCGTTCAATATGCGTGCCGCATTTATCACAATAGAAATCATCCGGACGAACCCCGCCGCTTGTAAACGGCTCTTTTTCCATGTTCTCATCATTTTTATCCGTTTTCGCTTCTTTATAGGTTCCGTCAACGTATGCGTCAAAATTTTCCCCATCCGCTGCCTCCGCGGCCGCCCGTTCCGGAACCCTGGCTTCAATTTGGTGAATGCTTGGGACTGACCTGAATAGATTCCCTGATGATTGGAACATGCTTCCTATAGCTGCTTTTTTTACATCTTCGTTGTCTAAATTGGGGACCAGATACGCCACAACAAACGGTCTTTCTAACTCTTCCCGCGTATATGTCCCTTTGATGTGCAGCGCGGTGCGGATTGCTCCATTCAGCGCCTTCGCTTCACAGATCTGCGGCATGTGCCGCAAAAACTCCACTTTCTGGTTGTGCGTCATGCCATGCGTTACATTTTCGACAATCGTTTCGTGCGTATCTTCCACCATCAGGATTTCCCCCGTAAGCTGCGGAACGGAAATCGTAACGCGGTACGCGACGTCTCTATTGCCGCAATTCCCACACTGCACAATTTTTCCGCAGTTCCGGTTCACTGCCACGCATTTCTGGCACGTCGTCGGAACGACATGCTCGCTGGAAACCATCTTGATTCCTGCCCCGTCCGCAAGTTTTTTTAACCCATTTTTCGTGATGGCGTACATATTTGGCGTCGCCGGATGATACACTCCTTTTCCGTCCGTATATTCCTTCTTTGCCTTCTGGTGGATATACACGTCGCCTTTCTGCGGATCCGGATTCAGGCGCACAGCCTGAATGACGGGTGACTTAATATCCGGCACCGCAACCATTACATCCGTATTTCCCAACAGATTATATTTATCCGGCGGGAAACTTTGGCATATGCTCAACTCATTCATACATTTCCTCCTAATATTTTCAACTCTTCCATTGCTTTTTCCATTAATTCATGCTAATATTCAATTGGTTTATTTTCTTTGCGTCCAATGGACGTTTCTTCCATCGGACGTCAAGGGCTTTCGCAGGTTATTGCTGATAGATTGGCCATTTCAACAAGCGCCGCTTGCGTAAGGCCCTTATTTATTTGCATTTCCTGCGCTGCGTCTGCAAGCCTATTTTCCGTGCAGCCGTTCCAGCTGCCTGGCGCGTTCCATAATTTCTTTCGCGTAATCTGTATAATCCCCCCTATCCCCACGATCTGCGGCGTCTCTTGTCCCGTTGTACGCCATAAGAGCCGTTCCAAGATCTCCATGCTCCAAAAACAATTCTGCCAGATAATCTGTTCCAAGGAAGATATTTCCTCTGGGATCTTTCACGCAAGACACTCCAAGGCGTTCTGCGCGTTCCTCATGGCGCTCAAGATAGATCTGCATCAGTCCGATTTCTCCATAGCCGCCTACTGCATCCGGATTCCCATTAGATTCAGTTTCTATGATCGCTTCCAACAGTTCCGGACAGATTTTGTATTTTTCCCCAGCCTCCTGGCAGTAATTGACGTACTCTTGTGAAATTTCTTCTCGGATTCCGGATGAACTTTCCTCTGCCGCTCCAAACATCATTGCCGATGCAAGCGCTCCCAGCGCCATTCCGGCAATCGCTTTTTTAAATATTTTATATTTCATATGCCTTATGCTCCTTCTTTCCATAGTTCCTATCACTGTACAATTTTTATCTGTTTTTTCGTAATGTCATACATATAGACATTGTCGCTTAACGCTTCTTCTTCATTTACTATTTTCTTGTTGATCAATCGCGCCATTTTGCGAAGATCTTTCGGTTTTAATCCTTTTGTGGATACGGCAATCAATTCATGAACGCTGTAAGGAAATATATATAAGCTGCTCGCAAGGTTTCTCGACAGGCGTTCAAAAAGAATGGGGAACAACATTGCGGCAGCCCCATACCTGCCGTTGGAATTCGTAAACGCCCACATTGAAGGCCTTTCTGTTTCTGAATAAAGGCTGCTTACCGAAAACGAATTGAAGCCTTTCAGCTCTGTATTCCATCTGGCATATCTTTTTAATTCCTGCTCCTGGATGCCAAACATCTGGCGCATAGAGTGATTAACGATAAAAGTTACATATCTTCTATCAATATTGACAACTGCGCGGTACACAACAGCCAAATCCATCAGCCGCTCGTGCGGAACGCATTCAAGCATTTCTTTATTCCACTCCTCGTTCAACAGCAGGCATACTACATTTTCCAAAATCTTTTCTTTGCTTAGTCCCTTGATAACATTTGAAAAAACAATGGCTTTCTTTTTATGGGCGTCATATATGCCAGAAATGCCTTTTGCCGCAGCTTTAGCCGTTTGCTTTCCGGCCGCAACGCCCTTCATCCAATCGCTAATATCAATGTTTATGGAAACTTCGCTTCCGAGTTCCCTGATGGAAAAGGCAGGATATTTTACAGAATTATCTTTATTTGCCATACAATGTTTCACTTCGCAGCCTTCTCCCATCACAAGGCTTGCTTCCGATAACAACTTTTCAACGATCTCCGCTCTTGTCATTCCTCCGTCCCGCTCAAATCGAACCGCCTTCCCATCATTAATGACGGCGCCAATTCCTTCATTTCTGTGCTTGTCCGCGCATTCCTGCAACGTCGGTATGTAATTCATCATAGCCTCACTTCTTTCTCTCCATCTGCATAGAACAGACGACAACGGTATATTTACGGTATATTTGAGGAAGTCAAAACACATGTATTTTAGTGGGAAATTCGTATTTAGCATCCCGCTGTCGTCTATTTTATGCAGATGGCGTAATATTTTCGATTTTCACCCGATGAATCCGGATGAACGTTTGCCAGCTCCTTCAAATCTGAATTCATATTGACCGGTAACCGGACTTGCTCTAAACATCTTTTTCATGATTTCCATTTTTTCTGTCTTTTCATTTTTGCAGTCGCAAAGTTCTCCTGGATCGAGATTCGCGCCGCAATCCGGACAGACATTATAATAAGCCATTTCTTGATCACCTCTTTAACTATTGATCTATCTTTTTTCCTCCAACATTTATACAGATTCAGACGCTTGTCCATTCTTACCGCCTAAGCGGTAAGGATTTCTCCATTCAAGCCATTTTCGATGAACTGCTTTTCCAATTTGTAATATAACTCCTTCTGCTCTTCTTCGCTCATTTTGGATATATCCAGCGGTTCGCCGCCGGCTATAGACACATAGAAGCCGTATGTCATTTGTTCGCTTTTCCCCATATGCATCTCCTGATCTTCTTTAATATTCTTTATTCCGAACACTTGGCTTTGTTTCCCAATTTCATTTCCCTTACCTCCCCCTACACTTCTTGCCGTTCTCACTCTGGCAGATCAATCTGATGGGCCGGAGCCTATTAACAGGCTGTCCAAACTGCAATTCAATATCTTGGCAATTTCTGCACCCAGCTGGAGGGACGGGTTTTTCGTTCCCCTCTCTATCTGGCACAGCATTGCTTGCGTCACCCCTGCCAGTTCTGCCAAATAAGCCTGGGTTAATCCCGCTTTCTGCCTTGCATTGCGTATATTCTCTCCTACACTCACTTCTTCCACCTCCTTAAAAGGACGGCTATTAACGCAGCGTCCACTATAATAATTCCAATATTAAGAATAATGCCTAATTCTCTCATCTTTTTCCCACCTTCTTTTTCTTGCTCATTGCTTTTGACCTCCTAATTTGGTATAATTAATTTAATTGCTTAACTTGGTTATATTATGTCCCAATATCTTGGGAATATCAAGTATTTTTCCAAAGTTATTTGGATTTTGGCATTTTCTACAAAATAAGGAGAGCTGTTTTATGCACAACTCACAAGAAGTTGCAATCACAATCAAAGATTTTGCAAAAAGTAAAAATGTAACTATTGGTAAAATGCTATCTGATTGTAATTTAAGTAAAAATACTTTATCTTCCATGCAATCAGGCGGATATTTACCTCGAACAGAAACTCTCACCCGCATCGCCGACTACCTCGATTGTTCCGTGGACTACCTGCTTGGCAGGACTGACAACCCAGAGGTAAACAGATGAAAGTTGGTATTGTTTCAGAATACATCATAAAACTGTTAGAACTTTCATCTTTGAGGGATAATAATATTTACATGAGTGCCACCAATATTGCTCACATGGAAACCTCCCATCCCTCGGACTACGCCAAATACAAAGACCAAATACAAAATATTCTTGCATATCCCGATTATGTAGGGCAAAATCCTAACGATAATTCTATTGAATACGTTAAGAATTTTATGATTGACAATGAATACGTCAAGGTTGCCGTCAGACTATCTTCTGGCGAAAAATACTATGCACGTTCTCTTTATATCCTGAACAGGCGGCGAGTCGAAAACTTTATCAAAAAAGGAACTCTGAAAAAAGTTGACTTTTCCAAAAATTGACCGTATAATATAACCAAGTAAATAATATACTTGATACTAAGTTATGGAAATTTGAGGACGGAACGGGCAGCCGTCGCCCCTGTTGGAGATGTGGGAACTGTCACCCCACCTTATTTCTATAACTTTTTTATTGTCAAAATCGCCGACTGCCTCGACTGCTCCATTGACTACCCGCTCGGCAGGACTGACAACCCGGAAATTAACAAATAACTTTTAATCATTCGCAAAAACGCATATAATAAATCAATCAATTTCTTGGAGGTGGACACTATGCCAACACAGCAAATTATCACAGACTTAATCTCCCATGCGCCAGAGAATAAATTAGACATCATTCTCTCTTTCGTAAAATTCGTTCTGCAGGAAAATGACACAACCAACGATTTCCTATTAAGCGAACCAAGCCTTGCAAAAGACTGGATGCGCACAGAGGAGGAGGAAGCATGGAAAGACTTGTAAAAGGTGATATTGTTGTCCTTCCCTTCCCCTTTACTGATTTGACCGCATCCAAAAAGCGTCCTGCTCTCATTTTGTCAGATATAAAAGGCCCTGATTATATCATGCTGCAAATCACTTCCAAAAACGTGAAGGATTCTTATGCCATACCTTTATCAGATAATGATTTTCAGTCTGGTTCACTCAAACAAAATAGCAACATACGTCCTAATAAAATTTTCACTTTAAGCACTGAACTCGTTTTATACAAAATCGGTCATCTTACCGATGATAAAATAAATGAATGCATTCAAAAAGTATATAATATCATTACATCTGCTTAAAATTCTATTCCGTCAACTACCTGCT
The DNA here is from genome assembly GCA_910586725.1 of uncultured Lachnospiraceae bacterium. GTDB lineage: Bacteria > Bacillota > Clostridia > Lachnospirales > Lachnospiraceae > Roseburia_B. The sequence goes on along the minus strand of CAJUJL010000058.1, from coordinate 1,854 downwards.
CGGCAGAACTGACAACCCGGAAATAAATAAATGAAAGGAAGGATTACCCCATGTCAAACAACATAAGTATTGATTTTGAAAAAATCAGCGCAAAAATTCAAAATGAAATCGAACGTAGGAATCAAGCTATTCTCTCAAAAAATCCAAAGACTGATCTTAAGAAGATCAACGATACTGCCCGGATTGCCGAAATCGTTTGCATGACTGCACTCAAAACTTATCACGAAGAACTTTGTGAAGCTCTTTCTCTGTCACAGAGCACCACTCACGAGTAGAGTCTTCTTTATTTGATATGGATTTTTCTATTCTTTCAATACTCTGCTTGATGGAGCAGATACGCACTTTGAGTAAAATCTCAATGAGTTCAAGTAGCGCGGTGATAAGAACTATCGTTTGCAGTGCGAGGTTCTTATCACTTTTTTTGTGCTTCTTTTTCCTGCTCATTGCTTTTGACCTCCTTATTTGGTACAAACTTGCAATACAAAACAACCTCATCACTAAATATGAAGATTCTGCAAAGACCGCAGAAGAGACTGTAAAATTCTTTGACACTATCACAAACATGGTAGGCAAATCTAAAATCACAGACTAATAACAATCTGCTCTGGCAGACACCAGCTCTGCCAGAGCCTTTGTCATTTCGGCAACATATGTTTTATTGTCCTCTGTTAAGTCATCGGCTTCCAATTTTTTCTGAATCCAATCACAAATTACTGTTATCGTTTTATCTACACTATCCAATTTTCTCGCCCCCCTTCTACACTCCTACCGAACAATGATCTAATTCTATGACTGGGCCATCTGCATCAAGGGATTGCGTGGCTGTTCTTCTACTTCTTGTGCCACTTTCACACTTTTAGCAACTCCCTTTTAAGTTATGTGTTGTAGATGCCTATTTTCCAAACAACTGTATATTTATACAAGTTGCTTTGTCGGGTTACGCTGGTTCTCGGATATACTCTGTTGTGCTAAAATACCCATGATGAAAATTCTCACTTTCTCAATCGTTGTATCATCATTGATTTTCTCAATATCCTCTTTTAAAGTCTGTTGTGCTTTAGTCATCAGTCTTTCCTCCTTTCTATTGCTTTTAACAACACTATATATTGCTTATGACAATTTGTCAAGTGTTATTTCAATACTTTTTATTGACATAAGCAATTTTATTTGGTATGCTTTCATCAGCGAGGTGATTATAATGATTTGTGATAGATTAAAAATTCTTCTGGACGAACTGAATATTTCTCAACGCCAGTTTGCTATGAAAATAAACCTTGATGCTGGTTATTTTTCCAAAATAATGCGCGGCAAAGTCAATCCGCCTGATCGAATACTGCTGCTCATTGAAAATGTCTTTAATGTAAACAAAGATTGGTTAGAAAATGGTCAAGGTGGTATATTTTCCAACCAAGGTGTATCTTTAGCTAAAAAGCAAGTCTTAGAATCTATTGATTCCTTGAGTGATGAACAGGTGAATGCTGTTTCTTCTTTCATTAAATACTTGACTGAAAGCTCCAATTCTGAAAAATGATGCAGGTACATCACCGTACCTGCATTTAAATCTCTTTCTCTGCCTGAATCCATCAAACTACTATATAAAGCAGAGTAAGAAATCCCAGTTTCTCTTGCCACTTTAGAAAGGTTAATTCCTCTCTTTTTTATATATTCAGATAGATTTTTTGTGTAAGCACTCAATATCCCACCTCCCCCTACGCTCCTATCTCTGTGATTGAAGCGTCTGCATTGGGGGATTGCGTGGCTGTTCTTCATTATACTGAATTGGCTGGCTAATCTTTCCAGCTTCATACCCTGTTGCATATGCCAACATTTGCCGCACATCCATATCACTCATAC
>CAJUJL010000057.1 GCA_910586725.1 uncultured Lachnospiraceae bacterium | reverse complement strand
CTTTTAAATTGAAGAATTTACCGGTAATTAGGAGTGGGTAAAGTTACGAATAACACGCAATCAATGGACAAACAAGTGCTTTTACAGCACTTACCCAACATGAATGGCTAGAGATAAAAAATAAATTTATATCTAATTCGGATAAAAATTGGTATGAACAAATTGGTGATACATGGTCTAATCTATGGAACGGAAGCACGGATAACTTTGACAGAATGAAAAAAGAGATGGAAGACACAGAAGTAACTTTCTTTGTTGTCCCTGAAATGAATAATTACGAAACATTCCAAGAAAATCTGGTGGAATTGTTTGGTGCAAAGAAATTCGAGCCGGGCCCCATATATATTGGTCCTGAAGAGAGCTATGGCGATTATTTTACATTGTCTGGAAATTTAGATGATATTTATGACAGGCTGATAAATATCCAAACAATGGCAAAAAACCTGGGGATAGATGACAAAGCCCTAAGAGATTTATCAGAAAAAACTAATCAAACAAAAGAAACGCTCAAAAATTATAACGAATTTTATAATCTAAGTATATTATATGATAAAATCTATAATAGTAAAGATTATAAGCAGAAATTTGATGATATAAACAAAGAATACGCAAAATATCGAACTGTATTTGCTGGCGGCAATGAAAAAGAGATTGCCCAGGCGAAACAATCATATGTCAAAACCGTGCAAAGTTCTATAGAAGGAATTGACGATCAAATCATCGTTGACTATTTAAACAAGATGCATCCCGATCTTCAGGAAGCTGTAGGCCAGTGGGAATTTGAAGTAAATTTCAAGGCTGCAGTTGCAGATGATAATAACGATTTCGAGAATGATGTCAAAAACAAAATTAAAAGTTTAGGTGCATCAGAAAACATACTTAATTTCAATGCTGCTACTGCAACAAAAGAACAAATTAACGATTATACAGAAATAAAAATCTTGGCTGGAAAATACAATCTCACACTTGATGCATTAATTGATAAAATGCTAGAGATGGGAATAGTCGTATCCCAAATAAAGCAAGACTTAATAGAAAAACTGATTCCAAAGAGGCCGGACATATCAACAGGGATTGTAAGCTCTTTATCAAACTCCGTATTGAATGCCATGAACAATGTTAATCCAAACACTGCAACAGAATGGATTGTTTCTTTATCAAGCGAAGACGCAATGAGCGCCAATTCAAAAGCATTTGAAGAAGCTTTGGAACGGAGAAAGAAGAATCTACAAGGAGCAACACTATCCATTAAAGATTATAACAAAGCATTGCAAGCAGCAAAACTCAGACAAGATGAAATTACAAACGAAAACAGGAAATATCTCTCCCTCCCCGACGCAATCAAAACCGTCCACGGCTCCAATGAAGAAGGCTCCCAAACCACAGGTCTGATCGAAGAATCCAAACTTCTTCAGGAGATTCTTGCCGACACAGGCAATATCCAACAGGAAACCTACGAAAAGCTCGTCTCCTGCTCTGAAAAATACGCTTCTGCCCTTCGCACCGAAAACGGCCATATCACCGTAAACACATCAAAGCTAAACCAAATCGCGCAATCACGCCAAACAGACGCCAAAGAGGCCATCCGCCAGACGCTTGCGCTGAAAAAACAGGAATGGATACAGTGGAACAACGGCATTGACAATTACAACGGTTCGCTGTTGGAAAACATCCAAACCACATACGAAAGCATCGACGCCCTGCAAAGCCAGATTACACAATTTGAATTACTGGCAAATGCCGTAGACAACTCTTCAAACGCATTTGAGAATTTCAAAAACGCACAGTCCACGGAAGACCAGGACATGTACAACACGGCCCAGGAAGCTTTTGCTGTCTTAAAAGGATATACCACAGATCAAAACAATGAAAACTACGGTAAATTCAACCGCGATGAATTCCAGGAAGCCGCCATGCTCCTGATGGATAAAAACACCTATAAAAAAGCCTTGAACGCCAAAGACATAGAAGAATACAAAACTATCGTCGCTGACTTCATCCAATCTATAGAACCGTTATTTGACGAAAATAATTACAACAGCGCGGCCAATCTGTTCAACCGCATTAACGAAATTTTAGACAGCGGCGACGTCCCAAAAGCAGACGCTGACTGGGCGGAACGGTTAGGCATCAGCGAGGAAATGTTCCATGCCCTTTCTCAGCTTGGCAACCAGTACAATTTCAACAACAGGGAGATTTTTGAGAGCTATCAGCTCAACACGCTGGACGAATATCAGGCTCTTCTTTCCAATATACGCGTCACGCAGGAGGCGCTAAATGAATGCACCAGCCAGACAAGCAGTGAATATGTAAAGCTCTCGCAGGAATTAGACGCCGCCAAACAAAAATACAGCGAGTTCAAAAATGAAACGGCGGAAACAATCCAAAACTCCTATGCCGACTTTATCGACTCCGAAGCCAATACAAATGACACCTTTACCGACTACTTAAAACAGTCCATGGGATTTGAAGACTCAGACATAACCGGAATAATATATACCCTTCTGGACAAAGCCGCCGGCCTTCGGGAAACCCTTTCCTACATACACCCGGATTCAGCCGCATACGACCTGTATAAAAAACAGCTGGAAGAAATTCTTTCACTCCTTGACTATCTTGACTTTGATACAAATTCCATGAACGATACAAGAAGCCTGGAGGAAAAAATCTCCCGCTATACGGAACTTCTGGAAAAAGCGGAAGAATACAAAGTAACGCTTGAAACGGCGGATCCGGAAAGCGAAGAATATAAAAACGCCGCACAGGAACTGATGCAGCTATCCCTGATAATGGATAATTTAAGGGCTCCTCTGACATTGGAGATCCATTCCAATCTATCTGAAATCAACTCCGAGCTATCTCAATTAGACGAGGATCTTACCCGTCTGCGCGAATCTCTAAAGCACGCGTCCGGCTCAAATGAAGCCTATGCCATCCACATGGAAATGAAAGGGATTGAAAAGGAAAAAGCCGCCTTTGAAGGGCAGAAAAAAAAGCTTGGCCAGGATCTTGAGACAATAACCACCGCCGTGGAAATCAACGCAGACGCATCGGAATACAACGGGAAAGTACGCTATACGGCTGATTTTACAGAAGTAGTCGCCGCCCTGCCGCCCGTACTGGAAGGCAAAATTACGTACCGGCCTACGCTGCCCGGTCTGCCGTCAGCCGCGCCTTATGCTCCCGGAAAAAACAAACCAACAACTGCTTCTGCATACGGCACATTTCACGCCTATACTCAAGGCTCCGGCCAAAATGTATCCGTACCCAGGAATGAAAAAGCTCTGGTAAACGAGCTGGGAGAGGAAGGCATTGTAAGAAACGGCAGATTATTCCCCATCCGGGGAGGCGCACAGTTCGTAAACTTAAAACGCGGCGACATCGTCTTTAACCACAAACAAATGCAGGAGCTAAAGAAAAACGGCTATACTTCCGGAAGAGGAAAACTCATCGGCGCATATGCAAAGGGCTCGGGGCCCGCTTACGAAGCAGGTACTGACGCAACTCATTTCTACTTAACGAATGCCGCTGTGGGCACAACCAGTCCGCGCGTTTCAAATGCAGACAATAAGTCCAATGATGCGGCCAAAGAAAAAGCCGAAGAAGAAAAAGAACTGTTTGAGGAAGTCATCGACTGGATCGAACGCCGCCTGAAAAATTTCCAGCGAAAATTTGACAAATGGGTAAAACAAGCGGAAACGGCCGTTTCGGGAAAGTTTATTACCAGGTATTATAAAAAAGCCGCAAACGCGGCCAGAAAGAATTTATCCTCATATGACAACGCTTACAACCAGTACATGGCACAGGCGAATGCGGTCGGTCTGGACGAACACTACGCCAGAAAAGTCCGAAACGGCACGATAGACATTGAAATGATCCGCGCCGAAGGATCCGAAGACGACGTAAAAAAATACCGGGAATTAGCGGACAAAGTAAAGAAATACCAGGAATGGTATGATAAAGCAATCGAATCCACAACCTCATTTGTGGAAACGGCAGAGGAATTGTATCATCTGCCGCTTGATAAAGCCGCCGCAAAGATAGAAAAATTTTCGGACAGAATTACTCTTCTGGACAAGAAACTGGATAACGCCATCGGATCCGAAGCAAAAAACAATCTGATTCAAAAACAGAAGCGGCAGAAAAAGAAGACGCTCAACGCCAACAAAGAAGCGAAAAAGGCATCCAAAAGAAACCTGAAAAGGACCAAAAAATCGCTGAAGCGTTCCAGCGTCTTAAACAGTCCTGACGTATCCGACAAGGACAAAAAGAAAATCAAAAAAGCCGTTAAAAATAGGTCGGATATAAATCTCTCGCTTTTCAAAGAAGGCTCAAAGGCGTACAACGCGGCCGTCAAATACAACGAAGCCTTAAAAGCCCACAAAAAAGCAACATATGAAAGCTCCGTCGCACAGCAGGAATACAATTCCTGGCTTGTGACATCTTCCAAAATGAAGTTTGACAACATTGCCGACGACTACCAGAAACAAATGCAGCTGTTAGGACATGAAATGACGGCTGTTGACAACCGTATTTCCGAAATCGAAGCGTCCGGCAAAAAGGTCAATAAATCCTACTACGAAACACAGCAAAACATAATCGCACAGGAGCTGGAACGCTATAAGACAGAAAAAGCCGAGCTGGAAAAAAGCATTCTGGGCATTAAAAAGGGAACAGACGAATGGTACGATGCGTTCGACCAAATTCAACAGATCAACAGTTCCATATCCGAAAAAACAAAAGAACACTATGAGAAAGTCAATGCCATCAACCAGCTTTATTTTGATTTATATGACGGCATATCGGATTCCATAAACCGCCTCCTTACGGAACAGGAATTTCTGCAGGGCTTATTTGCGCACGAAAAACTGACGGACGATGAGACAGGAAGCCTGACGGAAGCGGGCATTGCAAAATTAGGCTCATTATCGGCAGAATATTATGCGGCAAAGAACAATAAAGAAAGAGATGCCGCAGTACTTAAGGAACTTCTGGACGTTAAAGCAAACGGCAGTCAAAACGACGGTTCTTATAAATTCAAGAACTGGGAATTCAATTCACTGGAAGACTTACAGGAAAAAATAAATGACTATTCGAAGAAAACCCAGGAAAGCGTCAAAGAAGAATATGATCTTAAAACCAAAATTTACGATCTGATGAAGGAACGCTACCAGGCGGAAATGAATTACTTAAAAGACCTGATAGACGCCAAAAAGGAATCGTTGAGCGCTCAAAAAGACCTGCACGATTACAACAGAACCCTGCAGGAAAAAACAAACAGCATTTCCACCCTACAGAAACAAATTGCCGCTTATTCCGGAGACACTTCACAGGAAGGACTTGCAAAGCTGCAAAAACTCCAAAAGGAACTTGCCGACAAACAGGAAGATCTTAATGAAACCGAATACAGCCGTTATATCTCCGACCAGCAGGACATGCTGGATGCGCTTTATAAAGAATACGAAGAGCTTACGACAAAAAAACTGGACGATTTTATGTCTCTTGTACAGGAAGGTCTGAAAACGGCAGACAGTCATATGTCAGAAATTTTAGATTTTCTGAAAAAAACAGCGGCAGACAATGGTTACATAGAAGAAACGAACGGAATATTTGAGGCCCTGAAAGGAAGCATTCAGGAGAATGTAAACCGTATGATTACGGCCCTTTCATCGGATGCCAAAAATAACAGCGGAACGGATTCCAACGGAGCCGGCGCAGCCGCCGCATCTTCCGCATCTTCCGCCAAACCGGCCGCTTCACAGCCCGCAGGCTCTGAACCCCAAAACCTCCCTGCGGGAATCATAAATACAAATCCACAAACAAACGCCGTACATAAGAGCAATGTAGAATTTCTGCAAGAAGAGACAAAGAAAGGTTACAGGAAACGCGCCTCAGACTACATTAAAAAACATGCAAAAGAGACGAAAAAAGACGTCAAAGAATTTTCCGACGTCAACCAGGTCATATACAAAAATAAAGCCGGCGCATACGGCGGCAAAGGGAAAATCTTACCTCCCGCCAAACTGGAAGGCCTTGCAAAGAATCTTGACGTCACCTACAACGGAGGCAAAAAAGGCCAAAACCTGTATCAAAAACTGAAATCCATCCAATTTCCCGGATTTAAAAAAGGTGGCATTGTGTCGGTCGACGATATAGAAAAACAGATCAGGGACAATGGGGACACTTCTCTTGTGAGCGTACAGGACGGGGAAGCATTTTTCACACGCGAACAGACAGAACTATTAAAGCAATTTGCAGAAAAAATTCCAGACATAATACTGCAAAACCCGGCCAACATCAACGATCTCATTCCTGTCCCTGCTCATTTTAGATCTTTTGAAACGCCCTCCGGCGCGACCGCCGGAAATAATGTGGTAAACATTGGCAATATCTCACTTCCAAATGTAAAAGACTACGAATCATTTAAAAGAGATATGTTCCACGATATGCAGACCGATAAAAAATTTGAAGGAATGATGTTTGACATGGAAATAAGAAAGCTTTCCAACGGCGGATGCCTCAGCAAATACAGACACAGATTCTAAATAAAACAGGCTCCCGCATCAGACAGCCGCCCGATGAAACGCCATCGGGCGCGCTGTCCGCGGGAATAAAACAAAAGGAGAAGAAAATGAGACTTACAAAAAATGCTGCAAATGAAAGCCTGAAAATTGTAATGGCTGAAAACAGGAGATTAAAGCGGGAAAACCAGCGTCTGAATGAATCATTGGACGAACTCCAAAGATACAAAGATGAATACAAAAAACTGATCGCAGAATTAAACCAGATAAAACAGATCTACGCAGACAAATTAGCTGCCTTCCAAAGTCTTCTGGAGAACTACAACAAAGAATGGCAGCGCATCACAAACAGACAGCGGACAGGCAGGTGAAACAATATGTACGCAACAGATTTTCTATTTAACGGGCGACGCGCCAGCGATTTTGGACTTATGATCTGCTCATTTAACGGCGAACCGGAAACTGTCACCGGCGGAGAACTGGAATATAACACCGCAAAATCCCCGCAGACAGACCGGTTCACCTTTTATGGATCCCAATTCAATTCCGTCCTGGCCTGGAATTTTTCAATATGCAAAAATCCGGATCAAAACACGAACCTCTATTTTAACCAATATGAGGAAAGCCGAATATTAAAATGGCTGATCCGAACCGACGGATACAACTATATACAATTCAACCAACCCGGCTACGAAGATATTTTTTATAAAGTCTGCATAAACGCCGTTTCACATCAAATATCCGGCCGCACAGCCGGTTTCGATCTGACCGTAACCTCCGACTGCGCATACGGCTTTTCAGACATCATCCGAAGAGCCGGCGACATAAACGCTTCCACCCCGCTCAAACTGCATATACAAAGCGATATAAACACATATATCTTACCCGAACTAAACCTGAAATCGCAGGGCAATGACGGATTTTTCATCCATAATTTCAAAGATGAGCAATTGCAGCTGCCCATATTAAGCAAACCTATCGAGTTTTATCATGCATCAAAAGAAATCACCATGGACTCTGACACGGAGATCATAACAGGCTTATCCAATCCAAACGATTTTAACTGGCAATTCTTACGGCTTACAGATGGAATGAATTTCATAACAACCGATTCCGTTTCAAACATAGAAATTGAAATACGGTACCGCGAACCAAGGTTTGTAAGAATCTGAATTTATATTTTACGAACAAAACTTTTAAAAAAGGAGCTATTAAATTGCAACCACAAATAAATCAACCCTACGAAATGATTAAGTTAGATAAATACACAGGAAAAATAGAACCTCCTGCTCTCCTGCTTATGAATCGATCTTTTGATCTGATTGGGAAAATAAGTAATTTTGACAACTGGAAAGCCGCGTTTGCAGCCAATGGATTGGACGAGATAACATTTGACGTGCATAAATATGCGAATGGTCAATTATGCCCCGTCTGGGATGATTTAATTGATCTGAAAATAGTGGATGTCAGCGGCTTTGGCAGATTCGAGATTTCCGTCAATTATACGGATAACACGGAAACGGTAAAATCCATTCACGGATTTTCTTTAGAAACGGAACTCGCGCAAATCAGCCTGTATGAATTCCATGTCAATGATGAAGAAGCTGCTGATATGGAAATTACGGAATACAGCAAAGATAATTATGATTCCCAGGGGAATTTCATTCCCACTACGTTTTACAGAGAAATATCAAAGGAAGATTCACCGGAAACTGCGGACTTCAAACGCAAACACTCCCTTCTTCACCGCATACTGGCCGACAAAGCCCCGCACTGGAGCGTCGGGTATGTAACCCCTTATATCGCGTTAGATGAAGAAAGCCAGCCGGAAGAATCCTCAAAATTCCAAAGGACTTATACGGTCGATGGAGAAACGATTTACGATTTCCTGACAGGCGCAGTTGCAGAGGAAAGCAACGTTGTATTTGTGTTTGACACCATAAACAGGAAAATCAACTGCTATAGTTTATGCGACTGCATCGACCAGACGACCGGGGAAATCATGACATATAAAGGGGAAAAGGTGACCGGCATTGGGGAAGACACGATGGTGTTTGTTTCCAAAAACAAGCTGGCAAATGAATTTAACATTTCTTCCAACAAAGACAATGTCAAAAACTGCTTCCGCATAGAAGGCGGCGACGATGTGATTACGGACATGGTGCGCGCCGTAAACATGAACGGCTCCAATTATATCTACCAGTTCTCCGGTCTCCAGTACCAGGATATGTCAACGGAACTGCGGAAAAAAATAGAAGATTACCAAAAGACCATGTCATCCGAAAAAACACAGAATGAATACTATGGAAACGGAGATATGGACCGTTTTCTAAACGGAAGCCTTACATTAAAAGTAAATTCTGAACTGGACGCCGCATGCATACTGATCCTGTCCAAGGACAATAAAGTAAACACAAACAACCTGTCCATCCATAATTACCAAACGGCTAAGTACTGGTATATTGAAACAACGTCTGACGGCACAAAGGAATTACGCGCATTGAAAACCAGATCCCCCTATAATACATCCGACGCCATAAACAGTATGGGCATTTATGCCAGACTTTGCATCATATATGATATTCTGTGGTATTTTGAATCCTCCATGATGCCAAATACAGACATAGCGACAAAACCTGGAAAAGCGGAAGTCCAATACAATAAACTGTTTCAGGAACTGAATCATTCAACCGTTGCCGTATCTTCCATGGATAATTATAACAACGCCTTGTTTACGGGCATAACCAAAAATATAGAGGCTTATGCACAGGTGTTTCTAGATTCACGGTTTGACCTGGAAATTGTAAAAGACACGACTTCTTATTCTTATACAAATGGTGCGAAAACGGGAACCTGGAAAGGCAAAATGCGCATCACGCAGCATACGGACGAAACGAACGTTTACCCCGCGGCTCTTTCCGGCGCCGCAGAACTGGAGATTACAGTAAACAGTGACGAACTGGAATTTGCAAAACAAAAAGTCTATAAAGCATTGTCAAACGCCTCCATGTCTGATATTGACTTTGAGGTTGCAAAAATGAGCGAGGATGGCATAAGAAATTATTTCAGCCAGTATTCCCTGAACAGGCTGACGGCCTTTTATGAAGGCTATAATGCCTGCTTAAGCGTCCTCATGGAGCTTGGGAAAGCATCCACATCGGAAGCGCAAAATGCAATGTACCAAAAGTATGAACAGCGATATAAAATCGTTGAATCCATACACAAAAAACGGCAGAGCCAGATTAATGAAATAAACGAAAAAATAGCAGCCATCTTAAGAGAACAAACCAAATTTCAGAAAGACCATGATTTCCGGACATACCTTGGTGAACACTATCTGGAATTCTGCCGTTACCGCAGGGAAGACGCCTATACAAATAGCAATTACATTTCCGATGGTTTGTCAACTCATGACTGTATTGCAAAGGCAAAGGAGCTTTTAGAGGCCGCCACAAAAGAAGCCAAAAAAGCGTGCGTCCTGCAAAGGACAGTGTCCACGTCTTTAAACAATTTATTCGCGCTTCCGGAATTTGAGCCACTCTATGACAAATTTGCGTTATTCAACTATATTCGGGTGCGCACGGAAGACGAAATTTTAAAGCTGCGCATCATCGGAATTGAATTTTCCGGCGATTCCACAGAAAAAATTGAGGTCACATTTTCTGACCAGATAGAATCCCTGGATGGAACATTGAGCGACCTGCAAAGCATTATAAAACAGGCGGGAAGCATGGCCACAAGCTATCCTTCCACCGTTTTACAGGCAAAACAGGGCTCCGAGGCGAATGGTGAGATTGCAGATATTTACAACAACGGCTTAAATGCTGCGAAGGCCATGTTAAAAAATAACGACAGCAACGAAGTGACCATAACATCCTCCGGCATTGTCTGCAAACGCATGGACGATGAAGGCGTTTACGGGGAAAAACAGTTACGGATTACCGGAAACATCATGGCGTTTACGGATGACAACTGGCAGTCTGTCCGAATGGCGATTGGCGAAACAATGTTTCAGAATCCTGTCACAGGCGATAAAAAGCCGGAATATGGCATTATTGCGGAAAACATCGTAGGAAAGTTAATTGCCGGAGACAAGGCGTTTATTGGAAACAAAAACAACAATGTGCTGATTACCGGGGATGGGATAACGATTAAAAACGGTTTCATTCAGTCAGCTAATTATAAAGCTGGCAAAACCGGAAGTATGCTTGATTTATCAAATGGAACGTTCGATTACGCCGGAGGCAGACTTACTTATAAAAACAATACATTGGCAGTAAAAGGAAATATAACAGCGGATGAGCTTATTGCCACAAGCAAAGGCAAGATTGCTAATTTTAATATATCGGAAAACGAATTATATACAGACGGTTATAATTCTAATTTTGATGAAAATAAAGGAATATATTTGGGTCAAAATGGATTGATGATCAAAAATAAATTTAAAGTTGATGAAAGCGGCAATTTAACCGCTACTTCTGGTATTATTGGCGGTGATAAGGGATGGAAAATCACTGGAAATTCATTGATATATATTGACAAAGAGAATAATGAAGATTTTATAAGGTTAGACGCTGAAAACAAATCTATCATCTCACAAAGCGGTAAAAACAAAGCTACATTGACATCTGGCTATGTTGGTTTTACATATGACAACAAAAAATATGTAACTCTCCATACCACAAGTTGGAAAAATAAGCCCGATATTCATGGTGTCGGCATTAATTCAGAACCAGATTCAAAATTTATATCATTTGGCAATTTGAATACGCCCAATGATGAAGCTTATATTACTCCTTTAGTATTAAATTATGGTTTAAATCCTAATGAAGATACTCAGGATGTTTTAATTTATGGAAGCACACTAGTAAAAAATAACTTATATTTCAATAATAATGCATACTTAAGCAGTTATGGAAATGGTCTGATTCAATGCAAAGGAAAGCTTTGCATTGGTGACAGCCCAGGCAATGACAAGAAATTAAATGTAGATGGAGGCGCCTATATATCTGGCAGTCTCAATGTGGACGGCAACTTAGATGTTGGAAATAATTTAGAAGTTCTTGGAAACTTATACGTAAGCGGCGCAACTAAAAACACATTTACATCTGCACCGAATCTTCATATAGGCGTCGAAAGCGGTAAAATTGCAAAAACTTCCGGTTCGTCAAAAAGATTTAAAACTGAAATCAAGCCTGTAGACGCTAATGAATTAAAACCCGAAAAATTATATAGCATTGATGTTGTACAGTATAAATTTAAAGAAAATTATCTTTCAAAAGAAGACCAGCGTTATAACAGAGATGTAATCGGATTTATCGCAGAAGACATTTATGAAAAATACCCGATTGCTGCTGACTATACCATTGATGATAATGGTGGCACGATTGTAAACGACTGGAATTTTAGATATATGGTTCCTGCTATGTTAAAATTAATACAAGATCAGAAGAAAGAGATCAATATACTCAAGCAGGAAATTGAAAATTTAAAATCTAATTAAAAAACGGACAGGGGGCTATAACAGCCCCCTTTGTCCTAAATTTATAAATTATTTTGTAATTTTGACAGATGATCTTTGCCCTTTTTTCGTTAACCGTTTTTTGTATTTTTCCAGGCAGTCTGACGGTACTTTGATTTTAGCTTTTGGACTGATGCCTTTGAATGCATTTTTTCCTACAGATTTTAATTTTTTTGATTTAACCTTAATTATTTTCAGATTGGCGCATCCACTGAAAGCATTCGCATTTATCTTTGTAATATTGTCGCCTATGGTTATTTTTTTCAGGTTCTTATTATTTTTAAATGCATTTTTGGCAATGGAAGTCACCTTGTAGATGATTCCGTCAATTTTAACCAAGCTTGGAATAGTGACGTTCGTTTTTGATTTCTGCATCGCGGTAAATTCAACGGTATTTTCTTTTGCGCTTAAAGCGGTGACTTTATATAATGCATTAAAATGCGCAATAAAAGATCCTTTTCCTAGGACGGCAATGGTTTCAATTCTTGTCTCTCCGCAAACTGTACACTTATATCTTTTTTCCCCATTTCTTTTTGCAGTGGGGTTGCGCATAATCACGCCATCGTTCCATATATGCTGCTCGTTAGCGTCTATCCTTTGCGGCTTCACAATATATGTTCCGCAAACAGTGCAATGGCTTCCTTGGGTTCTGCCAGGTTCTTTGCAATTTGGCGCAACCGCAGGGTCAATGACTATGTTTGGATGGTTTATGCAACTGAATTTTATATTATAATCTGCATCACAATATGTTTTTATATAAGCGTCTGGATTTCCATATATTGGAATCCGGTCATCGTAATTTAAATTAAATGCTCCTTCGCCTATTTGTGTCACTCTGTCTGGGATTACAAGCTTTTCTATTGACCTGCAACTATGAAACGCGGATCTTCCAATACTTGTTAAACTCTCTGGCAGATTAATATTTTTTATTCTAAAACAGTCACAAAACGCATAATCCCCAATACTAACTAATCCTTCCGGCAGGTTAATTTCACTTAATTTAATACATCCAGAAAATGTGCTCTTTCCTATTGTTTGAAGCGTACTTGGAAGAGAAATTGTTTCTAAGTTTTCACAAGAATAAAACGTAGATCCTAATTCAGTAATACCTTCTGAAATGATTACATGTTTAAATGGATCATATCCGCTATGAAATGTGTCCCGACTAATTTTCTTTACTTTTTTTTCGTCTATTTCAGAAGGGAAAACAACTGTCTCGTCTGTTCCAGTATACTTATAAATAGTAATTGTCCCATCCTCATTCTCTTTATACTCAAACACACTGGTGTCAATCTCCGTCTCTTCTGCCATGACGTTATTTACGCCCAAACAAACAACAACAGCCAGACAAATTCCAAACATCCATTTCATCTTTTTTATTATTTTACCCATCATAACCTCCCTATACACTTGGCCAGACATTTAATTTCTATATAACAAATATATTCCATCATAATAGAAATGTAAAGTGGAATATACAAACAAACTTCATTATTTTTAAAAATATACAAAAAGCAATTTGGTAATATGTCAAGAGGAAAATGAAAAAGATTTTCGTGAAAAA
>CAJUJL010000056.1 GCA_910586725.1 uncultured Lachnospiraceae bacterium | reverse complement strand
GATTGCTTTGATTTGAATTTATTGACAGAAAGAAATTGCGGGAGTAAAATATAATTACTGAGTTTCGTGTGTCTTATCAATTGTTTTTCGTTGGTAAGAAAGCGCGTGCGCGCAGTATAAAAAGAGGAGGTAGGATCAAAATGAAACAAAGATTTTTAAAACGGGTGATGGCGTTGGCATTGTCGGCGGCGCTTGTGCTGCCTGGAGTTCCCGTGGATGTTTCTGCGCAGGAGAGTAAAGACTTGTCAGCAAAGGTTAGTGAGTTTGCCGAATTTGTAATCACAAATCCCGGCGATCGGGTATCGGCATACGTAGGACAGCCGCTTGTGTTTTATGTTCGGGCCAAAGAGGCTGTAAGTTTTACGATGTCGGGGGGGGGCCGGTTCAGAAGGTAACGCTTCGGTTTTTAACCAGGAAACCGGACAATTTAAATGGACGCCGCAGGAGGATGATCTTGGAAAGACTTATGTGGTTCATTTTACTGCGACGGATGCTGTCGGCGCAACAGCGGAAAAAGATGTAGAGATAAGCGTTGGAACAGCGGGAAGCGTTTATAAGACGGCGACGCTTACGGTATCGGAGGATGTATCCGTTCATGGATATAATGGCAACAGCTCAAAGAATCTGGGGATTCTTCCTGTTTTATATGTAAACAGCAAGAAAGCGACAGGCCATATTAATAAGCCGAATGACGGCGATGCGTTTATGTCACTGTTGAAATTTAATTTAGGGGAAGGTTTTAAAGACGAAGACGGCAAAGAGGCTACCGTTGATCTTAGAAAAGTAATTTCTGCTTCACTTGAGCTTACATATGTCACCAGGCAGGGCGGCGTTCCCGGAGACGCGGTGGATAAGCTTAGAGTCGGCGTACTTCCGAACAATACCTGGGAAGAAGGTACGGGAGCAGAGACAGACGTTGGTACGAATACGAATTGGATAAACAAAACAAGGCTGATGACTATCTTGAACAATTATACCTATAATGAAGGGAATACGGTGGAGTCAGAAGAATATTCTCTGGCTAACAGCAGTACAATTCCTGGCTGGGGTTATTTTAAAGACAATTGGAAATCACAGAAGAAATATGAGTTTGACATCAGCGGACAAAAAGTCCATACAGACGTTACGAAGTTTGTCAAGGCAAAAGCAGAGGACAGCAGCGATAAAATACTATCGCTTCTCTTTAATGAAACGGCAGGTCTGAATTCCTCTGACAATGGAGACGCTGGCAGAACGCATGCATTTGTCAGCCGGGAAGGCGCTGGCCTGAGCGAGGCGTTTAACAATAATCAAAATTATGTGGATCCTTTTACATCTGCGAGCATTAATAATCTTGCACCCTCATTGATTGTGAAGTATGAGGCAGAGACGGTCGATGACGGCATTGGCGGAAGCGGCTTTATGGTTTTGCCAAACAATTATGCCGAGACAGGATCCGACAGTTTCGTGCTGCTGGGTTCATCTGATAAAGCAGAAATACAACTGGAGGGTAATACCGCAGGAGGCAGGATTACGTTCAACAAAGAGGAACAGCGTCTGAATATTCCGGCAGGACTGTCACAGGGTGCTTATGAAATGGAACTTCAGTCAGGGGAGTTGAAGCATCCGTTTACGCTGTATGTAAAGGGCAATACGACGCTTCCGACGTTCTCCAGTCCGAGAAGTAAAATGGAAGCGTTTGTCGGAAGGGAATTAACTTTCTATGTAAAGGCAAACAACGAGGAAGATTTCGGGGACATGATAAGTCTTGGGATTAACAAAGACGATCTGGATGTATTGAACGATTTGGATCCTGTAGAAGCCAATCAGGCAACGTTTGACCCTGCTACTGGAAAATTTACGTGGACGCCGGGATTTAACAGCGGTGATGATACGTATACCTTGAGATTTTATGCATATGACCACAGCAGGATTCCTGTTGTTTATACAGTAACGATTGCGGTATCGCCCAGCGCTGAGATGCAGGAAACGACGAAAATAGTTCCGGTTACGGCAGATGCATCGGCTTTTTCATATTCGACCAACAGAAATGAAAAACATGGAGCGGATAAGTATCTTCGGACTAATATTTCGGAAAGCGGAAGCGGCGTTCTCGGAGAGGGGCTGACCGGAGAAACAAAGGACGCCAAATTGACGTTTTTAAAATTTGATGTCAGCCAGCTGGCGGAACAGATGAAGGAGAACAATGGAGCGAATTTAGTTCTTACTTATCTTTCGACCACATCGACTCAGAGTGGTAACGGCGGAAGGGATGAATCCGACATTACCGTAGGAATCAGAACGGCGGCTCTGCCATTTGGCACAGAAGATGATTTCCAGTGGTCAGAGACAGAAGAGGGTGCGTCTGATGCAGCGCCGGCGCTTACATGGAATTCCTGGATGACATGGAGAGGTACGGAGGCAGGATCACTGAAGTTTGAAGCGCAAGAGGAAAACACAAAATCTTCCAAGATATACAGAATCGAAAAAAGTAAAAATGTTTATCCGGAATTAGCGGGAAATGGTTATGTAGCTGTCGGGACAAAGATAAAAATTGACGTTTCGGATATTATTAAAACTGCGGTGGCTCAATATAACAAAGAGGGGCACGATAAGAACAATAAATATCTGACGCTTCTTGTGAATAACCGAAATGGCGATAAGTTGTTTGTCAGCAAAGAAGGAGCGGCTGTGTTTGCCGAAACCGGCATGAACGGAGAACCGATTATGGCGCCGTCTATCGTTATAACAGAGCCGAGAAAGACGGAAGTCATTGACGGGCCTGCTTCTATTGATTTGCTGCACGGATACACGGAGATGCTGACGAACAGTTTTACGGTTCCCGGCGACGCAAGCAAAGTCAGGGTTACGGCCAGAGGCAATGAAGATAAGATCAGCTGGGATTCGTCCAAACGGCAGATTCAGATCCAGACTGGATTAGAGCTTGGAAACCATCCTGTTATCTTATACGTAGAAGGAGGAGATACGATACGGCGTTTCTCAATTCGCGTCAAGGCGAATGACACTGCGCTTTTACAGCAGGTTCTTGATGGAACCATTAAAGCACAGGGCCGTTATACGGACGCAAGCTGGGCAAATTACCGCTATGCCGTAAGAGCTGTGGAGACGGCAGTTGCAGACGCAAAAGTCACGGGAGAGGATCTTGCAACGGGCAGACGCATGCTGCAGGAGGCGCGGCAGAAGCTGATCACGCTTGAGAACGCATTGTACGATGAGATTGAAAAGTATGAGAGCGTGATTGCAAAAGGTCCAAGCTGGTATACGCAGGAGACGCTCAATGCGTTACAGGCAAAGGTTGACGCCGCAAAAGCGCTGCTGGAAGGCGAGGATGAATTTACTCAGGCGCAGTCTGATGCAGCCATAGGAGATATGGCGGACGCAGCGGAAAAACTTGCGTATGCATCGAAGAAAAATGAGCTGCAGGATAAATACGACGCGGCGGTAGGCAAACATGACGAAGAGGATCAGCATTTATATACGGCGGCAAGCTGGGAGGCATATCAGGCGGAGCTTGCGAAAGCGGATGCGGTTTTGAAGAAGGATGCTCCATCCGACGCGGAAATTGAAGAGGCAATATCAACAGTAGAAAATGCAGAAAAGCTGTTAAAGACGCTGGATGATGCGTTGGTTGAAGCAATCAATGAAAAAACAGCAAATGTGAAGAATGAAGAGTTTTACGAGGAAGACAGCTGGAGTTCCTACCAGGCAGTGCTGGAAGCAGTGAACGGACTGCGTGGATCAAGCTATACAGAGGCGCGTATGAATCAGCTGCTTACGCTTTTGCAGACGACCATTGACAATATGAAAGAAGTCGTAACGCCAGGCAAGCCGTGTACCTGCGAAGTAACGCTGACAGGAGTGGGTAATTCCCTGTCGCTTGCTCCGAATGCAACGGTTAAGCTGAATCCTGCCGTTGCTATTAACAGCGAAGGCTGTGAGGCGGAAGACGGCGATCATATTACGGATGAGAATGTTCAATATTCGTTTGAACTGACAGAAGGAGACGTGTGCAGCGTATCAAACGAAGGCGAAAGCAAAGGAACGGTTACTGCGGGAGCAGAGGAAGGAAGCGCTTTAGTAACAGTCAAGGCAGTAGTCGTGGCGCCGGACGGAACAAAACGCGAGATGGTAAAAGCGGTTCTGATTACGGTGAAAAAAGATACGGAAGAACCGCCTGTAGGAGAAACCGTTACGGTAACATTTGACAGTGACGGCGGCACACAGATCAATGCTGTTACGATAGACAAGGGAACTGTTGTTTCCGAACCGGCAAAACCGGTGAAAGACGGATTTGATTTTGACGGCTGGTACGCAGATGCTGCCAGAACCATTAAGTACAATTTTGCAGCGATGGTTGAGAACAATATAACGTTGTATGCAAAATGGAAAGCGAAAACGCAGCCGATTACCCCTCCGCCTGCAGAAGATCCTGCAAAAGTAAAAGAAGGCGATGCCGTTCCAGGAACCGGCGGCTCCTATATTGTAACAAGCGTAGCGTCGAAGACAGTAACGCTTAAGAAGGGGCAGAATAAAGCAAAGATCACGATTCCAGGCACGGTGAATGTCGGCACGGAAAAATATAAGGTAGTGGCGATTGGAGACGGAGCATTCAGCGGATGCAAGAAGATAAAACAGGTTACAATCAATGCGAATGTGACCAAAATCGGAAAGAACGCGTTCTCAAAATGCTCCAACCTGAAGAAAGTAATACTCAAGGGCAAGAAGCTTACAGTAGGCAAGAAAGCATTCAAGGGCACTGCGAAAAAAGCGACTGTTAAATGGCCGAAAGGCATCAAGGCAAAAGACAAGAGTAAGATCAGGAAGGCTTTGAAGAAGCAAGGTCTGAAAGTGAAATAAGACATACTTTGGAACGGGCGAAAGAAAAAGACTTTCGCCCGTTTCGAATGGAAAAGAATACTTGCATTTTTTTCTGAAACTATATACAATAATTTTATCATAATAAGATAGGAGAATGGTAGATATGGCAATACTTGGATTCGGAGAATTAATTAGGATGCTAAAGAAAAATCCCAAGAAGATTGTATTTACGGAAGGAACAGATTCCAGGATTTTAGAGGCAGCGTCCCGTCTGCTTGCAAGTAATTTTTTGAGCCCGATTTTGGTGGGGGATGAAGATGAGATTTTTGAGGCGTCGGAAGAGTGTGGATACAATATTCGCGGGGCAGTGATTATTGATCCCAAAAAGTTTGACAGAATGGATGAAATGGCGGAGATGTTCTGTGAGCTTCGTAAAAGCAAAGGAGTCACCATAGAAGAAGCGAAGAAAATATTATTGCAGACGAATTACTTTGGGACTATGCTGATTAAGATGGGCATGGCGGATTCTTTGCTGGGCGGAGCGACGTATTCTACGGCAGATACGGTTCGACCTGCATTGCAGCTGATTAAGACGAAACCGGGAAGCAGTATTGTATCATCCGTATTCATTTTAGTTCGCTCACGCGCAACCGGAGATAATGAAGTGCTCGCGATGGCGGATTGCGCGATCAATATTCGGCCTACGGAGGACGAGCTTGTGGAAATTGCAATTGAAGCGTCGGAATGTGCGAAGATTTTCGGTGTGGATCCCAAAGTAGGATTTTTGAGTTATTCTACCTTTGGTTCCGGGGCAGGAGAAGATGTAGACCGGATGCGCAATGCCGCGGCCAAAACAAGATTAAAAGCGCCGGATCTTGCGGTAGAAGGCGAAATGCAGTTTGATGCCGCCGTATCTCCCCGCGTGGCGCGTACAAAATGTCCGGAATCAGAAATTGCAGGTCATATCAATACGTTTATTTTCCCGGACATCAGCGCGGGAAATATCGGTTATAAAATCGCACAGCGTCTGGGAGGGTTTGAAGCGTATGGTCCTATTCTGCTGGGCCTCAATGCTCCGGTCAATGATTTATCCCGTGGATGCAATGCCGCGGAAGTCTATTCCATGGCTATTATTACGGCAGCTTTGGCATAAATAAAAAAATATAAAAAAGAGCTTGACTTTTATTGGCAAGTAATAGTATAATATCAGGGTAGGTCAGAGATGACCTATTCGATATGGGATCTTAGCTCAGCTGGGAGAGCATCTGCCTTACAAGCAGAGGGTCACAGGTTCGAGCCCTGTAGGTCCCATATATTTATGGCGGAATAGCTCAGTTGGCTAGAGCACACGGTTCATACCCGTGGTGTCGAGAGTTCAAATCTCCCTTCCGCTACGCAGACCATTGAAAATGATATATTTTCAATGGTCTTATTTTTTCATTACAGATATTTATATGAATTGCATGCAGATGGCGAAGAAGAAAAAAGATTGCAGAAATTAACTTTCTGCAATCTTTATCATTTGTTCCAGATCGGAAATGAGTTCTTTAGAATATTCTTTTGCTTCGCTGCAAGTTTGCTCCGCCGTTGCATAATCTTCATTTTTTAATGCCTGAATGGCTTTTTCTCCGAACTGATGGAATTTCTCGTGCTTGGCGCCCAAAGCGTCCCAGATGGGGCGGATCTGTGGTATGGCCGGTGTTATGGCATAATAAAAATGTCCGAATCCACATTTGGAAGAGTCTAACTGAAGCGGCATAATGCTTCTTTTCCTGGCCATATTTTCCAGGTTGTTTAACCAGGATTTGTGAGCGGTCACGGCATTTCGCAGATGCTTGGCGAATTCGGAGTTTTTCAGTCGGAAAAATGCATCTTCTGACATGCTTCCCATCTGTTTGGCGGTATCGTCCAGTATTTTCTCAATTTCCACGACAGGCTGCGTAGCTGTCCGTAATTCCTGACCCACACTGTGCATGAAATCCGTGCTGTATTTTAATTGGTTTTCCATTTCGGTCATGGAACTGGAAATCTCTTCGCTTACGGCGGTGATGGATCCCATGGATTCGTTGACCTGTGATACATGGTTTTGGTTTTCGTCGTTTAAGACCCAGACATTTCCTATCTTCTCTGTCATGGCGCCAAGGGAATTTATGGTCTCTGTCGCGCTGCTTACGCTTTTTTGCGATGCGTTTTGAATTTCTTTTACAAAATCGCCCATATTTCCGTTTAACTGCTGCGTCCGTTCCGCGAGTCTGCGGATCTCATCTGCCACAACGGCAAATCCTCTTCCGGCGCTTCCGGCTCTGGCGGCTTCAATGGAAGCGTTCAGGGACAAAAGATTCGTCTGAAGGGAAATGGAATCGATGCCTTCAATCACTTCGTTCATGCGGTTGATGACCTGAAGCAGATTGTCCATATCTTTCTGCATTTCACGGGATACATCAATCGTCGTGTTGGAAAGCTCTTTGATGTCGGTAAGCTCGTTTTGGCATTCTTCTATTTTGTTGTAGACTTCCTTGACTTCAGAAGAAGCTTCAATAATGGTATTCGTTAATTGCTCGTGCGGATTACCTGTGACCTGGGCAGCTTCTGACGTCCCGAATATTACTTCTGCAGCTGCTTCAATATTGCGGGAGATGTCGTTGATTTTATCCGTTTCATACTGCATGGTTAAATCAAGAGAGCTAATCTGCATGACTGCTTTGATGTTTTTTTCAAAGACTTCCACAAACTGCTTTCTTGCATTTACAAGTCTTTCATAAAGACTTTTTAATTCCGGATATTTGGAATAATCAATTTCTTTTAATTCTGTAATTGCTTTTAAAAGATCTGTGTTTTTCTTCCCAATCTGCATTTATTACCTCTTTTCTTGAAAATAGTTTCAGTGATTTATCTACTGTAATACGTAATATGTATTATCTATATCATAATAAATTATTTTGGTTTTTGCAACTGTTTTTAGTAATTGAAAAAGAAACAAAAAGTAATATAATGGAAAGTGCAAAAATGCGGTTAACAGGACAGGAGAAGCACAATGTATGAAGTGATTTTATTTGATTTAGACGGGACATTAATTGATTCGGGGGAGGGAATTACAAATTCGGTGGCTTACTCACTGAAAAAATATGGAATAGAAGTTTCTGACAGGACAAAGCTGCATTGTTTTATCGGGCCGCCGCTGCACGAATCCTATCAGAGATTTTATGGGTTTTCGGAAGAAAAGGCTAAAGAGGCTGTCGAATATTACCGCGAATATTATCAAAAAAAGGGTATATTTGAACATTTGGTCTACGAAGGGATCGAAGATATGCTGCAAAAACTGCATTATAACGGGAAAAAGCTTGCCGTAGCAACATCCAAGCCGGAAGTGTTTGCGAAGAAAATATTGGAGGGCCTGGATTTTGCCAAATACTTTACCTGTATTGCGGGAGCTAATTTGGACGGGACGAGAACCCAAAAAAAAGAAGTGATTCTGTATGCTTTAAAACGGCTTGGGATAAAGGATTTTTCCGGAACAATTATGGTTGGAGACAGGGAGCATGACATAGCGGGCGCAAAACAGGCGGGAATCTCTTCTGCCGGCGTATTGTTTGGCTATGGAAGCTATGAGGAGCTGAAAGGGGCGAAAGCGGATTACATCGTGGAAAAGCCGGAAGAAATATGTCGTCTGTCTGGCGTTTGCGGTAATGATTCTGATGATGTCTGCCGATAATATAAACAGTAGTATATGTTTGGAATAGAATGGATTCAATAATCGTTTCAGGGAGGAACAAAATATGGGGGTAGCAGTAAACGGAGCGGCGTTTTCTTCGAATGCCCTGGGCAGCGCAACGGGAGTCAAGACGTCTAATAACGTGGCGGAACGGATGAAGGCTGCAAGAGACAATCGGAATAAAAGGCCCAAGAAAAAATTAAATTATAATCCAAGAGAGATTTCCTCTCAATTGGTGCGCGCGAAAAAATCGAACAATGCGGGGGTTGTTTTGATCCGGGCAAGGGGGAAGCTTAGCGTGCTGTATAAAGCGTATGCTTCCGGGCAATACAACAATTCCGAAGTGCAGATAGCGATTGTGCATGCCAGGCGCATGGTGGAGTGTTCCCGTATAAAAGTCCGCAATTTAAAGGAAGAGGAGATTCTTGAGGGCAAAAATAACAGGGATAAGGTGAACGGCGAGCAGAAGAAAAGAAATGAAATCAGGCGGCGTGTCAGAAGAAAAGAGCAGGATGCAAAAGTAAAGATGGCGTTGGAAGAAAACCAGCGCATTTTAAAAGAAAAAACGCAAAAGCAGATCCTGTTTCAAAAACGGCGTATACACCGCAACTATGAGCAAAGCAAGATTACGGAAGCGGATCTGAAATATTTGGAGGACCAGATCAAGAACAATCAGTCAGACAATTCATCCGAGTACGACGGCGTGTCTCTGGAGATCAGTATGGCGGCGTCTCAAATGTCCGATCTGCAGATGGCGGAGCAGCAGATTGAACAGCAGATCGCGATGGAAGTTGAGATGGAATACGCAGCTATTGATGCGGCTTTATCATCGGCGGTTTCACCGGCCCAGGCCCAAATGCCCGGTATGGACGCCGCGGCTTCGGGCGGAGTAAACATTACGATATAAGAAAAACCGGATAAAGCTTTTGGCTTGCTTTATCCGGTTCATGTAGGTTTACGTCATTGCATTTGCCTGTTTGTATTTATAGATCATTTCCGCATGTTCCTGTTCTTCCGTTTGAATGTGGTTTAAGAGCTTGCGGATTTCTCCGTTGCCAAAATGGAAGAGATTCGTGTTGTAGTCTGCGGACACCATTTTTTCGTTGCCGATGCTGTCTGAACAAAGAAGCGCGTCGTGCTGCTTGTCCATTTGGTTGGAGCCTGTGCCATAAGCGGCCTTGGGCTGATAGGAAGCGGCTTTGGAAGCAGCGGAGTCGGCAGACTTATAGGAAGGCATCTGGCCGTCCATCAGCTGTCCCAAAAACTGATAGTGGTCTTGTTCATCTTTGGCGATCTGGGTAAATAAATCCTTCAGGCAGCCGTCTTTTGCCGTGCTGGCGCATAAATTGTAATGTTCCATGCAGACTTTTTCCTGTGTTTGCAAATCTTTTAAAATCGTGTTCTCTTTTTCAGTCAGAATCATAATTATCTCCTTACGCTTTGATTTATAGTTCAAAAACAGTATTGGTTATTTTTACATAGAATATACATACATTGGGAGGAATACTTTGGATAAATACAGGGTTTTAAAAAAATATTTTGGATACGATACGTTTCGGGAAGGGCAGGAGAGGATCATAGACGCCCTGTTGGAGGGAAAGGATGCGTTTGGAATTATGCCGACCGGGGCGGGAAAGTCTCTCTGTTATCAGACGCCGGCCCTTTTGCTGGACGGAATTACCCTTGTCGTATCGCCATTGATTTCTCTGATGAAAGACCAGGTCGAGACGTTGAATGAAGCCGGCGTGCATGCGGCCTATTTCAACAGTTCCCTGACGGCGGGCCAGTATAAAAAAGCGCTTCAGTTTGCCAGGGAGGGAAGGTATCAAATGATTTATGTTGCCCCGGAACGTCTGCTTTTGCAGGAGTTTATAGAATTTGCGCAACATGTAAAAATATCTATGGTGACGGTCGATGAGGCGCACTGCGTATCGCAGTGGGGGCAGGATTTTCGGCCAAGCTATTTAAAGATCGTGGATTTTATCCGGCTTTTGCCGTACCGCCCGCGCATCGGCGCATTTACGGCGACAGCGACAAAAGAAGTGCGGGAAGATATTCTTGCTGCTCTGGATTTACAGGACCCGGTTGAGGTTGTAACGGGATTTGACCGGAAAAATCTGTTTTACCAGGTCAGATCCCCCAAAGACAAATTTGCGGAGGTGATGGAATATATTTCCGCACATCCTGGGGAGAGCGGCATTATTTACTGCCTGACAAGGAAGACCGTGGAGGAAGTCTGTGAAAAACTGATTGCGAGAGGAATTGCGGCCGCCAGATACCATGCCGGGTTATCCGATGCAGAGCGGGCGCGCAGCCAGGAAGCGTTTCTTTACGATACGGTTTCTGTTATGGTGGCAACCAACGCGTTCGGGATGGGGATTGATAAGTCGAATGTGCGGTTTGTGATTCATTATAATATGCCCAAAGACATTGAAAGCTATTACCAGGAGGCCGGGAGGGCCGGGCGCGACGGAGAGGAGGCGAACTGTATTTTGCTGTATGCCCCCAAGGATGTGAAATTAAATCAGTTTTTGATTGAGCACGAAGTCCAAAATGAGGTTCTGGCGAAAGAGGAAATGGAGCTTGTCCGGGAACGCGACCGGGAACGGTTAAAGCAGATGACTTTTTACTGTACGACCAACGGATGCTTAAGAGACTTTATTTTGCGTTACTTTGGAGAATATACGACAAACTATTGCGGAAAATGCTCAAATTGCCTAAGCGAATTTGAAGAAATCGATGTGACAGACACCGCGCAGGCCATTGTGGAATGCGTAAAAAGCAGCGGGCAGAGATTTGGGATGACGGTGATTACGGATACGCTCCGGGGCAGCCAGTCCGCAAAGCTAAAGCAGAATAAAATGGCGCAAAATATGTGTTTTGGAAGGCTGAAAGAAGTCCCTGTCTACAGAATCCGCCAGGTGATGCAGTTTTTAAACAGATGCGGCCATATCTTCGTAACGGACGAGCAGTATCCCATCGTAAAGCTGACGGAAAAGTCAGACGAAATTTTTGACAATGCTCCGGTTCGGATGAAAGCGGCAAAAGAGCAGAAGAAAAAGCCGTCCGTTTCCGGACAAAAGAAAGGCCGGTCGGACAGGTTTGATACGGATTACAGTTTGTTTGAGGAGCTTCGGAAGCTTCGGATGAAGATTGCTAAAGAAGAGAGGGTGCCGCCATACATTGTATTCAGCGACAAATCCTTAAAAGATATGTCGGCCATAAAGCCTGCGACGAAAAAAGAATTTTTGGAAGTCAGCGGCGTAGGGGATCATAAATGCCAGAAATACGGAGAACGGTTTCTTGCGGCGATTGCAAAATACAAATCATAAAAATCCCTGTAAAGGCAGATATGCGGTTACAGGGAAAAGGAGAAAAGTATTAAGTTTATGAAAACCCACCAGGGGAGAGTTTTTTGTCGGAGCCGACCAAGCCCCGCAGGACTTTACAACTCCTTGATTGGATACTATATAGTATATACGGCAAATGTGTTTTTATTTTGAATAAATTGGAAAGAATTTTTTAAGAATCTAAAAATTACAGAAAGGAAAGAGGAAAAACGTATGTATCAGGCAAATCAGCAGAGATATGAGACTATGCCGTATCACAGATGCGGAAAAAGCGGTCTGAAGCTGCCGGCGTTGTCGCTTGGGCTGTGGCATAATTTTGGGACAACCTCAAATTTTGAAACGATGAAAGAAATGTGTACAACGGCGTTTGACGCCGGAATTACGCATTTTGACCTGGCAAATAATTACGGGCCGGTCAACGGCGCGGCAGAGGAAAATTTCGGACGTATTTTGGACTGGGGGATGCGCCCCTACCGGGATGAGATGGTGATTTCCACCAAAGCCGGTCATGAGATGTGGCCTGGGCCGTATGGAGACTGGGGCTCCAGGAAACATCTGGTGGCAAGCCTTGACCAGAGCCTTTTGCGGATGGGGCTGGATTATGTGGACATCTTTTATCATCACAGGCCAGATCCGGAAACGCCATTGGAAGAGACGATGGATGCGCTGGATGCAATTGTGAGAAGCGGCAAGGCTTTATATGTCGGAATATCAAAGTATAATAAGGAACAAACGGCAGAAGCAGTCCGGATTCTAAGAAACCTTCGGACGCCGTTTGTCATTCATCAGAGCAGATATTCCCTGTTTGAACGTACAATTGAAACAAACGGGGTCAAGGACTATGTGGCAAAAGAGGGGCTTGGAATGATCGCTTTTTGTCCGCTGGCTCAAGGACTGTTGACAGACAAGTACCTGCACGGAATCCCAAACGACAGCAGAATCAAAAAGGACGGCAGATTTTTACAGGAAAGCGCGCTTACACAGGAAAAACTGGAACGTATCCGGGCATTAAACGAAATTGCGGCGGAAAGGGGACAATCGCTTGCCCAGATGGCTATCTGCTGGATTTTGCGCGATCAGAAGGTTACTTCCGTGCTAATCGGGGCGTCAAGACCGGAGCAGATCTTGGAAAACGTAAAGATTACGGGAAAAACAGATTTTACTTTGGAAGAGCTGAACAAAATTGATCAGATCTGCGGCTGATTGGCTATGCGGTTTGTGCGGCAGAAAGAAAAGCGGCTGTTATTCGTTGGGATAACAGCTGCTTCTGTTTATAATGCGGCATGGAAATTCGATGCGCACAGTTTCCGAATGTTTTTTTTCGATCCGGTCTAACAGAAGGGTGACGGCCAAATGCGCCATTTCCTTCCGCGGAATATGGATCGTAGTTAAAAAAGGAGACGTGTTCTCGCTTTCTTCAATATTATCAATTGAAATCACAGAAATTTTTCTTGCGTTTCTGCGTTTTTGCTTTTTGAGTATTTTTAATACGCTGATTGCCGTAATGTCATTGGCGCAGAATACGGCGGAAAAGTCGTCGCACGATTCCATTAGTTCATAGAAAGCGGCGCTGCCGGCTTCGCCCGTCTGGTCCGTTTGTTTGATCCACTCATAATTCATCGGAATATTGTTGTGAATCAGGGAGTTGCAGTATCCGATGTATCTGCTTTCGTAAGAGCAGTCTCCGATGTAGGCGATATTTTTATGGCCGAGGGAAATCAGATGGTTCATGGCAAGCTCAGCGGCTTTTTTGCCGTCGCATACCACTTCGTCCACATTAAAATTCATGCTGTTTCTCCATATGCCGACGACCTGGCGGTTTAAAGACAGGATTTGTCCAAGCAGTTTTTCGGAGCAGCGGCCTAAGATAATAACGCCCTGTGATTTGGAAATATCCTGGGAGAGCTTCTCTTCGGCATAAACGACATGGTCAATCGTGGCATGATTTTCAAACAGAGAAATTTCAAGGCTGCGGAACAGCTCATAAAAAAAGGGATCATCTTCTAATACTTTAATCCGGGCCAGCACAATGCTGATATGACGTCCGGCCTTTTCATGTTTGGAGCTCATTTTTAGCTGTCTGGCATTTTCGTTTGGCTGGTATCCGATTTCTCTGGCGGCGTCAAAAATTTTGTCTCTTACCGATTTGGAGGCGCAGGTAGAAGACGCGTTGTTTAATACTCTGGAAACGGTGGAAGGGGACACACCAGCCATTTGAGCGATTTTTTTCAAGGACATAGAAGTCCTCCTTTCCAAAAAAAATAACTTCTCGGAATCTTCAGCCCTTATTTTACAAAGGTTTCAGACTCATTTT
>CAJUJL010000055.1 GCA_910586725.1 uncultured Lachnospiraceae bacterium | reverse complement strand
ACGGCGTCATCATCAGGCCTCATTAACATGGAGATGCAGGGGGCAATGGCTATATTTGCGGTAAACCTTAAGCGAATCATTAAGCTGATAAATGAAAAATAAGAGAATAAATCCCTTGAAATAAAGGAAATCTTTACCTGAATCACAAAAAATCCATCAGTCCATTCAAAACTGGTGGATTTTTTGCGTGCATCAAAAATTCAATATTAAAAAACAGGATGTTTTTCAGCGGCCTCATTAACAGGGATATGTGGGAAAAAGTGCAGGTGATACGGGAGAACAAACGCAGACCGACCAAAAGCAGAATGACAAGTATCTTTTCGGGGCTGCTCTATTGTGCCGACTGCGGGGCGAAACTCAGCCTAGCCACGGCAAACGGATATGCGCATTTCCGCTGTTCCATGTATAAAAGGACGAGCAGGGCAAAGGAATGTACGCAGCACTATATCCGAGAGGACGCATTAAAACAGTTGGTCTTGAAACAGCTTCAGCAGTTCCTCTCCTATTTACAGCAGTTTGAGCGTGTGTTTATCCGACAGCAGATTGACGCCACCCTTGCGGAACGCCGATACGAGTTGTCCGCAAAGCAGAAACAGATAGAAAAGGACGAAAAGCGGATAAAGGAGCTTGACCGCCTGTTCCGTAAAATCTATGAGGATAATGTCAACGGAAAGCTGAATGACGAACGCTTTTATAAGCTGTCGGATGGATATGAAGCCGAGCAGGAACAGCTAAAGCAGGAAATTGAAGCCTTGACAGCCGAGGTCAGCGAAGCCGATACAGAAGCGACCAATGTTGCCAAGCTGATAGCAGTCACCAAGAAATACACCCGCATTGACGAGCTAACCCCCGAAGTCCTAAACGCATTTGTGGATAAAATCGTAATCCATGAGCGTGAGAAAAAGGACGGGAAACGGACACAGCAAATCGACATCCACTATTCCTATGTCGGGATTGTGGACATCCCCACGGACGAGGAAATGCGGCAAATGGAACGGGAATATATGCAGCGCACTACACGTCAAACCGCCTAAATACAGGCGTGGCAGGAGAAAATCTATGCTCCTGCCGATACATATCTATTTTTATCCCTATCTGGTTTAACCCATCGCTTGCTCTACATTATAATGCATAACGTTAATTTTTAAGCTGTTGCTGTTTACTCATAAACATCTGTGTAAAAATTGCTTTCATTGTTTCCTTAAAATTAACTGTATGCTCTATTGAAACATCAAAAATATATTCTAATTTTTCTGGCGCTGAATCAAATGTAGATGAAATAACTATCTCTTCAGAAGAAATTGGAACATCATTACCACCGACAGCAGGCACATAATAAATAAAATAAAGTATATGCCCTTCATTATCGATCTCTCTTGTTGCATTCTCTCCTGGGCGAATAACACCTACATCTTTCCTATCCAAAATTACATGTAAATTATTCGGACTCAAACCTTTTGCGCTAAAACGAATCGTCAATTTTTGCATTTTCTACCTTCCTTTCACCCGTGACAGTAATATCTTTGCATTATTAATTATTTTTTTATGTGGCAGTACCACAATGAATGTGAATGCCCATGCCACAAGGGAGGCAAAGCGGACTTCCGCCCAATGACAAACAGGAAAAAGTGCGTTATAATAAGGTCGTTCTGCTGTAAGGCTTCATCACAGGAATATAAACGCCTGACGGCAAATACCTTTAAATTCGGGAGGTTCTCTATGGAAAAGAATTTAACAACGGGCAGCGTGCCAAGAACGGTCCTTTCCTTTTCAATACCCTATCTTTTATCCTATTTTTTGCAGACATTATATGGCATGGCCGACTTATTTATCATCGGGCAATTCAACGGCATAAAAAGCACAACCGCCGTTTCCATCGGCAGCCAGGTTATGCACATGATTACCGTTATGATTGTGGGACTGGCAATGGGAGCGACTGTTAAAATCGGCCAGTCCATTGGCGCCCAAAACAAAAAACAGACTTCACTTGCCATTGGAAATACGATTACATTATTTATGGCATTATCTCTTATTTTGACGCTTGCACTGCTTTTTGCAGTCAAACCGATTGTAAACGTTATGTCAACTCCTGCGGAATCAGTGTCCGAAACCATTTCATACCTGACGGTGTGCTTTATTGGCATTCCGTTTATTACGGCTTATAATATCATCTGTTCTGTATTCCGCGGCATGGGAGATTCCAAAAGCCCCATGTATTTTATTGCTGTTGCATGCGCCGCAAATATTGCCCTTGATTATTTCTTCATCGGAAACATAGGCCTGGGACCGACAGGCGCAGCGCTTGGAACTGCGTTATCGCAGACAATCAGCGTAATCGTATCCTTATTCATTATATTAAGGCGAAAAACCGAAATCACGCTTTCAATAAACTTTTTTTTACCGGACAAAAAGACAATGTCTGACCTGTTAAAAATCGAGATTCCGGTTGCTCTTCAAGACGGATTTATCCAGATTTCTTTTATCGTAATTACTGTTTTTGCCAATAAACGGGGACTGAACGACGCGGCGGCAGTCGGCATTGTGGAAAAAATAATCGGAATTCTGTTCCTTGTGCCGTCTTCTATGCTTCAGACCGTCTCTGCGCTTTGCGCGCAGAATATCGGAGCCGGCAAACATGACCGCGCGCGGCTTACGCTGCGCTATGCTTTGTTTATATCCGTTGCGTGGGGCATTGCCGCGTGTATGGTTATGCAGTTCTATGCCGAACCCTTTATCGGCCTGTTCTCCAGAGACATTTCCTCTGTTACGCTGCCGGGAAGCCAGTATATGCGGGGCTATATCTGGGACTGCATTCTTGCCGGAATCCATTTTTGCTTCAGCGGCTATTTCTGCGCATATGGATTATCGGGAATTTCGTTTCTGCACAATTTCCTTTCTATTCTCTGTATGCGCATTCCGCTTTCCTACTTTGCGTCAAAATATTTTACGGATACGCTTTTTCCAATGGGACTGGCTTCCACCGCCGGTTCCGCGCTTTCAGTTGTAATCTGCGCAGGTGTATTTTTTCGGATCAGCAAACAACGAAAAAACTCCAAATGATAAAATTTTTCTGTCACACAGATAGAAAACGGTTGTCTAATTCAATAAAGGAGGTTAAATTTTTATGAACAAAAAAACGAATGACCAATTACTGGATTTGGTCAACAAAGCCACAGCAGGAGATAAACAGGCCCTTGAAACGCTTGTTGCAAGCGTGCAGGACATTGTATTTAATTTATCTCTGCGTATGCTTGGAACTTTTGCGGACGCGGAAGACGCCACACAGGACATTCTGCTGAAAATGATCACCCATCTCTCATCCTTCCGGGGCGACAGTTCTTTTACAACATGGGTATTCAGCATTGCCGCAAATCATCTGAAAAATTACAAAAAGCATATGTTTGCCCACTATCCGCTTAGCTTTGAGTATTATGGAGACGACATCCAAAACGGTAAAACAAAAGATATTCCGGACCTGACCCAGAATGTGGAAAAAGACATTCTGGCGGAAGAGCTGAAAATGTCGTGCACCAACGTAATGCTGCAGTGCCTTGACACAGAAAGCAGATGTATTTTTATACTGGGAACCATGTTTAAAGCAGACAGCCGCGTTGCAGGGGATATTTTGGGAATGACCCCGGAAGCGTACCGTAAACGCCTTTCCCGAATACGCAAAAAAATGGCCGGCTTTCTGGAACAGTACTGCGGAGAATATGGGAACGGAACATGCAAATGCAAAAACAGGGTAAATTATGCAATACAAAACCACAGGATAAACCCACAGCAGCTGGATTATACGTCTGCTGTCCAAATCCCCGTTCAGACCATGCTGGATGTAAAAACCGCAATGGAAGATATGGACGATTTATCACAGGACTTTTCTTTCTGCAAGTCTTATCAATCTTCCGAACGCATGAAGCTGCTGCTTCAGGAGTTATTAAAGTCCACGCAGATTTCTGTTATCCGAAATTCATAAAGGAGATGGCAAATGATGAATACAACTTTGATTCTTGACTATCTAAATGCATTGCGCATGAACAACAACCGCGAATGGTATCATGCAAACAAAGACGACTTTAAAACGGCAAGCTCTGCATTTGAAGAATTCTTGCAGTCGCTGATATTAGAAATCGGAAAATTTGACGGCAGCATTTTACATAATAATCCGAAAGACCTCACATTTAAAATTGTGAGAGACACCCGGTTCAGTCATGACAAGTCGCCCTATAATCCTGCGTTTCGCGCTCATATTTCCTCAAAAGGGAAGCTGCCGGTTCCTGTCGGCTATTATTTAATGATTAAGCCCGAAAATCAGTCTTTTTTAGGCGGCGGCCTGTTTGCAGACATGTTCAAGGACGCAACTGCGATGATTCGGGATTATATTTGCCAAAATGGCGAAGAATGGGAAAATCTGATACACAGACAGGAGTTTAAAAAATATTTTACCGTAAAGGGAACCGCGTTAAAGAAAGTTCCCGCGGGATATGAGAAAACGCACCCGCAAGCAGAATATCTGAAGTTTAAGAGCTGGTATTTAGAATACCCGCTAAGCGACGAAGAAATCAGAGATGAAAAAACATTTCTTTCAAAAGCAGCGGAACTGTTTCAAATCATGAAGCCCTTCAATGACTATTTGAACAAGGCGCTCGTTGATTTTCAGATGCCGGTACGTTAAGCAAGTGGAGCTTCGGGCAGATAAAAGCGAATCTCCTGTCTTTATCTGCCCGCAAAGCACGCGAAAAAGCACGAAGACTTCGCACATTTTCACACGATCAGGATAAAATACGAAATTCTCCGCTCTCCCTTGACTGAATGGCCACCTTGATTTTGCAGTCTGCCAGGTGTGTATCGTTTAGTTCAAGCGCATAATCGACGTCTACGGAAATGTCGTTTTCCGCTTCCGTAATTTTAATGTTTTTCGCATTGATTCCAAGCATCAGACTTCCAAACGGCGTCTCATAGCAGGTAACATGCTTTTTATTCTTTTCAAAGACCATATGTACGTTGGTAATGCCGCGCTTCGTAATGTCCATGCAGTTTTCCTGCAGCTTTACGACATTTTTTGTGACGCCTTCAAAGCCTTCCGCCACTTCGTCATAGATAATATAATGCTTATCGTTTTTCTTATAATAGTCTCCGGCCGTAATCACTTCGATCGGTTCGGATTCCTCGTTCTGTCTCGCAATCTGCAGTCCGTTAATGGACACTATTACATCTTTTGTCATAGTTTAATCGCCTCATCTTTCGCCTGTTATTCTACCATACCGGGCACGGAATTACAAGAAGATGAATTTACCAGAGAATTTTCAGGGCAAATACCGGTATCCGATCCCATAGACCGTTTCGATGCGGTTTCTTTTTCCAAATTCCGCATTCATCTTTTTACGGATTTCTTTCACATAATTGTCTATATTCCTGTCAAACCCATCGTATGAATCGGAAAACGCCCTCTCAATCAATTCATTTCTGGAAACGGCCCTCCCAGGATGCGCCGTCAGAACAGAAAGAATTTTGTATTCATTTGGCGTAAAATGGACATGGGAACAAATTTTTTTTAAATATTCGCGCTCTTTTTTAAAATGATTTAAAATGCGCAGGATACGCGCTCGTGCAATTCTCGGGCTAACCGGATAAATCATATAATCCTCGGCTCCTTTTCGAAAAGCTTCCAGTATTTTTTCTTCTCTTTTTTCTCTGGATACGACAAGGAAAGGAATCTTCAATAAAATTCCTTTCCTTGATTCTTCAATCGGAAAATCCGTAATGATCAGATGAATATCGCGAAACGACTCTTTTTCTTCACAAAAATATATTTGATCTTTTCCGCACAATCTGTTAAGTTCCCGAATCCAGGCCTTTTCCTGCCCATGGACGAATACCTTCATAAAACCAGACACCTGCCAGCGCAAACATTTTTCTATCTCATCTAAGTATGGCAGTTTTCTGCTGCATTTATACGATTCTGCGCACGGAAAGAATCGGGCGGTACGATGCGTTTGATATTTTAATTCCCGTTTTTTCGGTGCTCGCATGGACGATCTGACCGTTTCCGATATAAATGCCAATATGGCCGGAATAAGATACCAGATCGCCGGGCAGCGCGTTTTCAATTCCTCCCACGTTTGTCCCGCATTGCCCCTGCTCTCCGGAAGTTCTTGGCAGACCAATGCCAAAGTGAGCGTACACGCTCATGACAAATCCGGAACAGTCCGCTCCATTCGTTAAGCTGGTTCCTCCGTACACATACGGATTTCCTACAAACTGAAGCGCGTAGTCCGCAATCTTTGTTCCGATTCCTCCGGAAGGCGCTTTTACCTCTTCCTTTTGCTCCGTCTTGTGAACCGTCTTCTTTTCTTCCTCCTGCACGATGGTCTTTCCTTCTCCAAAGCTTTCCAGATTTTGCTGCTTTAGCTCCTCAACAGCCGTCTGCGCCTGTGTTTCCTGCCGGTTCAAATTCTGCGCATTTTCGGCTTCCATCGCTGCAAGACGCGCTTCTTCTTCCTCTTTGGATTCTGCAACCGGAT
Source organism: uncultured Lachnospiraceae bacterium (assembly GCA_910586725.1). Lineage (GTDB taxonomy): Bacteria > Bacillota > Clostridia > Lachnospirales > Lachnospiraceae > Roseburia_B. The sequence continues at coordinate 9,529 of CAJUJL010000055.1, read as the reverse complement.
GAATTGTATAAACTTCCACATGATCCGCCGATACGTAACCGCCCTCCTGCTCCTGCGTCGTTACTTTAATCCAGCCTTCCGCTTCTTCTTCCACAAGCAATTCTTCCGCCTGCGGCAAAAGTCCCAATGTCTCCGATTCCGTTGTAGCCTCTTCCCGCAGCCTAAGCGTAACCGCCTCTACCTTCGCGCGGCGTTCTCCCACTTCTTCTGCTTTAGCAGCCCCCTCTTCTCCACGCAGCGCATATTCGGCTTTAATATATCCCTGAACGGTTCCGGAAGAAATTTGCAGCCATTCTCCTTCTTCTTTTACAATTTCACCGACAGAATCGTTGTAAAGCTTTCCTACAATCTCGCCATCCAGTCCTGGCTGGCTGCGGACATTGATATAGGAATCCACCTGGGCAACCGCCAGCTCCGGCAAAGCTTCCGGCTCGTCTGGCTGCGGTTTTTCCCGGATATCTTTCTTTTGAAATTCCTCCACTCCAATTTGCGCGGACTCAATTGCAAACGCAGCCGCTCCAATATGTAACGCATGGGACTCTGTAACCGCTTCCTCCTGCTTATTTCTCTCATCTGCTTTTACCGGTTTTGTATTTGCCGCTGCGATCAATGCCGTAGCAATGCAAAGACATGCCAGCTTTCTGCTCCTCTGTTTCATTTTCGTATTCTCCTTTCCAAACATATTACAATCTTATTACAAAATTGTGACCAAAAAATATGAGTTTGGATGGGAATCGATGGCAGCAAAAAAGCAGACATGCGCAAAAGCATGTCTGCCGAAAATCATTTCTTATCATTAAAGCATCTTACAACGTTTTAAAATAATCAAGGCCAAAGCGCAGATAATTCCAATCACTACGCAGATGATCGCGAATCCGTGAGGCGTTGTTGACAACGGCATCCACTTTCCGCTGACGTTCATTCCGTAAATTCCGGATATGATCGTCGGGATGGCCATGACAAGCGTTATAGAAGCCAAAAATTTCATGATATTATTCATACGGTTATTGATAATGGTCGACACCAGCTCCCTGGAACCATGAATAATATCACGGTAAATATTCGTCATCTCAATCGCCTGGCGGTTCTCTACGATTACGTCGTCAAGCAGCTCTTTATCTTCCGGATACTGCTTGATCCTTTCATACCGGGTCAGGCGGTCCAGCACGACTTTATTGGCGCTAAGCGAAGTGGCAAAGTAGACAAGGTTCGTCTCCAGTTCATGCAGGTTGATCAAGTCCTTATCTTCCGTCGTCTCGGTGCCGACTCTCTTCTCGACCTCGCTTCTCCTCTTATCAATGGCCCGAAGCAAAGCCTGATACAGGTTCGCCGTACGCAGTAAAATCTGGTAAACAAAACGCATTTTCTTCTTGGTGCTGAATCCACGCATTCTGTTATTGGAAAAATAATTTAAAATCACCGTATCATCACTGCAAACCGTGATAATCGCATCTTCCACCAAAAGAATGCCCAGCGGAATCGTCGTATAGGCCCGCTGCTCGTTACGGATTTCTTCATAGGGAATATCCACTAAAATCAACGTATATCCGTCTTCAATCTGTACACGGGAACTCTCTTCTTCATCGAGCGCCGCACGTACGTCTGCTATATCAACGTCATAATATGTCGCAACTTCAGTCAGTTCTTCCATATTCGGCGAAATCAGATTGATCCAGATGTCGGGTTCAAACGCTTCTTTTGGTGAAAGAATGCCATTGTCCGTCTTATATATAATCTTCATATTCCGCCTCCATTTGCACAATTTCTGTTCTTAGTATATCATATCAAATGAAAATATGCTATAATATTCCTTGACTCTATGAGATTTAGATCGGAGGATTTTGTATGAACAAAAACGAATCCGCGGAAAACTACCTGGAAACGATACTGATTTTAAGCAAACGTCTTCCGGTGGTGCGCTCCGTAGACATTGCGGCGGAAATGAATTTCAAAAAATCCAGCATCAGCGTCGCCATGAAAAATTTAAGGGAAAACGGATGCATTTCCGTCAGTAATGCCGGATTTATTACCTTGACAAAGAAAGGTCTTGAAATTGCGGAGATGATTTATGAGCGCCATACGTTTCTCTCCGGCTGGCTCATTTCCCTCGGCGTAGATGAAACGATTGCAGCGGAAGACGCCTGCCGCATGGAACACGTCATCAGTAAAGAAAGTTTTGCAGCCATCAAAAAATACGTGGCGGATGAAAATAATATATAAACAAAAAAGCTGTCAGGATCCTGATCCCATAACAGCTTTTTGTATTTCTTAGCGGTTTTGCACAAGTTTTCGCATATCGTACATTCCGGCCTCTTTTCCATGCAGAAACTTCGCCGCTTCGATCGCTCCTTTTCCAAAGACGGAACGGGAATATGCCGTATGTTTAATTTCTATTACTTCATCCCTGCCCGCAAAAATCACTTCGTGCTCTCCTACGATCGTTCCTCCGCGGACTGCGGAAATGCCAATTTCATCCGGCTCCCTCTTTTTACGCTCACCGCTTCGGTCGAACTTATAACCATACGCCATATCCATAGCCTGATTCATAACGTCTGCAAGCGCAAGAGCCGTACCGCTTGGCGCATCTAATTTCTGATTGTGGTGCTTTTCTACAATCTCAATATCAAAACCGGCATTTCCCAGCGCTTTTACCGCTTTTTCCAGCAACTCAAACACTGTATTGATGCCAAGCGACATATTCGCCGACTTTAAAACAGCAATCCGTTCACTGGCCTCTCTGATTTTTTCTGCCTGTGCATCGCTTAAGCCTGTCGTGCATAAAACCAAAGGCATATTCTTTTCCACACAGTAAGCAATTACGCCGTCTACCGCTTTTGCAGTGGAAAAGTCTATCATTACATCCGCGTCTGTGTCACATTTCGTAATATCGGTAAATACCGGATAAGAATCGCATTTCTGATCCGTTACATCAATTCCCGCAACAATTTCGGCATCACTGTCTTCCCGGCAGATTTCAGAAATCATCCTGCCCATTTTGCCGTTGCAACCGTGCATTATAATTCTTGTCATGTTCTCCTCCAAATTTATCCTGTGTATCTTTCTTCCGGCTCTGCGCTATGCGAGCTTTAATCCATACGCCTTCATCACTTCCGCCAGCTTTTTCGCATTCTGCTCTTCCATTTCACAAAGAGGCGCGCGCAAAGGTCCAACTTCCATTCCCATAAGGTTTAACGCTTTTTTTACCGGAATCGGATTCACCTCGCTAAAAAGAGCGTCTACCAAAGGCTCCGCTTCCAGCTGCATCCTGGCCGCATCCGCGATGTCTCCATCCATAAATTTCATACACATTTCATGCACTTTCCGCGGGGCAATATTGGCCCATACGGATATAACGCCAATCGCTCCAATCGCCATTAACGGCACGACAATTCCGTCTTCCCCGGAATACATATCCAGTCTGCCGTCCGTTAAGTACATTGTCTTTGCCGCCTGCGCCACATTGCCGGTAGCTTCTTTGATACCAGTAATATTCTCCACATTCTGAAATAAATATGCAGCCGTCTCAGGCAAAATATTGCACCCGGTCCGGGAAGGCACATTGTACATAATAATGGGAAGCTTTACTGCGTTTGCAATTTTCGTATAATGACCGATCAGTCCTTTTTGCGTCGCCTTGTTATAGTAAGGCGTAACGATCAAAAGTCCGTCCGCTCCGGCTTCCTGCGCTTCCTGTGAAAGCTGAACAGCCGTTGCCGTGCAATTAGAGCCTGTTCCCGCCACAACCGGAACTCTGTGATTGGTAAACCGAACTGCCGCCTCAATCACTTCTTTGTGCTCCTCCATAGAAAGCGTCGAGCTCTCTCCTGTCGTTCCTGCAATGACAATGCAGTCTGTTCCCTGGTCTACCTGAAACTCAATCATCTCTTCCAGTTTGTCATAATTAATCTCGAAATTCTCTTTCATCGGGGTTACAATTGCAACGCCTGAGCCTTTGAAAATAGCCATATCCACTTTCCTCCTGTATTCTTGCGGTTATATGCCGCTGCTGCCGGATAAAAAACCGGCTCCTTTCATGAGCCGGCCTTGAAGTTTTCACTGAATTGATAGCCCTCCATCTTATTGAAAAGATGACAGTCATATATTTCTTAAACATATGCCCAAGAAAATGTCCGCAGAAAACATCCCCTTTCGGCGCTCTCCCCTTTTGCTTATCTTCCCATACCTCTGCTGTATCCGATAAACTACTGATGAATCACGCGACCTCTATCCGGTATTATTTGATTGTTTTAAATGCAATATAGCGCTCCGTTTTCCTTTTGTCAATAGTATACTGCCTAATCTTCCGATATAAGATGGTAAATTTCATCCACATAAGGATGAATCGCATCACAAAATTCACGGCCTGTCAGTATCAGTTCCATATCGTCCAGTCTGACAGAAATAAGATTTTTCAATTCTTCCGATTCTATTACCCTCTGGTCCACAAGGCCCAGAACTTCATCTAAAATCAACAAGTCACATTCTCCAGTAGAAAGAACCTTTTTCGCAAAATTAAGTCCGTTTTTAATATTCTTCACTTCTTCCATCTGTTCTTCTTCAGAAAGTTCATTAAAATATTCCTCGGATTTTTCAAAACGGAAAATCTTAATTTCAGGCTCCAGTCTTTTTAAAAATTCCATTCCGTCATCGGTTTTTCCCTTTAAAAACTGAATGATAAAAACTGTTTTTCCTGCTGAAGCAGCAAGTATGGATCTTCCCAATGCAGCCGTTGATTTCCCTCTGCCCGCACCATAATATACCTGTACGCTTCCTGTTGCCATAATAACCTCCTCTGCCTGACGGCAGTTTCATTCTTCTTCCGTTCCAAATGCAAATTTCTATCTCCAGATTTTATTAAAATAACACAACTTCCACAAAAAAGCAATCTTTATTCCAGACGTTCCACCTTGCTTACGGACACTTCATAAGCAATCCGTTTTTCCGTCATATTTTCTCCAATTTTTTTCACATATTCCCTGCTCTGGATCCTTCCCCATATTTCCACATGGCTGCCCACTTCAAAGCCGGAAGCAAATCTCGCGTTTCTTCCCCAACAGATGCAGGGTATGTAATCCGATTTTCCATAAGAACGGTTCACCGCGATCAGCAAATCCGCAATTTCCCTTCCCAGAGGCGTTTTACGGTAAATCGGCTCTTTGCATACAAAGCCGTCCAGATAAATCTGGTTGCTTTTGTATTCTTCCGTCTCTTCTTCAATAAATTCAAGCTCTCTGGCAAAAACAGAAAGCACAAGCCTGTTTTTCTTTTCCTCGTGCCGGTTATAGGAACGGAATTGCCCCGTCACATAGACGATCTGTCCTTCACAATTTAACGTTACGTCTACGATTCGCTCGGAAACCATGATGGGAATGATGTCTACAAAATCGCTCAGACGGTTCACAGAAATGTCTACCATGTAAAATCCTTCCCCATAAACCTCATGACTATACCGGAAATCCGATACAATCGTTCCTACAATAGATACCTGGTTGTTTTCAAAAATTTTATCTGCCATGAATTTTTCTCCCTTCCTCTTTTCCCGGTAAATTCCACCGGTACACTGTAATCTACGGCATTTTATTTGTTACACTAATATATGCAGGGGAGCTTGTCATAGTACCCCCTCCTGCATATTCATACCATGAAAGAAATACAAAAATTCACTTTTTCTGTCGATAAAATTTTAATTTATTCTGACAAAAAGCCAGAAGCTTTTTTTTATTTGAGATTTAGTTTTGCAAAGGCGTCGGCAAACGCGTTGTTAAGCGGTTCTTTGGCCTCTTTCTCCTGCTTTTTTAAATAACGCTGCACGTCTTTTTTGTTTACGCCGGCGCCCTCTTTTTCCCGGCGCGCTTTGAACGCGGAAAGCTTTTCTTTATACCCGCAAGCGCAAACAAACGTCTCTTCCCCGCCTTTTCCAAACATCTCCATTTTTTTGTGGCATTTCGGACAGCGGGCGTTCGTCGTTTTCGATATTGTTTCCCTGTGGCCGCATTCTCTGTCCTGGCACACAAGCATTTTACTGTTTTTTCCATTGACGGCAAGCATTCTCTTGCCGCATACGGGACACTTTTTATTCGTCAGATTTTCATGGCGAAACGTCCCGTCGCCCGTCTTAATCTCCCCGACGATTTCTAAAGCATACTCCCGGATGCCCGACAAAAACGCGTCTTTTTTCAGCGTGCCTTTTGCGATTTTAGAAAGCTTCAGCTCCCAGTCCACCGTCAGCTCCGGCTTTTTCAGATCTTCCGGGACAAGATTTAAAAGCTGCTTTGCCTTGGACGTGATGAAAATATCGTTTCCTCTTTTTTCCATCAGAAACGTGTGGAACAGCTTGTCTATAATATCCGCCCGGGTAGCCACGGTGCCAAGCCCTCCCGTTTCCCCGATTGTTTTGATTGCGGCCTTTTCTTTTGTTTCCATATATCTGACCGGATTTTCCATGGCGGATAAAAGCGTCGCTTCGTTAAACGGCGCGGGAGGCTTTGTTTTGCCGCTTGTTACTTTCTGCTGATCTATGGAAAGTCTGCTTCCTTTTTTGATTTCCGGCAAGATCTGCTCCCGGATTTCATGCTCCACTTCCTCCTCGTCCAAATCCTCCGGACTTTCATATGCTTCTTTCCAGCCCAGGGTTTTGACTGTTTTTCCTCTCGCTGCGAACGATTCTCCGGCCGCTTCCGCGCGCATCAGAATTTGTTCGTATTCAAACGGAGGGCACAAAACGGCCAGAAAACGGCGGACGACCAGGTCATATATTTTGCGTTCCTCCACCGTCATATGATCCAGCTGCACAAATTGTTCCGTTGGAATAATGGCATGATGATCGCTTACTTTCTTATCGTCCACAAAAGAAGCGTTTGTCCTGATTGGCTTCATGCCAAGGCTGCCGGCCATTTTCCGGTACGGACCGACGGCACAGGCCTGTAAGCGTTCTTTGATGGTTTCCGCAACGTCTGAGCCGATGTATCTGGAATCTGTGCGCGGATACGTGAGCGCCTTATGGTTTTCATACAGACGCTGCATAATGTTTTGCGTCTCTTTTGCAGAATAGCCGAATTTTTGATTGGCGTCCCGCTGCAGCTCGGTCAAATCATAAAGCCCCGGCGCAAATGATTTCCGGGATGATTTTTCGATTTCGGTTACGTTTAACTGTTTTCCGTTCAGCTTCTTTTCCAGCTCCGTCATCCGTTCTTTCTGGAATGTCCTTGTGCTTTTGCTTTTGGAATCCATCCAGGTCCAGCTGATTCCGTTTGCTTTTACCTGCATCCCGAAATATTCTTTTGGCACAAAGCTTTTGATTTCTTCTTCCCGTCTGGCAATCATGGCCAGCGTCGGCGTCTGCACGCGGCCGCACGAAAGCTGCGCGTTGTATTTGCAGGTAAGGGCGCGGGTGGCGTTGATGCCTACCAGCCAGTCGGCTTCGGCGCGGGCGACGGCTGCTGCGTAAAGGTTGTTGTACTCTCTTCCGTCCTTTAAGTTTGAAAATCCCTCCCGAATGGCTTTATCTGTAACGGAAGAAATCCAGAGACGACGGATGGGCTTGTGGCAGTCCGCTTTTTCTAAAATCCAGCGCGCGACCAGTTCCCCTTCTCTGCCCGCGTCCGTGGCAATCACGATTTGCCCCACGTCTTTGCGGTTGATTTGTATTTTTACGTCTTTAAACTGCTTTGCCGTCTGTTTGATTACAACAAGCCGCATTTTTTCCGGAAGCATCGGAAGCGTCTCTAAGCTCCATTGGGCATATTTTTTGTCGTATTCTTCCGGGTCCGCAAGCGTAACCAGATGCCCGAGCGCCCATGTCACGATATACTGCGCGCCCTCCAGCGCGCCGGGCAGTTTTTTGGCACAGTGCAGCACCCTGGCAATATCTCTTGCTACCGACGGCTTTTCTGCGATTACTAATGACTTCATCATCTTTCTCCTTGAATTTTACAAATGTTTTCTGAAATTACTTATTGGTAAACATCATACCATTTTCAGGGTTTGATTTCAATCAGGGTTTCACTTGCCAATTTTGCCGGACAAGAGTACACTATCCTTATCAGAAACGATAGCTTACTTTTCCTTGCAGCAGGAGGATTCCATGAAATCATGCCAATCGTCCCGCCTAATCCGTCTGGCGGCCTTTTTTTTCATATTTTTATCATCCGTATTCCATCACTCGTTTATTTGCGCCGCAGACGATGCAAACGCCTGGTTTTTAGACGACATTCACGCACAGAAAGGGTGGGAATTTCTCGGGGAAACCCATGCGGATCCCGCTTCCGGCGTCATTGTCGCCGTAATTGACACGGGCTGTGATTACAGCCATCCCCTGATTCAAAACGCGCTCTGGACCAATGCGACGGAGCAAAACGGAATTACAGGAGAAGACGATGACGCAAACGGATATACGGACGATGTGTACGGCGTCAATATCTGTTGGATAGTTGGAACTTGTAATGGATAGTAAGTCGTTGAATTTTCTGCCCGTCAACTTCTACGGGTTCAGAAACAAGAATTTTTTCTATAAGTTGGTTGATTCTCTTAAAATTGAGTTCCGTTATTCCTACATAACCGCTTATCTGCTCCGCAAACTGCTCTATGGAAGATAATGCCTGCAATGCTTTTTCCAAGTTCCTGCTTGCTTCGGTTTTGTTCTCAATCACTTTTGATGACTCATTCTTTCTGTGCTGTGTTGATAGTTACTGGAAACAAAAAAGGCAGCGGATTTTCTGTTAAGATAATCGCTACCTAAAGGTAAAAAATATTCAGTCTTTACATCATTTTTCTGTTCTGATTTTCCCCGACAAATGGGAACTTATTCTTGCCTTATCATCAGTCGTTTTTTGAAAGCTCTAATTCTCGCACCATAGCGGCTTGAATATAGCAAACCCACCAAAAGCATTCCAACTGCAAATCCCTGTACAATATCCAGTCCAGCCATAACTGTCGGATTATCATAAAGGCTTGTTCCTTTAATGATAGTGTAGGCTAATACTAAAAGCATTGCTATCCCATTGCATATCCGTACACGCTTATTGTAGCGTTCCGCTTCTGCGTTTGTATAATCCACTGCCCGCAATACAGTTTCTTTCATTTCTTTATCCATATTCTCGCTTTTCCTTTCTCCATTTAGAATTTCCCGTAAATCAACTTCATAATAATCTGATATTTCAATCAAAATATCTAAGTCCGGCATATTGTTGCCATTCTCCCAACGGGATATTGTTCTGTTTGATACATTAAATTTTTCTGCAATCTGTTCTTGGGTAAGTCCTTTTTGCTTACGGAGTTCTTTTAAGAATTTTCCGATTTTTTCTTGGTTCATGCTTTTCCTCCTTTCAGAAAAATCCTATCAAAACTGCCCGATAAAAAACAGGACACAAAGCGAGAAATGCCTTATTTTATTACCCGACAAGGTATGTCTACCGATTCCGATTTGTTGTTGCTTTATTATATATCCGTTTTTCCAAAAATGGAAGCAATTTCTTATACCTTAATCCGTGAAACTCAGATTTATTAAATACCTGCAAAGTCTGTGATTATG
>CAJUJL010000054.1 GCA_910586725.1 uncultured Lachnospiraceae bacterium | reverse complement strand
AAAATCAAGGGGTTGCGGTTCTCAACCTAAGAGCGATAGACGGGGCTCGAACCCGCGGTCTCGACCTTGGCAAGGTCGCGCGTTACCAACTACGCCACTATCGCATTTATAGCTCTGTGCTCTTTGTTTTGTATCTCTCAAGCACAATACATATAATACAGGATAAATTGTTGTTTGTCAATATATTTTTTAAAAAATTTTGAAAATTTTACATAATAATAAATCAGATAATTTATCACTGCCAAAAAGCACAGAACCTTAGATTATAAATAATGATACTTATTTCTCATTTTTAAGATAAAAAATACCGTAATGACCACAGCCATAAATTCAGCGGCTACAATCGACATCCATATTCCATCAATTCCCCAAAAAACAGGAAGTATAAATACTGCCGCAATTTGAAACACCAGCGTTCTTAAGAACGAAATCGCCGCAGAAACAAGTCCGTTATTTAACGCCGTAAAAAATGAGGATCCAAAAATCGGTACGCCGGCCAAAAGAAAACAAAAGGAAAAGATCTGAAAGCCCCGTAATGTCAATTCCATCAATTCCCTGTCATAGCCGACAAAAATTGTCGAAAGCGGCTGCGCCAAAACCTCCGAAAGCAAAAGCATGCTGACCGAAAAAATTCCGATGATTACAGAACTTTTTTTCAGGATGCTCTTAAGCTCCGTCCAACCGCCCGCTCCGTAATGGTACCCGATAACCGGCGCCGTTCCCACGGAATATCCTATAAACGCAGAAAAGAAAATCATACCAACATACATAAGCACACCGTAGGCCGCAACTCCCGCTTCTTTTGCATACTTCATCAGCTGCATATTATAAAGCATGCTCACCAAAGACATGGAGATGCTGGACATCAGCTCGGATGAACCATTGACAGACGCTTTGAGCAAAGCGCTGCCGTCAAATTTTGTCTTCGTCAACTGAAGCAGACTTGTATTGGGACGAAGAAAATAAATTACTGCAATCATGGCTCCCGCCGACTGACTGATTGCAGTTGCCGCGGCGGCGCCTATCAGTCCCCATCCAAACACTTTCATAAAAAGCGCATCCAGCGCCATATTCATTACTCCCGACGCCACTGTTACGCCAAGACCCAATTGCGGCTTTTCCGCCGTAGGAAAAAAGCTCTGAAATTCAAACTGCAGCATATAAAAAGGAAGCGCAATCAAAACCAATCTGCCATAAACCACGCAATTTTCAAGCATCTCTCCTTCCGCTCCTAAAAGCATCGCAATAGGCTCAATACACAAAATACCAATGAGCGCCAGGATCGCTCCGCACGCAAACGTCACATAAACAAAAAGAGAAAACTGCCGCTTTGCCTCATCTGCTTTCCCTTCTCCCAGCGTCTTTGCAATTAAAGCCCCTCCGCCGGTTCCAAACATAAAACCAATCGTCCCTAATATTTGTAAAAACGGCATAATAAAATTAACGGCGGCAAACGACGTCTTACCTACAAAATTCGACACAAAAAGACCGTCTACCACACCATATATGGATGTAAAAATCATCATTGTTATCGATGGAATCGTAAAACAGAGAAGCTTTTTATAGGTAAAATGTTCTGAAAGTTGTATTTTCATTTTAATTCCTCCTGTTTTTCTGTTTAAAACAAAAACTGCCGAAGTCTCCTCCGACAGTTTTCGTATCCATTCCTTGAATCGATTATCTTTTTTAATCCGCTATTTTCGTCTTCCCTAATCTGCGTTTGAATACAAACCACAGCTGGGTTGCAATAAAGATGGAAGAATAAGACCCACTGATTAATCCTACCATAAGAGGCAGTGAAAAATCACGAATCGTAGCCACGCCCAGCAGCCAGAGCATAAATACCATAATAAACGTAGTTATAGAAGTATTGATGCTTCGGCTTAACGTCTGCGTCAAGCTCACATTTGCAACTTCGCTCAAATCCTGCGCGTTATTTATCTTCTTCATCTTCAGGTTTTCACGGATTCTGTCAAAAATAACAATCGTATCATTAATGGAATAACCAATAATTGTCAACATACAGGCAATAAACGTATTGCCCACGGAGATTCTAATCACTGCATAGCAGGTCAGCACGACCAAAACGTCATGCACAAGAGCAAGTATCGCACTAACCGCAAATCTGGCGTCGCTGAAACGGAACCAGATATAAATTAACATAAATATAACTGCAATTATAACTGCTTTTACAGCATCTTCCCTCATTTCGGAACTAACCGCAGAGCTGATGCTCTCAGACTGAATGTTGTCTTCGTTTACACCAAACTTATCTACAAATATTTTATTTAACTCTTCACGTTCCGCAAGTTCCAGCGTACGCGTTTTGAAAATAATTTCATTTGTTCCCTGCACCTGAGTCGTCTGCACATCACTGTCGCCGGTAACTCCTTCCACCAACGGAACCAAATCAGCATCTATTTCGTCAATAGTATAGCTCTTTTCAAAAGGCACGGTTGTAGAAGTTCCGCCCACAAAATCAAGGCTGTAATTCAATGCGTTTCCTCCATTGCCATGCACGCCCATCGCAACAAATCCCGCAACGATCACAACGGCAGAGATCGCGAAGAATACTGCTCTTCGTTCAATCAAACGGAATGTCTTTAATTCCTTGCCTTTTCCAAAATATTTTTCATTCCGCAGTCCTACGGCATAGAATGCGTTCAGGATAAACCTTGTCACAACAAGAGCCGTAAACATGGAAAGAATGATACCGATTGCCAGAGTGCTTGCAAAACCTTTTACGGAACCTGAACCAAGCAGTCCAAGCACGGCTGCCGCAATCAATGTCGTCACGTTACCGTCAATAATTGCAGACAACGCTTTCTTAAATCCAACGTCAATAGATGTTCCTACCGATTTTCCGCTTGCGATTTCTTCACGAATACGGGCAAATATAATGACGTTAGCATCCACTGCCATACCAATGGAAAGTATAATACCGGCAATACCCGGCAAAGTCAGAGTAATTTCAAACAAATACAATGTTGCGATAATCAGACAGGTATAAATTGCAAGCGCAAAAGAAGCCGCAACACCCGGCACAAAATATACGATTATCATAAATAACATAACAATAGCCAGTCCGATTGCCGCCGCTTTTAAACTGCTGGATATAGCGGAGCTTCCCAACTGCGCCCCCACTACGTTTGAACGCAGCTCGCTCAAATGCAGAGACAGGGAACCGATACGAATATTGGTAGCCAGATTCTCAGCCGCTTCAAAAGACTCCATACCGGAAATCTGTGCTTTTCCGCCTGTAATCGCTTCCTCTACAACAGGGTTACTGATAACCTGCTCATCGTATACGATCGGCAGATTTTTACCGATATTTGCAGATGTCATTTCGCCAAATGCAGCAGCCCCTTCGTCTGTAAGCGTCAATTCTACGACAAATTCATTATTTTTCATCTCGTTCTGATAAGATAAAGGCTGTGCGTCCGCTACCATATCACCCGTCATAAATACTTCGCCGTCCGGCGTCTGAAATTCCAGAGAGCCCGGTTTTCCAAGGTCTTCCAAAATCGCATTGGCGTCTGTCACGCCAGGAATCTCTACCGTAATACGGTCTGTCCCTTCTTTGTAAACAAACGCTTCCGTGCTGTAGCCTTCAATACGTTTCTGCAGCTTATAAATCGTATCGCTTACTTCTTCTGCGGTAAAATCTTCATCGTCTACCTGATACGTAATGCTGACGCCGCCCGCCAAATCCAGGCCTAACTTAATACTCATATCTTCTCCGATTCCGGTCGAAGAGAGTATAATCGATGCATAGTATGCAAGCCCTCCAAGAATCAGGGCCATAACCAAAAGCATTGCCGCTCCCTGATTTTTACTGAATTTGTTCTTCATCTTGTTTCTCCCTTTCTTTTAGTCTTTTTCAAATGCTTCCGCCGCTTTTATCATAATTGCGCATTCGACCCGCTTTTTCTGTAATGCGCATCCAATATCGTAAGCTTCTTTTATGTCTCCATGAAAATTGAAAGCATTTGCCGCGCAGCCGCCGCTGCAGTAAAATCTCGCAAAACAGGTACGGCATTTCTCCTTTGCATATACGTTACAGCTCTTAAATTCATCCTGAATAGCCGTATTGGTAATGCCGTCCTTCACATTTCCCATAAGAAATTTCTCATTGCCTACAAACTGATGGCAGGGATAGAGATCTCCCCATGGCGTTACCGCAAGATACTCCGTACCCGAACCGCAGCCGGAAAGTCTCTTTGCAACGCACGGACCACCTTCTAAATCTATCATAAAATGGAAGAAATTAAAATCTTCTCCCTGTTTATGCCGCCTGACCATTTCCGCCGCCAGAAAATCATATTCTTCAAATAATACAGGCAGATCCTCTTCGCGGATTGCGTAATCGTCTTCCTCCTGCGCCACAACAGGCTCAATGGATATTTGTTTGAACCCAAGATCAGCAAGATGGAGCACGTCTTTTGAAAAATCCGTATTAAAATGCGTAAACGTGCCTCTCACATAATAATTTGTCTGATTTCTGCTTTCCGCAAATTCTTTAAATTTCGGAACAATCAGGTCATAGCTTCCGCTTCCGTTGCCAAAAGGCCGCATTTTATCATTGACTTCTTTTCGCCCGTCTATACTTAAAACAACATTTGCCATTTCCCGATTGGCAAATTCCATGATTTCCTTATTTAAAAGCACTCCGTTTGTCGTAAGCGTAAAACGGAATTTTTTATCGTATATCTTCTCCTGCTCTCTTCCGTAAGCAACCAGATCCCGAACCACCTGAAAGTTAAGCGTTGGCTCTCCGCCAAAAAAATCCACTTCCAGATTCCGTCTGCCGCCGGAGTTTGCAATCAGAAAATCAAGCGCCGCCTTACCAATTTCAAAAGGCATCAGAGCCCTTTTACCATGATATTCCCCTTCTTCCGCAAAACAATACCGGCATTTTAAATTACAATCATGCGCAATGTGCAGACACAATGCTTTCACAACCGTCCTGCGCGATTTAAAATCTTTGATATAGTCCTCGTACTCATCTTTTGAAAAAAGAACGTTTTCTTCTTCCAAAGACGCCACTTCTTCTATTGCCTCACGAATCTGATCCTCGTTGTAAACCGGCGTTAACCGTGTCACAATTTCATCTTCCGTATGCGCATCCCATAAAGCGACTACGTCATAAGCCGTATCGTCCATGACATGAACCGCGCCGCTGTTTACATCCAGAACAATGTTGTAACCATTGTTTTTGTACTGGTGAACCACTGCAATATTCCCTCTCTTCCTGTTACATATAACGAATAAATGACCGCACGTAATGCGCGCGGTCCGTATTTATGTAATCAAAGCAAATGTTTTATTTGCTGTTCTCACAAGTCTGGTTCCCAACGGTGCAGGATGTCTTGCATGCGGACTGACAAGACGTCTGGCATTCTCCGCATCCTCCCTTTTTCACTGTATTCTGTAATTTTCTTGTATTTAAGGTCTTAACATGTTTCATAATAAAATCTCCTTTTCTTATCTGCGGCTTTTTGTCCACTTCATATTCGAAAGACATTATAACACAAGTATCTTCATCTGAAAAGCATTTTTATCGCAAATTCTTATAAAAAATGAAAGGTAATCACATACGATTCCTCATCTTCCAGATAATAGACAGACGAAATACTGTCACAGTAATCCGCAATATGCTGCTGCACGATAAAATACTCCAGCGCCTGTTTATAAAGTCCCTGTGATGAAAATTTCACGGCGGCGTCCCGGCCCCCGTCATTCCACGCCGCTCTCAGGATCTCTCCGACAGCCTCCGGATTCCATTCGGAAAAATACAGATTTTCCCTGACAAAATAATTATTCTTCATGCTTGTGCATTCCGGAAGCGGAAAACTCTCGTCTAGCGTATGCGTTCTGCCAAGCTCTTCCGACGTAATGGCCAGATAGTTGTAATTTACATATTTTTCCGTTTGGCTGGAATTGTCCAAATACCGGGAATTTCCCCATGTAGTATCCATATAATAATATTCCCCGTCCAAACGCACCAGATTCCATGCATGGGATTGCGCATTGGCATTTCCGGTCACTATGACGCTTTCTATGCCAAGCAGCTTGAGCAGATACTGGGTGGCGCAGGCATAGCCCTGGCAAACCGTAGCCCTGTTTAAAAATGCGCTGATAATATTCTGATTGTTTTGCGCCGAAGCATCGTAATCCACATTCTGAACCAGTATCTCAAATACATATTTTGCCTTTTCATAATCGGAATCCGTTATGGAAATGCCTGCCAGCAGTTCTTCTACCGAAGCGTCAATCTGCGATTGAATCCTTACCCGCTCCTCATACTCCATGGTATATTTCGGAGAAAATTCCATACCGGTCGGTTCGCCATTTTGCGTATACTGCGTATATATGTATCCGGAAACCCAGAACAAACCGCCATAGTCCGCGCAAATTGCTTTATATGCGGTTTCCAGCGTATCTTCATCCAATGCCGAAACCTCTACGCTTTCTTTGTGCTCCAGAACAGCTGTCAGCATTTCATTATAAACCTGCTTTTCCGTATCATTTAAAGTACGGTATGCAAAATTGCCCGGCTCGGCAATCGTTTTGTCTGCAACAGACTCCGTTTCTGTGGACGCGGGTTCTTCGCTCTCCAATACGACCTCTGTCTCCTTGATTTGTTTCTTTTCGGATTTTTTCTTTTTGGCAGGTCTTTCTTTTTTACGGACTTCCGTTTCTTTTTGCATGATTTCTGATTTTAATTCCTGCACTTGCTCCGCCAGGCCGCAGCCTGTCAGTAAAAGCATCATTCCTGCCGCAAGCAGAATCCGGTAAAATATTTTCTCAATATTATTCTTCATCATTGCCTCCACATATGCAACCACATTTGGCCTGAAAACTATTTTACTATATTTTTTGGATTTTTCAAACAACCTGTGTTAAAATATATTTATTTATTGATAAAAACGAGGTGTTATATTGATTGCATTAAAACTGACAGATAAAAAAACATTTATGAACCAGCTGTTGTGTACCGATATTTTTGACCACTTCCTTCTGCCGGAAGTTACCATAAAAAAAGACGCGGTCTTTACCATCGACGGACATATCAACAAAGGCTTTTACTCCGAAGAAGAGCTGAAAGAGCAGGGACTTGTTGGCCTTAGGGTTCTTCCGTATTCCAATCTTAAGCCCATCTGTTACCAGATGATACGCGGAAGGCATACCCCTGCTTATTTTAAATTTATCCTGATGCTTTCTCCCGAAAACACATCCAATATCCTTGATCAGTCCCTAAGCGGCTTTACTGAAAACGACATCAAAGGCATTTTTATCAATCTGACATTTCAAAACGGCCAGATCGTCTTAACAACCGGCGTTTCCTACTCTGTTTTTTCTACTAACCGCACTTTAGAACAGGAATGGGACCGTCTGGTACAAAAATTTCTATACAAACACGCAATTGCTTACGAAGAACTTTAAAATTTTACTTTACATTTTAAAACTCATATGCTATAGTGGTCTAGTGCATAAAGACTAGCATAATTAATTTATTGGAGGTACTGCAATGAACAAAGGTACAGTAAAATGGTTTAACAACCAGAAAGGCTACGGTTTTATCTCAGATGAATCAGGAAGCGATGTATTCGTTCATTACTCAGGACTTAACATGGATGGCTTCAAATCTTTGGAAGAAGGCGCTACTGTTGAGTTTGAAGTAGTTGACGGTGCAAAAGGACCACAGGCAACTAACGTAACTGTAGTAAGATAGTTTTACTACCTACTTAATCAGCGACTTTTCAAGGTACCTTTTTCATAATCTATATAAATGATAAAGATATTGGAACAGAAAATGATTAAATGAAACGGCCATCACGAGCAAATTGTGATGGCTGTTATTTTTTTTCCTTTGAATTGTACCTGTAAATACGATACAGATAATATCCAATGCCAATCAGTATTCCTGCCATGACAAAAAGGCTGTATCCCGCATTCACAGTGACTCCGGCCACGTCCGCAACGGACGGCGCCAAAATTCCCAACATAAAAAACATCTTTGTATTTCTCATCATGCGAACCGCATAAATACGAACCTTTCCGTGTAAACGCTCGCTGTTTCCGCCGTTTAGCAGTTCCGGATAGATCTGCAGCGTTGTAAGGCCCGCATAAAGAAGCGCGATCGGAAACAGATGGTACAAAAGGGTTTGCGCGCTGCTCTTATATACATATCCGTAATAAAACTGCAATCCGAAAAATACGGCCGCTCCGATTGCCGTCACCGTTTCTTCTGCGATTTCCCATGTCTCCGACTGCCTTTTTTTCACACGCACCCCTTCTTCCGCTTCATTTTCATCTATTGTATCATAACTTTATTTTACTCTTCAAGATACGGATAAAATATGTTATACTTCAAAAAAAGCAGAAGGGAACGTAAACATAACTATGTACATTCAATTAAACGGCCAGATTATTTACTACGAGAAAACCGGCGAAGGATCCCCCGTGATTCTGGCGCATGGAAATAACGAAACGCATAAAATCTTTGACGCATTAATTCCACAGCTCTCCAAAAAGCATACCGTTTACGCCATAGACAGCCGCGGACACGGATTGAGCGCATCCGTAGATGAATTTCACTATGACGACATGGCAAACGACATGATTGCATTTATACAGGCTCTTGATTTAATCAATCCTGCGTTTTACGGATTCAGCGACGGCGGCATTGTCGGCCTTTTAGCAGCCTCAAAATGTCCGGCTATGTTTTCCGCTCTTGCAGTAAGCGGCGCGAACCTCACTCCATCCGGATGGAAGTTTTTCCCCAGACTTTCCGTGCGTCTGCATTACATAAAGAAAAAATCCCCCCTGATTCGTCTGATGCTAAAGGAACCTCATATTTCCAAATCGGACCTTGGCAAAATCACGATTCCGACTTTGGTTCTTGCCGGCTCAAAAGACATCATTAAAAAAAATGAAACAAAGCGAATCGCCGCCTCCATCCCCGATTCCATACTGAAAATCCTTCCGGGCGAAACGCATTCCAGTTACGTCGTGCACAGTCCAAAGCTGTTTCCGATACTGGATGAATTTTTTTCGTCTCACTGTTGATTTCATTGATTGGAGGGGGCTGCTTCTAGTCCTCCTCAATCACCTGTATTTCCAGAAAATCAAATTCTATCCGCTCAATAAAATTATCCTGCGTAAATCTCGTTCTTGCATGCCGCTTAAATTCCTCTGCATTTGCATCCAGCCAAATCGGCTTTTCCAGATCAAACGCGTAACAAGCCGTATCCAGCGCATGGAATACTTTATGCGTTCTTGTGTCAGAATCACTGTTTTCTACCGTCATATCCTGCACCAAACGATTGTCTTTCCATTTTTTTGCCCATAGACGAAACATTGATTAACTCCTTCTCTGCCTGTCCGCTTCATACATCAAAACCGATGCGGCTATGGCAGCGTTTAAAGATTCCACGTTTCCCTGCATTGGAATTTTAATGCATGTTGCGGCCAAAGCTGCCGTCTCTTCTGTCAAACCTTTGCTTTCGTTTCCGATCAAAAAGCCGCAGACCCCTGTATAATCCGCTTCATCGTACATTTGCGCGCCGTCTAAATGCGCGGCGTAAAACTTTGCGCCACGTTCTTTCAGCCCCTGTATTGCTCCTCTGAACTCTTCCGCAACAAAAAACGGCATCCGGTACACGCTTCCCATGGTCGCCCGGATTGTTTTGGGGTTGTACAAATCCACGCATGTCCGGTCTGCAATGACTGCCGTAACGCCCGCCGCTTCGCCTGTCCGAAGCATCGTGCCCAAATTTCCGGGGTCCTGTATATTTTCCAGAAAAAGATAGCAGCCTTTGGGGTTTTGCGTGATTTCCGTATAGTCCCATTCCGGTATGGAAATGACCATCAGAATACCCTGCGGCGTCTGTGTGTCGGCAACGGCTTTCATGACGTGATCGGAAAGAACTTCATACTCCAGTTTGCGTATCATATCCCAGTTCTTTTTGTCACAGACAAAGGATTCCGAAAGGTATATATTTCGAATCCATTCCTTTGGCGCTTCTTCCAGCATCTTTCTTCCTTCCGCCAGAAAGACGCCCTGCTCTTTTCTTGCTTTTGCTTTTTTTCCCAGTAAAACCAGATTCTTAACCTGGGGATTCGACGTGCTTGTAATCATATTCCCTCCCAATATTCTTCTTTTCGGCCTATTATATCAGCAAGACATACAAAACACAAGCAAAAGACGGAATACGAAACCTGCAGCTTCGTATTCCGCCCTTTTTAGTTTTTACCCGCTATATCGGTTTTCATTACTTAGAAGAGGACATTTTCTCTTCCTGGCTGCGGATCATTTTACGAACCATTTCTCCACCGATGGAGCCTGCCTGCGCAGAAGTAAGGTCGCCGTTGTAACCTTCTTTTAAAGGTACGCCGATTTCAGAAGCCACTTCCTGTTTGAAACGGTTTAACGCCTCTTTTGCCTCCGGAACCTCAACTCTATTTGTTCTGCTTGAACTTGCCATGGTAATACACCTCCATAGTTTTTTCTCCGGCTGTGCCGTGTTTTGTTTTCGGATAAACAACTGTTTCGTTTATCCTGAAAATAGTATGGATGAAATAACTGATTTTATGTTTGGAAAGTTCCACCATGGATTTTTTTGCTAATTTATGATAAGGTAAATAATATAAGAAAGAGAATGACGTCCGGAAAATCCGGGCCAAAGGAGGTAACATGAGTAAAACGGGAATTTTTATGGCAAACGGCTGTGAAGAAATCGAAGGTCTTACCGTTGTTGATATTTTGCGCCGTGCAGATCTTGAAATTGATATGATTTCATTAAATGAAACAACTTCCGTAACCGGTTCTCATCAAATCACATTTCTTGCGGATACTGTTTTTGAAGATGTAAATTTTGACGCATACGACGCCATTGTGCTTCCGGGCGGAATGCCGGGAACGCTTCATCTTGGCGAACATGAGGGCGTACGCTTAGTCCTCCAAAAATTTGCCCGGGAAGGAAAACTGATCGCGGCAATCTGCGCCGCGCCTTCCGTACTCGGCGCCGCGGAGCTTCTGAAAAACAAAAAAGCCACCTGTCACCCCGGCTTTGAATCCAAACTGACGGGAGCCGCTTTTTCAGAAGATGCCGTTGTCAGAGACGGCAATATCATTACCAGCCGCGGCATGGGCACCGCAATTGATTTTGCCCTTGCAATCGCAAAATACTTCAAAGGCGATGCCGCCGTAGCCGACTTAAAGCAAAAACTTGTATACCTGCATTAGGAGATCCTATGGAAATTGAACGCAAATATTTGATCCACAATCTTCCGGACCAATACAAAACGTACCCCTGCAAGGAAATTGAACAGGGATACCTGTGCACCTCTCCGGTTGTACGCATCCGCAAATCCGATGATGAGTACAGCCTGACTTATAAAGGCTTCGGCCTGATGATACGGGAGGAATACAACCTTCCTTTGACAAAAGAGGCTTACGAACATCTCCGTCCCAAAACAGACGGCATCCTGATCCGCAAGATGCGGTATTACATTCCCTATGGGAGTCAATATGTGATTGAGCTGGATTTGTTTCTGGATGCATTGGCGCCTCTTGTATTGGCGGAAGTAGAATTTCCTACAAAAGAAGAAGCCGATCGCTTCGTTGCGCCGGATTGGTTCGGCGAAGACGTTACGTTTGAAACAAAATACCACAACAGTACATTAAGCCGGAAAAATCAGGCGGTTTCGCAATGAAACCGCCTGATTTTTATCGTTTCCTGAATCTGGTTGATTCAAATTTCTGCAATGTACGAACGCTGCTTAAAAGCTGATGGTAGCGAAAATCAATGTCTCCCTCCGGTATGACAAGATCCAGCGTCACGGCAAAATCATCAATGAGCCTGTTCGTAATGGAGCCTCCAAGAGCCTTTACAACCTGATACTTCTCCTCTAAGGTATCCGCGTCCAGAAAACGGATCAGGGACGGATTTGCCTGTTCCTGCTCGCTGCTTTCACTTCTGGCCATCTGGTCCGCCTCCTTGAAATCCAAAGGTTCTTTCTGCGGGAGGCTCTCAACCGGAGGTATGACCGGCATCTCCTGCCGCATCGTTTGATCCGAAAGCTCAAAATAATATTTCTGCAATACATCCGGATATTTTTTATGATCCACTTCTTCCATAAACATCCCAAGCGGCCTGACAAAATACTCAAACTCACCATAAAGCCCCTGATACACCACCATTTTCTCTTTCGTCCTGACGTAATTTGCCACACAGAGAATCTGGTACGTCTTCTGTCTTATGTCCGTATATCTCTCGCCCGGCTTTGGAATATGTCTTTCCATATAGGTCACTTCCTTCATTCAAAATAAAATACTCATTTATCGTATCATAAATTACAAAAAAAATATAGACATAAAAGAATAAGAAACATATACTATAGGTATTGTATTTCAGTTACGCAAAAAGAAAGGTTTGTTATGTTCTCAAAAATTACCAAACGTCTTTCCGGTATGCAAATGATTGCGGGAGGCTTTTTTTTCATTATTATAATCGGCGCTCTGCTTTTGATGCTTCCCTGTGCGGTCAAACCGGGGGAATCCGTCTCATTTATGACGGCGCTGTTTACTTCGACAAGCGCAACGTGTGTAACAGGTCTGATTGTGGCTGACACGTTCACCCAATGGACCCTGTTTGGCCAGCTTGTTATTTTACTTCTGATCCAGATCGGAGGCCTTGGATTTATTACGCTTGGCGTTACGGTTTCTATTTTGCTACGCCGTAAAATCGGATTAAAAGAGCGCGGCCTGATTCGGGAAAGTCTCAATATCATTGAATTTCGCGGCATGGTGCGCCTGACCAAGCGCATAATTTACGGCACGCTTCTTTTTGAATCGGCGGGCGCAATCATTCTCGCTCTTTGCTTTATTCCCAAAATGGGCATTGCGCGGGGCGTTTATTACGGCATTTTTCATTCCGTTTCCGCATTTTGCAACGCCGGATTTGACTTAATGGGACGTTATGAGAAATTTTCTTCCCTGACAGGATACGCAAATCATCCGGTCGTCATGACAACCGTTATGCTTTTGATTGTGATCGGCGGCATCGGCTTTATCGTCTGGAACGATTTATATGAACATCGGTTAAAAATAAGAAAGTATTCCCTTCATACCAAAATCGTCCTGACGTCCACCCTGACGCTGATTTTCGGTGGAGCGCTTCTCTTTTACATTATAGAAGGAAACCGCCTGTTTTCCGGTATGAACCTTATGGAAAAGATTTTTAATTCGCTGTTTTGTTCAATTACTCCAAGAACAGCCGGATTTAATACCGTAGACGTGGGAGCTATGACGGACGGAGGCAAGCTTCTGACCGTGATCCTTATGTTTATCGGCGGCGCGCCGGGTTCAACGGCAGGCGGCGTAAAAGTGACGACATTAATCGTTCTGTTTATTTTTATAAAAGCCACTTTGCTGCGCACAATCGGATATAATATATTTGGAAGAAGGCTGGAGGATGAAGCGCTGCACAAGGCGGCAGCCGTTTTTTGCACGAATCTGACGCTGGCAATAACGGCGGTGATCCTGTTGTGCGGAATTCAGAATTTTAATGGAACGGACGCGCTGCTTGAATGCTTTTCCGCAATCAGCACCGTAGGCATGACGGCAGGGCTTACGACGAAGCTAAACGCAGCGTCACAGTTTATCATTATCCTGCTGATGTATCTGGGACGTGTAGGAAGCCTTTCTTTTGCAATGTCGTTTACAGATAAAAAGAAGATTGCCCACGTCATGCAGCCGGCCGAAAAAATAAATATCGGATAATATCAGGAAGGAGTTTAACATATGAAATCCATTTTAATGATCGGGATGGGGCGTTTTGGCTCGCATCTTTGTATGAATTTATCAAAGCTTGGAAACGAAATTATGATTGTGGACCAGAGCGAAGAAAAATTAGAAGATCTGCTTCCTTATGTGACAAGCGCCAAAATCGGCAACTGCACAAATGAAAAAGTTCTGGAAAGCCTTGGCATATCTAATTTTGACTTGTGTATCGTATGCATCGGAAACAATTTTCAAAGCAGCCTTGAAATTACAAGCCTGTTAAAAGATCTTGGCGCAAAGCGCGTCGTCAGCAAGGCGAACCGGGATATACACGCCAAGTTTCTTCTGAAAAACGGCGCCGATCAGGTTATTTTCCCTGACAGAGACATCGCCGAGCGGGTAGCCGTCAGCTTAAGCGCAGACGAAATATTCGACTATATCAATCTTGCGGACGGCTATTCCATCTATGAAATTGCCCCTCTTTCCGAATGGATCGGAAAAAGCATTTTAGAACTTGATTTCCGCGCCAGATACCACATGAGCATTATCGGCGTAAAATACGGCAATCACACGCAAATTCTGCCCTCCAGGGATTACCGGTTCAAAGAAGATGAGCATTTGATTGTCATCTGCCATCAAAAGGAAATCGAACAGGTCATCCGCCACAGATAATAAGGAGATATGATATGAAACTGTCTACGCTTTGCTATATAGAAAAAGACGACCGTTATCTTATGCTGCACCGCATAAAAAAAGAAAACGACATGAACCACGATAAATGGATTGGCGTCGGCGGCAAATTTGAACCGGATGAAATGCCCGAAGAATGTCTGCTTCGGGAAGTCAGAGAAGAAACCGGGCTTCACCTTTTAAACTACCGTTACCGCGGCATTCTCACCTTTATTGCCGAAGGATGGGAAAGCGAATACATCCATCTTTACACGTCTTCTGAATTTGAAGGGGAACTTACGGAATGCGCGGAAGGAGATTTGGAATGGGTTTTAAAGAAAGACATTGAAACGCTTCCGATTTGGGAGGGCGATAAAATTTTCCTGAGGCTTTTACAGGAGGATGCCTCGTTTTTTTCTTTGAAATTAAAATACAGAGGAGACGTCCTAGTCGAATCCAGACTCCTTATGTCCTGAAAATGCGCTGCCCTGAATTTGGACTTGACAGAAATCGCGAAAATGTATATGATAAGAAAGGTTTTTCGGATATTGTATTTTTTGATAAATATTTGCGGATGTGATGGAATTGGCAGACATGCAAGATTTAGGTTCTTGTGCCGCACGGCGTAGGGGTTCAAGTCCCCTCATCCGCATCAGAAAATTCTTACTCCAACGACTCAGATCACGCAAAGACTGCCTCACATTGCTCTCATTGATCTTCTCCGCTCAGGCAATAGCGTTCTTTATCACAACAACTTCCCAAAATTGTAGTAATCGCTAACGAGCTTTCCGCCGCCCCATAATACTGTGCATTTAATCCAAGAACGGTACGCACAATAAAGGGAAGTCCAACTATGGTAATGCCCATTACAAAGAATCTTGAAAATGCGGTCAAAAGCAGCATTTTTCCAATATTCGTCTGCTCTTTTAAAATATATCGCATACTTGACAGAAAGTCCTGTTTGACAACTGACAGTATACCGCCTTTACTCTCCGAACGCCTGTAACTTAATTTTATAAAACATTCAAACAGCGCAGTAATAAAAAAGCAGACAACACTTGCATATATAACAGGCTTTAAACCAAATACCACATACAGTACGCCACCCAACATTGGAGCTGCTAAATAAGACAAGGACGCCACCTGATTTACAACAGCATTTCCTTTCATTATGTTATCGCCTTGTAGCATAGTCGAAATACACGCCTGTACTGTAGGCGTTTCAAATGCCCCCAGGACAGAAAGAATTACAAGCAGTACGCTGATTACAGTCAAGGCATTGCTTTCAAGATACAGTATCATAAATTACCCTTCGATATTTTTGCTGCAAGTTTTGGTTCTTCTAGACTGGCAGTTGTGTTTAAAGAAATAGTTGTGACATTATTCTCTAAAATTGACATCAATTTCTCATGATCATCTGCTTGGATATTTTCTATATAACGGCCTATAGTTCTATATCTTTTTCGTTAAATTGTTTCTCAACAATTTTTATATTTCCTTTATAATCTTTGCGAATCATCCGTTCCAAATTAACATATTCCGGACTGGCTTTTATATTTGGTGTTGAAGATGTCACTATTGCTCTTGCATATACATGTCCAAATTTACGGAAAACATTTTTATACAATAATAAAGTTTCTTTAAGCTGAATCAACGCTTTGTGCACATTAACACCTTTGAGTTCTGTTAAAACAACAGTTGGAGTTGCATCACCAATGATAAACAAATAATCGCATTTACTCGTATTTAATGGTACAGACTTATCTTCCGTTATTATCCCACCATCCATTTTATATAAAATCACATGGTTTTTCTTCGTATTTTCAAGCACATATCTCTTTTTATTCTCTTCGCACTTTACTGCTGATCGTCTGTCCGATGACTCAATACAGTTCCTCCTATTTTTATTATCACATTTCTCTAAAGAATTACTTTGCAGTTCTCCATTAATACATTCTTCTAATTTTTTACA
>CAJUJL010000053.1 GCA_910586725.1 uncultured Lachnospiraceae bacterium | reverse complement strand
ATTGATCCGTACTGTAATTACGGAAAGAAAGGGACAAAATGGGAGGAGATGGCTTATGACCGTCTCGCCCATCATGACATGTATCCCGAAAAAGTAGATAACCGATAACAGAGTTGGATGCCCCGTGGTCTTACGGGGCATCTGGCGTATCCGAAAATTTATTATAAGAGATAAGATGTCAGACTCCCATGTCAGACTCCCGTCAATATAAGTCTTGACAACGTAAAGTCGTTGTGATAAACTATCTGTAACTTAATGTGAACAGCAAAAATCAATGAGCAAAAAGAGTACCATAGAAAGGTTTCTTACAGAGAGCCATTGTTTGGTGGGAGATGGCAGAAAAGTTTTATGGGAATGGGTTTGTGAGATGCGAAGTGAATGACAGTAGCGGATGCCGTGTTCCTCACGTTACAGGGGTGCGATATGGGAACTGTTGTAGATGGTTTAGTATCAAGAAGAGACTATGCGATAGGTGGCGAGTATTTTCCGGATCCGGAGAATACTTTTTTTGTTTCCTTTTGCAATAGTAAATACCGGGTGGCGCCACGAGAAGATCGTCCCGGACATTCTTTTAACAGCAGGAATGTTCGGGATATTTTTGCATTTTGGATATGCAGGGCGGCTGTGATTTTGAAAGAAGAAACGCTGGAAATACACATATGCCATCCGGCGGCATGGAAGATCATTCAGTAGATCAGAAAGGTGAGGAAAAGATGAGTAAGAAGGGTTATTATGGATCATTTGGCGGCCGGTTTGTGGCAGAATCGCTGATGAATACGCTGGAAGAACTGGACCTGGCATTTGAAGAGGCAAAAAACGACGTTGGATTTATAGAGGAATACAAGTATTATTTGAAACAATACGTGGGAAGGGAAACACCCTTATATTACGCAAAACGCTTCAGTGAAAAGCACGGGACGAAGATATATCTGAAGCGTGAGGATTTAAACCATACCGGAGCTCATAAAATCAATAATGTGATTGGCCAGATTTTACTGGCAAAGCGCATGGGCAAAAAGAAAGTCATTGCTGAAACAGGCGCCGGACAGCATGGCGTGGCGACAGCTACCGGAGCGGCATTGTTTGATATGGAATGCACCGTGTTTATGGGAGAAGAGGATATGAAACGCCAGGCTTTAAACGTGATGCGGATGGAATTGCTTGGAGCTAAGGTAATCAGCGTTCGCTCTGGAAGCAATACGTTAAAAGACGCGACCAATGAAGCAATCCGGATCTGGGCAAAATCGGCAGAAGACACTTTTTATGTAATCGGGTCTGCCGTTGGGCCGTACCCATATCCGAAAATTGTAAAAGAGTTCCAAAGCGTAATCAGCCGTGAGGCGAAAAAACAGTTTCTGGAAGAAGAGGGCAGAATGCCTGACGTTGTAATGGCCTGTGTGGGCGGCGGCTCAAATTCCATCGGCATGTTTGCGGAATTCATCGATGAGAAAGATGTGGAGCTGATCGGCGTGGAAGCTGCCGGACGTGGAATTGAGACAGGAGAACACGCGGCGGCGATGGCAAAGGGCGCGGCGGGCGTTTTGCACGGCATGAAATCTTATCTTTTACAGGATGAAAACGGAAACATAAAGCTGGCTCACTCTATTTCCGCCGGTCTGGATTATCCCGGGGTAGGGCCGGAGCATGCGTATTTAAAGGATATAGAGCGTGCAAAGTACGTATCGGTTACAGATACCGAGGCCATGGAGGCGCTGATGGAGCTTTGCAGACTGGAAGGGATTATTCCCGCCATCGAAAGCGCCCATGCCATTGCATATGCAATGAAAAAAGCAAAAACCATGACGATGGAGCAGAGCATGATTGTATGTTTGTCCGGACGGGGCGACAAAGATGTGCATACGATTGCCGATTATCTTGCGGGAAAAGAATATTTGAATTGAGAAAGAGGGAAATCATATGAATCGAATAGAAGAAACGATGGAACGGTTAAAAGAAAATGGCAAAAAAGCAGTTGTTACATATATAACGGCCGGTTGTCCGGATCTTAAAGAGACGAAAGAGCGGATCAGGAAGACGAAGGAAGAGGCGGATATGATAGAACTGGGGATTCCGTTTTCCGATCCGGTGGCTGACGGGCCGGTATTTCAGGATGCTTTTTACAATTCGATCCTCCATGGAACAACGTTAAAAAAAGTATTCCATATGATGGAAGAAATCCGAAAGGAAGGCGTGGAAATTCCGGTGATTTTCAGAATTTATTACAATACTATTCTGCATTACGGAACGGAAGCGTTTGCCGGAATGTGTCAAACGGCCGGCGTGGACGGACTGCTTGTACCGGATCTTCCGTTCGAAGAACAGGAGGAATTGCAGACTGCTCTTTTAAAAGACGGCAAAACGATCCTGATTCAGATTGTATCCCGCGCTTCCCAGAGCAGAATAGCAAAGATTTTAAAAGACGCGAGAGGATTTGTCTGCTGCTTATCGACCGGGGACGAAATTCAAAAAGATGCGTCGCTTTGCGAGGAAGATTTTTCCTGTTTAAAAGAGATTCGAGAGGCTTCCGCTGTTCCGGTTTTTATGGAATTTGAAACCGATATTCGTAAGGAAGACGCGTCAATCATGGAATTGCTTGACGGAGCCGTGTTCCGATGCGGGGAATAAAAAACGGTTTTCAGAACCGGCATAAAGTCATAATATTGGCGTTTACGCAACGAAGCTGTTAAAAAAATATGAAAAACTATTGAAAATTTATACGAAACAATATACAATTACCCTAGCAAATTTTTAAATTTACAAAAATAGATGGAGGATGAGACATGAGCAGTAGTAACAACAGCTTGGCAATGCAGCGTATTGTTAAGTTACTCGATGAGAACAGTTTCATGGAGATTGGTTCTCTCGTCACAGCAAGAAGCACAGATTTCAATTTGTCGAATGCGGATACGCCTTCTGACGGAGTTATAATCGGACATGGTTTGATTGATGGCAATTTGGTATTTCTTTACAGCCAGGACGCTTCCGTACTGAATGGCACAATCGGTGAGATGCACGCAAAGAAAATCGCTTCTGTTTACGATATGGCGATGAAGATGGGAGCGCCGGTCATTGGATTTTTAGATTGCGCGGGAATTCGTCTTCAGGAGTCTGTAGACGCCTTAGACGGCTTGGGACAGATTTATTTAAAAGAAGCGGAAGCATCCGGCGTAGTTCCTCAGATTTCCGCAGTATTTGGAAGCTGTGGAGGAGGACTTGCAACTGTTGGTGCGATGTGTGATTTTAATTTCATTGAATCTTCTAAAGGCAGGATGTTTGTAAATTCGCCGAACGCAATTCCCGGAAACCGTATGGATAAATGCGATACATCATCTGCACAGTACCAGTCAAAAGAGACAGGATGCGTTGATGGGATCGGAACAGAGGATGAAATTTTAGATTCCATCCGTGATTTGGTATGCTTACTTCCCGGAAATAACGGAATGGGCGGCCTGACAGAAGAATGCGGTGACGATTTGAACCGCGCATGTGAAAACCTTGCTGCGATGAAGGGTGATCCTCGGTATGTATTAAGTGAAATAGCAGACGATCATGTCTTTTTTGAAACAAAAAAAGATTTTGCAAAAGATATGGTAACCGGATTTATCCGCCTCAACGGTACAACGATAGGCGCAGTTGCCAATTGTACGGAAGTATACGACGCGGAAGGAAAGAAAACAGAGGAATTTGGAAATGTCTTAAGCGCGAGAGGATGCAGCAAAGCGGCGGAATTCGTCAGCTTCTGCGACGCGTTTGATATTCCTGTTCTGTCACTGACGAATGTAAAAGGTTACAAAGCCGGCAAATGTTCGGAAAATAATCTTGCGAAATCCATGGCAAAGCTTACCTGCGCTTTTTCCTCCGCAAGCGTTCCGAAAGTAAACGTAATTGTCGGAGAAGCTTTTGGAAGCGCATATGTTACCATGAATTCCAAGTCAATCGGCGCAGATATGGTTTATGCGTGGACAGACGCTAAAATCGGCATGATGGATGCGGAACTTGCGGCGAAGATTATGTATGTGGACGCGGACGCGGATCTGGTCAAAGAAAAGGCGAAAGAATATGATCAGTTACAGTCCGGAGCATCCGCCGCGGCAAGAAGAGGTTATGTTGACTTAATAATTGAACCTGAGACAACCAGAAAATATTTGGTAGCGGCATTTGAGATGCTTTATACCAAAAGCGTTTCTGATTCTCTGAAAAAGCATGGTACAAAATAATAGAAAGGTGAAGTTTCATGAAGAAAAAAATATTTCTGATTGCCGCCATGTGTTTTATGATCTTTGGTCTGGCAGCTTGTTCACAAACAGATCCTAAGACAGTTGATTACAATGGGTATTCATATGATGATTTGCAGAGCCAGTGTAAAGCAATGGCCCAGGCTTTGTCTACTTTGCCGGAAGAGGACAAGGAGTATTACAGGACGAACGGCGCCGAAGAAATGGCAAATCTGATTAATAATTGGGATGAAGCTGTGGAAGAATACGGTACGTTTGTGGATTTTG
Organism: uncultured Lachnospiraceae bacterium; assembly: GCA_910586725.1. Lineage (GTDB taxonomy): Bacteria > Bacillota > Clostridia > Lachnospirales > Lachnospiraceae > Roseburia_B. Next base: position 12,555 of record CAJUJL010000053.1, on the reverse strand, counting down.
GTGATTTTGAAGTTACCATATCCGGTAAAACGCTGACTGCAGCACAGACGCTTCATATGGAAGAACGCGATATGATACTTACGTACGTATACGTATACCATTCCATGGAAGTGGAAGACGTTACGATTGACGGCGTCTTTTCCGTAGGTGAAAAAATGTCAACGGCGCTGATGAATACAGTTATGGGTATTTCGGTTGTATTTATCGTATTGATTATTATTTGTCTGCTGATTTTCTGCTTTAAGATTTTTGCATATCTGGATCAGAAAAAAGCAGCCAAAGAAGCTCCTGCCCAGGATGTTGTTACACAGATTGAAACGCTTGAGGAGCAGCAGATGGACGCGGCGGACGACGGCGAGCTGGTTGCAGTTATCGCAGCCGCGATTGCAGCGGCAGAAGGCGCTTCCGCAGATGGATTTGTGGTACGTTCGATTCGTAGAAGATAGATGTTTAATTAAAATTTAGGAGGATTATTGCAATGAAAAATTATACGATTACCGTGAATGGAAATGTTTATGATGTTACTGTAGAAGAAGGCGGCAGCACAGGCGCGGCTCCTGCGCCAAGAAAGATGGCGGCTGCAGCTCCGAAAGCGGCTCCGGCAGCAGCTCCAAAAGCAGCGGCTGGCGCAGGTAATTTGAAAATCGAGGCAAAAGCGGCCGGAAAGGTATTTAAAATAGAAGCAAATCCGGGAACTTCCGTTAAGAAGGGCGATACGGTTCTGATTCTGGAAGTTATGAAAATGGAGACGCCTGTTGTTGCGCCGGAAGACGGTACGGTAGCAAGCATTGATGTTGCTGTGGGAGATCAGGTGGAATCAGGAGCATTACTTGCGACATTAAACAATTAATCAGGAGGTTAGAAGACAATGTCATATATTCTCGATACAATGGGGAATCTCCTGCATCAGACGGCTTTTTTGAATCTGACCTGGGGGAATTACCTCATGATCGCGGTTGCCTGTATATTCTTATATCTGGCAATTGCAAAAGGCTACGAACCCTTGCTTCTTGTTCCAATTGCTTTTGGTATGCTTCTGGTTAATATTTATCCGGATATTATGGTAAGCCCTGAGGAATCAAGCAATGGCATCGGCGGTCTGCTACATTATTTTTATCTGATGGATGAGTGGTCTATTCTGCCTTCCCTGATTTTCCTGGGAGTCGGAGCAATGACGGACTTTGGTCCTTTGATTGCGAATCCGATCAGTTTCCTTCTGGGAGCGGCGGCACAGTTTGGTATTTTCGGAGCATATCTTATGGCAATACTGATGGGCTTTAACGATAAAGCTGCAGCGGCGGTATCTATTATTGGCGGTGCGGACGGTCCGACTTCCATTTTCCTTGCGGGTAAGCTGGGACAGACAGGTTTGATGGGACCGATTGCAGTGGCGGCTTATTCGTATATGGCGCTTGTTCCGATTATCCAGCCTCCTGTTATGAAGGCGTTGACAACGAAAAAAGAACGTTCCATTGTAATGGAAAATCTGCGTCCGGTTTCCAAACTGGAGAAGATCTTATTCCCGATTATCGTAACGATTGTTGTTTGTATGATTCTGCCGACGACGGCGCCTCTTGTAGGTATGCTGATGCTTGGTAACTTATTCCGTGAATCCGGCGTAGTGCGTCAGCTTCAGGATACGGCTTCCAATGCATTGATGTACATTGTAGTTATTTTGCTTGGCACATCCGTAGGCGCAACAACAAGCGCGGAAGCATTTTTAAATATCAGCACAATTAAAATCGTTATTCTTGGTCTTGTTGCATTCGTATTTGGTACGGCGGCGGGCGTATTGTTTGGAAAGATCCTGTGCGTTTTGACCAAAGGAAAGATTAATCCGCTGATTGGTTCCGCCGGAGTTTCCGCAGTTCCTATGGCGGCGCGTGTGTCACAGAAGGTTGGAGCGGAAGAAGATCCGACCAATTTCCTGCTTATGCACGCAATGGGACCTAACGTTGCCGGAGTTATCGGTACAGCCGTTGCGGCCGGCGTATTTATGGCAATCTTCGGAATTTAAACCGAATGAAGCCTTGAGTGAAACTCACAAATAAAATCAGGAGGATAGAATCATGTCAGGAGCGACAAAGAAACCGTTAAAAATTACCGAGACAATATTACGTGATGCGCATCAGTCACTGATTGCCACCAGAATGACAACAGAGCAGATGCTTCCCATTATTGATAAAATGGATCAGGTTGGATTCCATGCAGTGGAATGCTGGGGAGGAGCAACCTTCGATGCTTCCCTTCGTTTCTTAAAAGAAGATCCGTGGGAAAGACTTCGTAAATTAAGAGCAGGATTCAAAAACACCAAGCTGCAGATGCTGTTTCGAGGCCAGAATATTTTGGGATACCGTCCCTATGCAGACGATGTAGTGGAATATTTTGTACAGAAATCAATTGCAAATGGAATCGATATTATCCGTATCTTTGACTGCTTAAATGACCTGCGCAACCTGCAGACGGCAGTAACGGCATGTAACAAAGAAAAAGGACATGCGCAGGTGGCGCTGTCTTATACTCTGGGAGACGCATATACGCTTGAATACTGGACGGATATTGCAAAGAGAATTGAAGATATGGGTGCAAATTCAATTTGTATCAAAGATATGGCGGGCCTTTTGGTTCCGGTTGAAGCGACGAAGCTGATCAAGGCATTAAAATCAGCGACATCTCTTCCGATTGAGCTGCATACGCATTATACATCCGGCGTTGCTTCCATGACCTGCATGAAAGCGATTGAAGCGGGATGTGACATTATTGATACGGCGATGTCTCCGTTTGCGCTGGGAACCAGTCAGCCGGCGACAGAGGTTATGGTAGAGGCGTTTAAAGGAACGGAATACGATACGGGCCTGGATCAGAACCTGCTTGCCGAAATAGCGGATTATTTCCGTCCTCTGCGGGAAGAAGCGCTGGAGAGCGGCCTGATGAATGCCAAAGTGCTTGGCGTTAATATCAAGACCCTGTTGTATCAGGTGCCGGGCGGCATGTTGTCGAACATGGTATCACAGTTAAAGGAACAGAATGCAGAAGATAAATACGAAGAGGTGTTAAAGGAGATTCCAAGAGTCCGCAAAGACCTTGGCGAGCCGCCTCTTGTAACGCCGTCTTCCCAGATTGTAGGCACGCAGGCAGTATTTAACGTGCTGATGGGCGAGCGTTATAAAGTTGCGACGAAGGAGACGAAAGACGTGCTCCTTGGAAAATACGGTCAGACCGTAAAACCCTTTAATCCGGAAGTGGTAGACAAAGTTCTTGGCGCAGACAAAAAGAATGCAATTACCTGCAGATATGCGGACTTGCTTGAGCCGGAGCTGGACAAAATAGAAGCGGAAATGAAACAGTGGAAACAGCAGGACGAGGACGTACTGTCCTACGCGTTGTTCCCGCAGGTTGCAACAGATTTCTTTAAGTATCGTGAAGCACAGCAAAAGGGCGTGGATGCTTCCCTTGCAGATACGAAAAACGGCGCTTATCCGGTATAAGCTGCCTGATAGGAAAGACCCGGTATGGTGCATTTCATACCGGGTCTTTTGTATGGAAATAAAAAACAATCTTGTTTCTTAAGATGCAATTTGTTATGATAAGTATGCGGTTTTTATCCGGCAAAAGTTGAGAGGAGAAACATCCGTATGATGTGGAACAGGGAATAAAGTTATGGGAAGTGTAAATGATTTGAGCAATCGAATCAATGTAAAATATAAATCTATGAGTAAAGGACAAAAGCTGCTGGCGGCTTATATTACGGATCATTACGATAAAGCGGCTTTTTTAACGGCTGCAAAACTGGGAAACGTGGTTGGGGTGAGCGAGTCGACGGTTGTAAGGTTTGCCGCAAATCTGGGCTATAAAGGTTATCCGGAATTTCAAAAAGCGTTGGAAGAGATGATTCGGAAAGAGATTTATTCCATTCAGCATATGGAGAGTTCGTATGCAGCCGCTGCCCAGTCTGAAATCCTGCAAACCGTGATGCAGTCAGATATAAAAAATATGAAAGCGACATTGGAAAGCATAGACGCCCATGCATTTGAACTTGCGATTGATACCATACTGAATGCTCAGAATATTTATATCATTGGGATTCGAAGCTGTGCTTCTCTGGCGGAACTGCTGGCTTTTTATTTTAATCTGATTTTTGACCGCGTTCATCTGCTTCATACCAGCAGTTTGAGTGAATTGTTTGAACAGATGATCCGAATCGGGAGCGGGGACGTTGTGATTGGCATCAGTTTTCCCAGATATTCCATGCGCACTTTAAAAGCTATGGAATTTGCCAACAACCGCAGCGCGAAAGTCATTACCATAACCGACAGCGTGCATTCGCCGATGAATCTGTATTCCTCCTGCAATTTGATTGCAAAAAGCGAGATGTCGTCTGTCGTGGAGTCTTTGACCGCGCCGCTTAGCCTGATCAATGCCCTGATTGTGGCATTGTGTATGAAACGGCAGTCAAAAGTAGCTCAAACGTTAGAAACGCTGGAAACAATCTGGGACGAGTACCAGGTGCATGAAGGCGATGAGATCGATCATATCAGCGGCTCTGTTAAAATCAGCGCTGCAAATGCTGAAATTGGAGATGAAACGTGAAAAAAGTAATTGTGGCAGGAGGAGGTCCTGCAGGGATGTTTGCGGCGCTTGCCGCAGCGGAAAAAGGACATTCCGTATCTTTATTTGAAAAAAATGAAAAATTGGGGAAAAAGCTCTTTATTACCGGCAAAGGCAGGTGCAATATTACAAACGCGTCGGATGCGGACGTTTTTTTTGCCAATGTAATATCGAATCCCAAATTTATGTACAGCGCTTTTTATGCTTATGACAACTTCAGGGTCATTGATTTTTTTGAAAAGCACGGCGTGAAAACAAAGACAGAGCGGGGAAACCGCGTTTTTCCGGTATCGGATCATTCTTCGGACGTCATTGGAGCGTTAAAGAGCGCGCTGCATAAGTCAGGGGTAAGCGTCAGTCTGTCCACCGGAATAGAAAGGCTTTTGACGGACGGAAAGCGATGCGCAGGAGTTGCTCTGGCAGACGGCAGGGAGGTTTATGCGGACGCTGTCATTCTTGCCACCGGAGGCGTTTCTTATCCGGCTACAGGTTCCACCGGAGACGGGTATCTGTTTGCGGAAAGCTGCGGGCATAGCGTTACGGAGCTCTCGCCCGCTTTGGCGCCTTTTATCGTCAAAGAAACGTATGTGTCTCAAATGCAGGGGCTTTCTCTGAAAAATGTCCGTGCAGCCATACGAAAAGGAAATCGGATTCTGTTTGAAGATTTTGGAGAAATGCTCTTTACGCATTTTGGGGTAAGCGGGCCATTGATGTTAAGCGCAAGCAGCCTGGTTGGAAGACAGTTAAACGGCGGCGGGCTTACGATGAAGATTGATTTAAAGCCCGCGCGAAGCGCGGAACAGATGGATCAGCGGATTTTAAGAGAGTTTGAAGCAAATAAGAACAAACAGTTTAAAAACAGTTTAAACGGCATGCTGCCGGCCAAAATGATTCCGGTGGTCCTTGAGCTTAGCGGCGTGGACCCGGAAAAGAAAGTGCATGAAATCACAAAAGAGGAGCGCAGAAATCTGATTTGCATTTTGAAGGGATTTCCACTGACACTGACCGGGTTGAGAGATTTTAACGAAGCGATTATTACGCAGGGCGGGATTTCTGTCAAAGAGGTCAATCCCTCTACTATGGAATCAAAGCTTGTGTCAGGTCTTTTTTTCGCCGGTGAGGTATTGGATCTGGATGCGCTGACCGGCGGGTTTAACCTGCAGATTGCCTGGTCTACCGGGTATCTGGCAGGAAATAGTATAGAGTAGGAAGGGAAATGGGATATGAATATTGCGATTGACGGACCGGCCGGAGCCGGAAAAAGCACGATTGCCAAAAAACTTGCAAAAGAAATGGGATTTATTTATGTAGATACGGGCGCGATGTATCGTGCAATGGCGCTGTATGTTCTGGAGAGGAATATGGACCCGTCACAGGAAGCGGCGGTATGCGAGGCATGTGATGCGGTAGATATATCCATACGGCACCAAAACGGAGAACAGCAGGTTCTTTTAAACGGAGAAAACGTAACCGGAAAAATCCGCAGTGAAGAAGTTGGAAAAACCGCTTCCTGCATCAGCGCATATGCCAATATCCGGAAAAAATTAGTCCTGCTGCAACAGAAGCTGGCGGCGGATGAAGATGTCATTATGGATGGAAGGGACATTGGGACATGCGTGCTTCCTTACGCCGAGGTGAAAATTTATCTGACTGCAAGCGTAACAGCCCGTGCCGGGCGGCGTTATGACGAATTGAGGGAAAAGGGGCAGATGTGTGACCTCAAGGAGATCCAAAAAGATATGGAAGACCGGGATTACCGTGACATGCACAGAAAAGAATCTCCACTGAAACAGGCAGAAGATGCTGTTCTTGTCGATTCGTCCGATCTGACGGTGGAGCAGGTTATAAGGGAAATTCAAAAAATTTGTCAGGAAAGGCAATAATATGCAGATTATTACAGCGAAAAGCGCGGGTTTTTGCTTTGGGGTAAAACGCGCGGTGGACAAGGTATACGAAGAAGCGCAGCACAGCGACGTTCCGGTTTATACGTTCGGCCCTATCATTCACAATGAAGAAGTTGTGGGAGATCTGGAAGAAAAGGGCGTGAACGCCGTTTCTGATATAAATGAGCTAAAGAATATGCCAAAAGGAACGGTAGTCATACGTTCCCATGGAGTTTCAAAAGACATTTACGATCAAATACAGTCGGAAGGGTTTAAGATTGTGGATGCGACCTGCCCGTTTGTTCTGAAAATTCATCGTTTCGTCAAAGAATACAGTGAAAAAGGATACCATATTATCATTATTGGCAACGATTCCCATCCTGAAGTGGAAGGGATCAAAGGATGGTCAAATCCGCAGAGGACGACGGTTTTGCAGACGAAAGAAGAAGCGGTGAATTTTACGCTTTCTTCCGGTCAAAAAGCCTGTATTGTGTCTCAAACGACATTTAATTACAACAAATTTCAAGAATTAGTTGAAATTATTCAAAAAAAAGGTTATGATATAATTGTTTTAAATACCATCTGTAATGCGACGGAGGAAAGACAAAAGGAAGCTGCCGATATTGCAGCGAAAGTTGAAGCCATGATTGTCATCGGCGGCCGACACAGCTCCAATACACAGAAGCTATTTGAAATATGTAAAAATGAATGTGCAAATACTTACTATATACAGACACTTGATGACTTGGATTTAACACAGTTTCAGTCCATTGATAACGTAGGTATTACCGCAGGGGCCTCGACCCCAAACAATATTATTGAGGAGGTTCATAAGAATGTCAGAAGTAAGCGTTGAACAGTTTGAACAAATGCTGGAAGAATCAATCAAAACAATAAGAAATGGAGAGGTAGTCGAAGGCACTGTTATCGATGTGAAACCAGATGAAATCGTCTTAAATATCGGATACAAGTCGGATGGCATTATTACACGCAGCGAGTATACCAATGAGCCAAATGTAGATCTTTCAGCAGTAGTTTCCGTAGGAGATTCTATGGAAGCAAAGGTAATCAAGGTAAACGATGGAGAGGGACAGGTTCTTCTTTCCTACAAACGCCTGGTAGCGGAGAAAGGCAATAAAAAACTGGAGGAAGCTTTTGAAAACCATACGGTTTTGACAGCAAAAGTTGTGCAGGTATTGGGCGGAGGACTTAGCGTTGCTGTAGATGAGACGAGAATATTTATTCCTGCAAGTCTCGTATCCGATACATATGAAAAGGATTTGAATAAATATAAAGATCAGGAAATCGAATTTGTAATTACAGAATTTAATCCTCGCCGCAGAAGAATTATCGGTGACAGAAAGCAGTTATTGGTAGCGAGGAAAGAGGAATTGCAGAAAGAACTCTTTGCCCGCATTCAGGTTGGAGACGTCGTGGAAGGAACGGTTAAGAATATCACGGACTTTGGCGCATTTATCGACCTGGGAGGAGCCGACGGACTGCTTCATATTTCAGAGATGTCATGGGGAAGAGTGGAAAGTCCCAAGAAAGCGTTTAAAGTTGGAGAAAACGTAAAAGTATTCATTAAAGACATTAACGGAACTAAGATTGCGCTGAGCATGAAATTCCCGGAAGCAAATCCATGGAACGATGCGGCTAATAAATTTGCGCCTGGCACCATTATCAGCGGAACTGTAGCGCGTATGACGGATTTCGGCGCATTTGTAGAGCTTGCGCCGGGAGTGGACGCATTGCTCCATGTTTCACAGATTGCAAGAGAACATATTGAGAAACCATCCGATGTATTGTCGATCGGTCAGGAAATTGAGGCTCAGATCGTTGATTTCAACGAAGAAGAGAAGAAGATCAGCTTAAGCATCAAGGCTCTTTTAAATTCAGAAGAGCCGCAGGAAGCGGAAGAATACGAAGCGTCAGAAGAATCTGAAGCGGAAGAAGCATAGCATGTAATCGCGGAAGAATTATTCCTGAAAGATTAACAGAGGTGGGATTATGCTGGGCGATTACGGGCAGTTTAAGAAAAGCATCTACAATTTGACGCAGATTGATCTTAGTGCATATAAGGAAAATCAAATGCGCAGACGTATCGATACTTTGATTGCAAAGAACAATGTGCTTTCTTATGCGACATATGTGGATCTGCTTAAGAAAGATAAGCAGAAAATGGAGCAGTTTATTAATTTCTTGACAATCAATGTTTCAGAGTTTTACAGAGATGCAGATCAATGGAAGATAATCAGAGAAAAGGCGATTCCGGAACTGCTTCACAGATTTGGAAAAAACTTAAAGATCTGGAGCGCTGCATGTTCTACCGGAGATGAGCCGTATTCACTTGTTATGGAGCTGTCGAGATATTTGCCGCTTCATCAGGTCAGGGTTATTGCCACGGATATTGATAAACAGGTTTTAAACGCTGCTCGCATAGGAATTTACAAGGATAAAAGCATTGCTGGCGTTCCGTTGGAATGGAAGCAGAAGTATTTTATCAAAAAAGGAGATTCCTATCAGATTTCCAACGAGATTAAGTCGAGAGTGGAATTCCGTGAGCATAATCTGTTAAAAGACGCGTATCCGTCAGATTGTCATTTGATTGTATGCAGAAATGTGATGATTTATTTTACGGAAGAAGCAAAGTTTGAGATCTACAAAAAGTTCAACAAGTCTCTGGTCAATAATGGAATTTTATTTATCGGAAGTTCAGAGCAGATTTTGGATTTCAGAAGTCTGAATTTCTACAGAAAGAATGCGTGCTTCTTTTCGAAAGTTGACGAAATAAAGTAATAAATTTTAAAAGCTGTCCGGCTTAGCCTGGACAGCTTTTTCTTAATTAAGATGTAAATGAAATCAAATATAGCATTTAAGTATAAGTCTTAATGATTTCTTCAGCAATGGTTTGTTTTGTAATGCAGCGGTCCATTGCCTGTTTTTCGATATAGCGGTGAGCATCCGGTTCGTTCATTTTTAATTCGCTGATTAAGATCCATTTTGCTTTGTTGACAAGACGGATTTCCGCCATTTTTTCTTGAATAGACAGGGATTTCTTTTCAAATTGTCGCAGTCGCTCCCTGGCGCTTTCCATCCAGCTAAGGGCATGTATCAGGGTTGGCTTTGAGGTTGGTTTTGACAGCGTGAACACGCCATATACAACAACCCTGTCGTGAATATCGGCATGTATATCACTTTTTACTAAAAGCAGCACGGCGGATTGTTTATTGGTGCAGGTGTCAATTGCAAAACGAATCCCAATATCGTCAGGCAAAGGTGCGTTGATGATGACAAAATCAAAAGTACTTTCAGCGAGTATCCGTTTGGCGGCGCTGATGCTGGCGGCAGTATGAATCGGAGAATATCTTGTTTCGGGTAGCAGATCGGCAAAGGCAGATGAGAAATTACCTGTTGCAGACACAATGAGTATACTGTAAGCCCGTTCTCTTAAACTCATTTTGTCACCTCTTTCTTTTTCTTTGGCTTGAATTATTGATTGCAATAGATGTCTAATATAGCGTCCGGTATATATTTTTTAATAAAATCGCTGTTTGCAGCGGCTGTACAGGCAGCTTTATAACTGCCGGGCAGATGTTTAAAACGGGCAAGGGTATTTGTATCTGCTTTATACAGATTTATATCTGCTGGGGCTGGCAGTTCTGATTTATTTTCAATCCCGTCAAGAACGGCATAAATGATCAGGGCGAATACGAGATAAGTATTTGCGGATGGATCAGGAGAACGAAGCTCAACGCGGCGGTATTCACCGATAGCGGCAGGTATTCTTATAAGCTGTGAACGGTTCTCGCCGGACCAGGAAATATATTTTGGCGCTTTGTTGCTGCCAAAACGACGATAGGAGCTCTCGGTTGAATTTAAAAATACAGTCATATCAGCAACTTTATCCAAAATCCCTGCAATCAGGCAATTCATATGATCCGGATTATAAGATGATTTGACTGATATATTGATATGGAATCCATTTCCAGGTTTATTTTCCAATGGCTTTGGGCTGAAATCAGCGTGAAGGCCATTTTGCCGGGCGATTGTTTTTACAACCGTTTGGAACGTCATGGCGCTGTCTGCGGCGGTCAGTGGATCAGAATAGCGAAGATCAATTTCGTTTTGTCCCGGTCCTTCTTCATGATGTGAGCTTTCCGGCTGTATTCCCATCTGCTCCAGAGTCAGGCATACCTCGCGGCGGATATTTTCGCCTTTGTCTTCCGGGGCAATATCCATATAAGCGGCTTCATCATAAGGCTCTTTGGTTGGATTTCCATTGTCATCCAGCTTGAACAGGTAAAATTCCTGCTCAGCCCCAAAGAAAAACTGATAACCGGAAATTTCCGCTTTTTGAATTGCGTTCTTTAAAATAGAACGCGTATCACATTCAAATATTTTTCCATTCGGATAAGTGATAGTACAGAACATTCTGACTACACGTCCATGCTCCGGCCGCCACGGCAGAGGCGTCAGCGTGTCTGCTTCAGGATGCAGAAACAGATCAGAATGGTTTTCATCGCCAAAACCGGCGATGGCGGAGGCGTCAATGGCAATGCCATATTTAAAAGCACGGGAAAGCTCCTGTGGCATAATGGATATATTTTTCTGTTTGCCGAATACATCGCAAAAGGCGAGGCGGATGAATTTCACATCTTCTTCACGCACATATTGGATGACCTCTTCTTTTGAATACTTCATAAGCCTACCTACTTTCTTTTTATTTGCTGCATACATTTGAATTCCGGCGCGGTATCCGGCGCCGTCCTGTACATAGGTTTTGCCACTGCGCACGGTATAAACCGGCAGCGTCGCCGATATTGCCGTAAATCAAAAAAATGCCCACTTTAAGGGCAGGTGATTCCTGCTCTTAAAATGAACGTCTTTGCTCATATTATATATATACAGCGAATATTTCGTTTTGTCAATCTTTTTTTGTACAATGGAAAAAAATAAAAAAAGGATTGACAAACGGTTTTTTTAGGTGTATCATCCAACACGTAAAGGCAAGGGAGTCTTTTGCGGCGCAGAGAAAAGCGCCATGAAAGACTCCCTTGTCTTTTTATTTTTAAATTGGAAGGAGCAAGATTATGAAGAAAATATCAGATTTTTTTGGATGTAAAGTATTTGATGACAGAGTGATGAAAGCAAATTTATCGGCAAAGGTTTATCAGTCTTTGAGAAAGACGATTGATGAAGGCGCAAAGCTTGATATTGGCGTAGCAAACGCGGTAGCGGCGGCTATGAGAGACTGGGCGGTCAATCATGGAGCCACTCACTATACACATTGGTTCCAGCCGCTTACCGGCGTTACGGCAGAAAAGCACGACAGTTTTATTTCTCCGTCTCCGGATGGCGGCGTGATTCTGGAGTTTTCCGGAAAAGAACTGATCAAAGGAGAACCGGATGCTTCTTCGTTTCCCTCCGGAGGACTTCGGGCTACTTTTGAAGCGAGAGGATATACGGCATGGGATCCTACTTCTTATGCGTTTATCAAGGGCAATACATTGTGTATTCCTACCGCATTCTGTTCTTATGGAGGAGAAGCGTTGGATAAGAAAACGCCTCTGCTGCGTTCTATGGAAGCGTTAAGTAAACAGGCAATCCGTATTCTTCGGCTGTTTGGAAACGACGATGTGAAATGTGTCCGCACATCCGTAGGACCGGAACAGGAATATTTCCTTATTACAAAAGAAATGTATGAACAGAGGAGGGATCTTCGGTTTACGGGACGTACTCTTTTTGGCGCAAAGCCGCCAAAGGGGCAGGAAATGGACGATCATTATTTCGGAGTGATCAGGCCGAGGGTTGCAGCCTATATGCAAGAATTAAATAAGGAGCTCTGGAAGCTTGGCATTCTGGCGAAGACAGAGCATAACGAAGTTGCCCCGGCACAGCATGAGCTTGCCCCCGTCTATACGACAACAAACATTGCAACAGACCATAACCAACTGACAATGGAAATTATGCAGAAGGTTGCGGCAAAGCATGGTCTTGTGTGTCTGCTTCATGAAAAACCATTTGCCGGAGTAAATGGAAGCGGAAAGCATAACAACTGGTC
>CAJUJL010000052.1 GCA_910586725.1 uncultured Lachnospiraceae bacterium | reverse complement strand
TTTGCGTGCATCAAAAATTCAATATTAAAAAACAGGATGTTTTTCAGCGGCCTCCGTATTGCATCAGGGAGAATCCGTCTATATATGGAAGCATCACGTCCAGAATAATCAAATCATACGATGCGCCGGACGCAAACCGCTCTTTCGCCGCTTTTCCATCATAAAGCTGATCGCAGACGTGTCCGGAAAGCGCAAGATTTTGCCTGATTAAACGGTTAATCGGTTCTTCGTCTTCGACAATCAGTATGTTTGCCATACATGCTCCTTTGCCTTTGCTTCAATGGGCGGCCAGACGCTATCTTCTGTTGGCCGCTTTTACTTCTTTTTTATTATACATCAAACTTGTTAGAAAGTTGTAATGAAATGAAACAACATGCACGGAATTCTTCTTTTTCTCCAAAACAATTACAGCCGAAAGGAGTATGGCTCCCAGAACAGAAACCAGCTTTCCGTGCCATGCGAAAGGCGCGTGGTATACAAGCTCAATCCGATGCTTTCCTTTGGATATTTTTGTTCCAAGAAAAGCAGTATTGACGATTTCTTTTTCGCAGCGTCTTCCATCTATCCAAATCTCAAACCCCGTATCAAACGGAATAGAAGTAATCAGATACCCGTCGCGCGAAACATCCAGCTTCCCGTAAATCTGATTTCCCCGCGTCTTCGACCAATCCGGCACAAATGCAGACTGATACAGGGCATCTTCCCTGAGCAAAGACGCATCCGAAAGATACCCGCGGATGTTTGAAATGGAATACTTTCCCGCCCGAAACAAAATATCTGCGTCTTTCTGCCCTTTTTCCAGCCTGAACACATACGTAAACGTCGTATTTCCATTGTAATACACATGATTTCTTGCGCTTAGATTATTACGGACGCCGGCAAGCTCTATGATTACGTCCTGGTTCTTTTTGCTGTTTTTCACGTCAAACTGCAGGAAAAAAATCTGCTCTTTATCAAAATCCGCCTCCTGCCCTGTGATGTAAAGCTTTTTCTTCGTTTCCTTTTTAGACTGAATGAAGTAACCGTCCTGCGTCTTATGTACCGCGCTATCCTCCGCAATCCGTATATTCACTTTCCAAACGTCCGGCAGCGAAGATAACGTCTGTTTTTTCTCAGATTTTCCAGCGCTCTTTGTCACGGCATACCGCATCAATGCCGTCTGGTTGCAGGGAAACGCCATCTCCTGATACGCGTCCTCCGTTATCACCTGATCGGTGGCGTAAATCACCGGAGCCGCATGTTCCTGTCTGCAAACAGATACCCCGCTGTCTTCCTTATCTTTCTTTGCCAGATATTTGATCCCCATAAATTTCTGAAACAGTGGATTTTCCGAAACTGACAGCATCAGTTCATTTCGAAGCGGCTGCTCTGTCAAAAACACGTTTTCCCGGAAATTTTTATATCCCTCATGGTAAGCGGAAGAATACGCGGAAACAGACCATTGCCGCGCATCCCAGACGCGGTTGATATTTGCCTTCTTCTCCTCATGGTTTCCGCTTTGCTCCAGCCGAAACAATCCTTTTTCCTGATTGAGCGCATTGGAAATTTCCCTGCCCCAGGAAGCGTCCGTCACATCCTGATAAAATTCTGCGTCCAGCCTGTCGCTTTCTTCCGCGTTCAAAAAGGCGGCGCACAAAGCCAGACTGAGAACAGACGGCGCGGCAACCAAAACCGAAAACCCTGTTTTCCGAAATATCAAAAAACAAATCGGCAGCAGGAGAAATTCCGCCGTCATTCCCACATAGCAAGCCTCCGGCTCTCCCCCTCTCTGGACAAAAAAACAGCAGACGCAAAAGAGAACGGCCGCAAGGTATCCCATCCGGCATTTATTCAGAGAAATCTCCCGCTTCTTCATTCCCTCCAGACAGACAGCCGTAAGATAACACAACACCGGAAGAAACGGAATCAGGGATTTTCCTCTGGCATAAAGCCCTCCGTTTAATATCCAGGAAAAAAACGGAACCGTCATCACCAGAACGCATCCGGCCGCCAAAAACCTCTCCCGCAGATTTTTGCAGAGGAGGCAGAGAACTAAAACCGGCAAAATACCGGCCGAAAGCCCGATCCCGTACCCGCTGTACGCAAACCGCGTTATGGAAAAATCGGGAATCCACAGCGCAGCGGAAAATTTGACTCCGGATCCGCCGCTTCTTGCAAACAGGGCGTACGCCGTTGGAACCAGCAAAACTCCGGCCAGGCAGACAGCCGCCGCAGTCGGGAGGACAAACCGGAACATACGGCTCTTATTCCCATCCCTTTCGCTTCTTCCTGCGACATAAAAAAACAGCGCCAAAAGCCCTCCGATGGAAAAATAAAAGCTTGTCATAATCATCAAAAATACGCCCGCCATATAAAGCCCCGGCTTTCCTTTTTTCCAATACCGGTCCGCTCCTATGAACGCCAGACACAGAAACGGCATATAATTTACAAACATAATCTGGCGGTGAAACTGATAAATCATCGGAGCCGCCAGCAAAAACATAACGGAAACAATCAGACGAACCGACATGGAATGCCCATGCGTCCCCAGCCAGTAATGCATCAGAAAAACAGACGCCGCAAGACACAGAAAGCTTGCCGCCATCAGATAATCGCTCATTTTCAGAAACGGCATCAGATAAGACGGCAAAAGAATGGGACTCAAAAGGCCGTAATAAGAAAAATCATAAATATTGCATCCCGCGCCAAGCCCGGCCGCAAATTCCGGAAAAATCTGTCCCGTTGCATAAAACTGCTGCCTGAAATACTCCGGAATTACGCTGTGCTGGCTAAGCCAGTCTCCGTTTGACGCGAACAGGCCAAACCGTCCGACCAAACACCATACCACAAAAAAGATTAGAACCGCCAGAAACAAATAGGATTTCTCTTTCGTTTTCATCATGGAAACCTCCTTTGTAATTATGGTACCCCCCTCCCCTTAAAAATCCCATAAAGCATTTCTTAAGTTTTCTAAAGAAATTCCAATTTTTTATGAAGATCTTTACAAAAAAATCTTGTCATAATTCCCGAAAAAGAACATGATATTGTCATTTCCTGCCAGCCAGGATTTATGAATGGAAAAATTTGCATTCTATGGTAAAATAGAAACAGTGAATGAAGCGAGAAAATAAAATTTGAGAAACGGAGGATCTTATGAAGATGGACGATAGAAAAAGATGTTCGTGGGCAACCACGGAGCTCTACCAGGAATACCATGACAGAGAGTGGGGAAAACCAGTTCATGACGATAAGAAACTATTTGAGATGCTAATTCTTGAAGGTATGCAAGCCGGATTATCGTGGATAACGATATTAAATAAAAGAACGGGATTCAGAGAAGCCTTTGATCAGTTTGATTATCAAAAAATCGCTCTCTATGATGAAGCAAAAATTGATGAACTAATGCAAAACGCCAATATCATTCGCAATCGCTTGAAAATCAAGTCGGCAATTACAAACGCACAGCAATTCATCAAAATTCAAGAAGAATATGGAAGTTTTGATGCGTTTATATGGTCTTATGTTGATCGCAAACCTATCCATAATCATTTCAAATCGGAAGCTGAAATTCCTGCGGCAACGCCGCTTTCGGATAAAATCAGCAAAGACTTAAAAAAACGCGGTTTTAAATTTGCAGGCAGTACGATCGTATATGCATATATGCAGTCAATTGGAATGGTAAATGACCATGTGCAAAGCTGCTATTTGTATGCGCCCGAATAATTAAGCGTCAATCTGCGATTTTTAAAGGAGTGTCAACGACGTAATATACTCCTGTAGTCAACGGCAATATCCCTTTCTCCCCCATATTGAATTCTGACTTTTTTTCGCGTATAATCTATCCATAGGAAGAATTACTTTTCCTACAGATTACGATCATGAAAGGAGTCTTCCCATGAGTACTTTAGACGCAACTTTTACCCCGCTCAATCAGGAACAGATTTTTTCCGACCTTGATGAGTCACGCCGGCAGATTTCTGACGGAAAGGGGCTTGATATGGAAGACGCGCTGAAAAGAATGGGAAAACAGCATGGAGACTGAAACCATGACACAAAATATGCCGCACATTTTAATCGCAGACGACAACCCGGAAATCCGTGAAATTATAAAAGTGCTGTTATCGGGAGAGGGCTTTCTTGTGACAGAGGCAAAAGACGGGCAGACTGCCCTGAATGAAATTAAGCAAACAGAGTTTGATTTGATTATTCTGGATATTATGATGCCGGGAATGAGCGGTTACGAAACGTGCCAGAACATTCGGGAAACCAGCAACGCCCCAATTCTTTTTTTAAGCGCCAGAACGACCGACAGTGATAAAATACTGGGCTTTTCCAGCGGCGGCGACGACTATCTGGAAAAACCGTTTTCCTATCCGGAGCTGATTGGACGCGCAAAGGCTCTGATTCGCCGCTACCATGTTTACCAGGGAAAAGAAAGACAGATGCAGTCTTCCCCAAAGCAGGTTTCCCTGCATGGACTGGACATTTATCTCGAAGAATGCGAAGTTTTTTTACACGGAAAAAAAATAGAGCTGACCGGCACCGAATATGAAATGCTGCGGCTGCTCGCCCTAAACCGCCGCCAGATTTTTTCCGCACAGCGGCTCTATGAAGCCGTTTGGGACGATCCCTGGTACTACGGCGCAAACAATACCGTTATGGTACACATCCGCAATCTTCGCCAGAAAATCGAAGCCGATCCAAAAAATCCCGTTTTTATCAAAACGGCATGGGGAAAGGGGTATCATTTTGACTAAACTGAAGTCCTTTTTGAAACGCGTTTTACATATCAAAATACGTACCAAACTGATTCTTCTGATTCTTGTTACAGGGGCTCTCTGCCTGACGCTTTTCCGCTTCCTCTGGCACAGAAAATGGAATACCTACTATTTTCTGGCCCAAAACCTCCCATCCAGTATGAAGTTTTTTCCAACGCCCGACGACGATTTCTGGGGAAATCTGATTGAAGAAGCAAAAAAATACAATGTTCCGGATTCCGAGGACGATAAAGAAGCCGTCCGGGCAATCGAACCTTTTTTCTCGCTGGCGGACGAATATACCAGCATCTCAATTTACGGCCTGGAAGACGGCTTATACCGGACAAGCTGCTTCCCGGAAGCCATGCTTTGGAGCGAACCGTTCAACACATTTTTTCAAATGACTTACCGATGGATTGATGAAGACGTCAACCAGAATTACGAACGGGCGGTCAAATTTAAGAACGGTTACGCCTCCGTTATGGTTTCTTTTTACCACAGTTCTTTCTTCCTGGTTCCCTACGCCATATTCTGCCTGTTTTTATGCGTCTTTTTGTTTCTGTTTACCGTACTGTTTTTTGTCGGAAAAAAAATAAAAACCATCGTCCGCTTAGAACAGGCGATTTTACAGATGTCTTCGGGAGATCTGATTACGCCCGTGAAAAAATCAGGCTATGATGAAATTGGCATTCTGGCTTTGGAGTTGGACAAGCTTCGGTTTACGCTGCACGAAAATTTCCTGCATGAACAACAGGTGCATCAATCCAATCAGGAGCTGATTGCCGCGCTATCCCACGATCTGCGCACGCCGCTTACGATATTAAAGGGATACCTGGAAATCCTTCGGCTGAACAGAAATCCGGATCTGCAGACCGACTATATCAGCCGCTGCATTGGAAAAGCTGACGATTTAAAAGAGATGACGGACCGGATGTTTGAATACGCCCTGGTCTTTGATGAAGCCGCGGATTCTGCAAAAGAATTACAGCCTGAAGAGATGCCCGTTTCCTTTTTCTTTGATAACCTGCGGGAGCATTCTGATTTTTTACGGCTGGCAGGATTTCAGACCAGTCTCTGTTTTACCGAGCCAGACGACCAGAACGCTTCCCCATTCTCTGTCATTGCGGATGAGGCGATGGCAAAACGCGTACTGAACAATCTTTTTTCCAATATTATTAAATACGCGGATAAAAAAGAAGCCGTGTTCATTTCGGCTTCTTTCGAAGAATTTCTGTTGATTTCTGTGCGTAACAAAATAAAACAGGAAGAGGAATCCTATCTGCGCAATCAGAATAACGCATCCTTTGCATCCGACTCTTTACAGGAATCTCTGTACTCTCCCACAGGAAGCACGCAGATTGGCTTAAAAAGCGTCCGAAAAATGATGAAAAAAATGAACGGCGATCTGGTCTTGCAGATAGAAGACCATATTTTTACGGCAAAATTGCAGTTTTCAACTAAAAAACCTACATTGTAATCCATCCAAACACGTTTGCGATTGAACTGATCAAAATAATCACGATGCAGACCGGAGCAAGATACCGCATGAAAAAGCAATACATTTTTGACCAACCTCCTGTTCTATTCTTTTTAGCCCGACAACGCGGGTAATCAAAAGACAAGTAGACAACGCGGCTGCAGGCATCATCAGCGAATTCGTAAGAAAATCAAAAAAGTCCAGTATCTACATTCCAAGCAGCGTGACAAAATCGAGCACGCCAAAGCCCAGCGCGGAGGCAGAACCAAATAAAATAATGACCGCTCCCATCAAAAGTGTGGACTTATGACGGCCGAATCCAAGCTGATCCTCAAACGTAGACACGCCGGATTCCGCCAGAGAAATCGCGCTTGTCACCGCCGCAAGCAGCGCCAGAAGGAAAAACAAAATCCTGGCTCCCGTTCCAAACCCCATGTTTGCAAATACCTTTGGAATCGTAATAAACATCAACGAAGGCCCTGCTTTTAACGTATCCGGATCTCCGCCCGAAAAGGCAAACACAGCCGGAATAATCATCCCCCGCTAAAGTCTTTGTACCGCCGCGCAGATATTCAAACAGATATTTTACAACCCATCCTCCGATCACACTGTAATAAGGCACAATCAGCATCGGAACAATCGCGTTGATCCACCCTCCAAACCGGAAAGGAATGCTATTGCCAAACGTGCCGGACGCTCATTCCCCCGCAATCAACTCTTTCGGCGCAATCTCTTTAATTTTCAATGACAGCAGACATGCAATCAGAAAAGCAAGCAGCAAAAGTCCCGCTCCCGCCGCCGCAACAAAACCGACCGGCACAATAAAGGTACATTTGACCACGCCTATGCTGCCAAGAAACAACGCTATCAGAGGATTGATTACCATGCTGCTTACAATCAGACCCACAACAGTTGAAACCGCCATTGCCGGCAAAAACGAAAGCGCCGTCTGCAAAATCAACTGTCCGGACGTAAAGCCGCACGCCTTTAAGATTCCATACTCCCGTTTTTTATTTCCCAGCATAATTCTTACCAGGAAAAACAGCACAAACGCAATGACGACGACGCTAATCAAAAGAATCGCTACGACAATGACTGTTATAAGTGAAGTATACACAGAAGTCGAACTCTTAAGCACATCCTGAATATTGATCGCTGCATTCACGTCTTGTGCAAACTTCCTTTTTATGTCTGCATGAAACGCGTCAATATCGGTCTGCTCTGAAATATTCAAATAGTAACTTACGTTCTGCAATTTTCCCAGCCGCTCATAGCCCTCTCTTGTCATCAGACAATCTTTGCCGAGATGATTGCTTAACTGCGTAAATCCGGTCACAAGATACGCAGCTTCCTTTCCGTTTCCCGTTATCGTCATTTCCTGCCCAATTTCAATGCCTCTCTCTTTTGCATATTTTGCAGCGACCGCAAGTTCATTATCATACTTGGGAAATCTTCCTTCAAAAACCACGCTCCGATTGTTGACTTTGGAAAAATCATCGCAAATCGTCATCACGAGTCCAATCTCGCCGACGTGCCGCACTTCTGTAGAACTGTAAAGGTATGCTTTTTCCACCCGCTTATCTTTTTTGATTTTTTGCAGAAAATCTTCCTCTATCCGCTCATTAACATCAATGCAGCTATCTGCCGTCTCCCCCGCAATTAAATCTAAAAAGGGCGTCGTATCGGCAATGGTGTTTCTCACCATCACCCCGGAAAACACAACGACAAGCGACAATACAAGCATTGTAATACAGACTGTCACGTTATATTTGACGCCGGAGAGCGTCGTTTTCAGCGCAAGCGCAAAAGAAACCGGCAGCTTTGTCTGTGTAAGCGGGACATGATTTCGTTTGAAATTATGCGTAAAAATGCCCTGGCGCAAAGCCATAATCGGCTCCGTCTTTCTCATATGGCGGGAAGAGAGCCATACGACAAACCATACCGCCCCGCCCAAAATCATAAGCGAGGCAAAAAACGGCAGCGGCAAAAAACGGATTTCGTACGGAATGCCCGTCTGGGAAACCATCATATCGTTCAGATAAGGAAAAACCAGATACGACGCGGCGATTCCCGCTGCCAGAGAACCCATGGAAATCCCCAAAAATTGCAGCAAAAGCGAATAAAACAACTGGCGTCCCGTATATCCCGAAGCTTTCAGCACGCCCAGGTTTTTCATATTTTCCTGAATATAATTGAGGATGTTGGACGCCATCACAACAAGCGCAATCAACAGAATGAAAAAAGCCATCGCGCTTAAAATCCCGGAACAGATCATTTGCGATATATAGCGGGACGCAGAAACCAGCGCATAAGAATTGCTGACGGTGCGAACCCCGGGCTTTTTTAAAGATATGGCATTTTTCAGCATAGATTCATAAGCTTCGCTGTCTTCTTTTTCTTTGATGCGGACGGAACAAAGCGTCGCTTTGGGCACGCCGCCGTCCTGCCTTAGCGTTTCGTATGCGTCTTCCGTCAAAAGCAGCTGACACATATTGCAATTATGCGAACCCGCCATTACGCTGTTGAAAAATCCGCATACAGGATACTCCATTTTTTTACTTCCAATCGTAATCGTAACCGTTTTCCCAATGGCGGTATCCTCCGACTTATACAGGATTGGCATATAAACGCCGCTTTTAACATCTCCCTCTTCCAAAATCTCCACTTTGCCGATGCGGCGTAAAGCAGCAGTCTTACGGTTTAAAATTACCAGCTCCGTGGTCACTTCACCGCCGTTATATTCAAAAACGCCGATCATGTGCATGGCTTCATCCAAAAACACCTCGTCTGTCCGCTTATCCCGCTTCGTCGTCTGCGTAAGCAATTGCCGCATCTCTTCGCTGTCCTCGTCTGCCGCAAATACAACATGCTCCGCATGCAGCCTGTCGTGACAGCGGTCAAAATTCTGTTTGTAATCCGTCAAGAGCATCAGCCAGAGATTCAGCATAAACGCCGCTAAAAACATCAGTACGACGATGGCGGCCGCCTGTCCTTTTGCGCCTCTAAGCTGTGAATGGGCAAGAAGAAAACTTTTTCGCATACTACCACCCCATCTCCTTTAGAAATCCGGAAAGCTTTTCATGCCGTTCCAAATCGCCATGCACATATTTTCCCAGATTGCATTCTCCTAAAATGACGCCGTCTTTTAAGTATAAAATACGATTGCCGCGCCTTGCGGACCGCATGTCATGCGTCACCATTACAATGCTCTGTCCCGTTTCATTACACTTTGTCAGCGTATCCAGCACGTCAAGACCCGATTGGGAGTTTAGAGCTCCCGTCGGCTCGTCGGCGAAAAGCATTTGCGGGCGGTTAATCAATGCGCGGACGATGCCCGCCCGCTGGGCTTCCCCTCCGGAAATCTGCGTCGGAAACTTTTTCTGCACGCGTTCGGAAATGCCCACGGCGTCAAACAATGCTTTCGCCTCCGCCAAAAGAGCCTTTTTATCTTTTTTTACAAGCAGCCCCGCGGCCAGCACGTTATCCATAACAGACATGGTGTCAATCAGATAAATCTGCTGAAACACAAATCCGCAATGCTTTCTGCGAAATATGGCAAGCTTATCCTGCCCAAAACCGGAAATTTCCTCTCCGTCAAAAAAAATCGTGCCAAGCGACGGCGTATCCATCCCCGAAAGCGCGTACAGCAACGTGGATTTCCCCGCTCCGCTTACCCCCATAATCACTGTAAAATCTCCTGCAAAAAGCGTCAGATCTATGTTTTTTAAAATATGCTGCATTGTGCCGCCGTTTGAAAAAGATTTGCTTAAATGTTTCGTTTCTAACAATGTTTGCTTCATACCATGCCTCCTTTTGTACCGTTTATTTTACGGATTCTTTCCTTAAATGTCTTTAGCGAGACCTTAAATTTTGCTTAAATTTTTAGCTTCTAAATTGAAGCAGACAAATTTCACAAAAAATTCAGTTTCCAATAGACATTATCTGATGTATAATAAAAACAGCGAAAGAAGGAGATATTTTGAGTGCAAAAGAGCAGATGCATCAACAGGATTTGGAGCATTCTGCTATTTTAGATGTCCATGCAGTTGACAGCGAAAACAAAGAGTTTGACGTAGAAATACAAAGGTCAGACGCAGGAGCAGGCGCAAAAAGGGCACGGCACAACAGCAGTTTGTTAGACGCGCATATATTAAAACCCGGAGATGATACGGAAGATATTCCCGACAGCTACGTGATTTTTATTACAGAAAATGACGTTATGGGAAAAAATCAAGCCATATATCATATACAGCGTTACGTGGAAACTGACGAGGGAAAGATATTATTTGGCGACGGTTCACATATCCTATATGTGAATGGGAAATACCGGGGCAATGATGAAATTGGTAAGTTTATGCACGATTTTTCATGTAGCAATCCCGATGATATGAACTATGAAGCGCTTGCTAAAAAAGCAAGATATTACAAGCAGGACGAGAAAGGAGTGGCGACTATGTGTAAAATTATGGAAGATATTGCTGATTATACAGAATTATCTCCTGATACAATAAAAGAACTGGCAAGCCAATCCATGCAGTTAGCGTAATCTGTCACACCAATCAAAACCAAATATGCTATGGATCCATTCTGCGCAGCAAAATATGGCATATCACAACCGCTAAGACAAACATCAAAAGCAATGGCAAAAAGCTTTCCAACAAAAAAACCTGCTCCGTCATCATTCTATATCCCCACGAAGCGGGAAATATTTTCCCCGTTGCTTCAAACGCTTTTGGCAGCAGCTCCATCGGAAACATAATGCCGGAAAGCAGAACGGAGGGCAGAAAAATAAGAATAGAAAACATAGCAGTTTTTGCCTGGTCTTTCACCGCCAGACCAATGACGCTGGCAACGCTAAGCGATACCGCAATAAAAATACCAAGGCTGATAAAATACATACCCGTATTTTCCGGCATTTCTGCATGAAAAACAAGCGGCGCGGCAACAGACAGAATTATGCTCATAAGAAACAGATGAAGATACGCGGAAAGATTGGCCAAAACAAGACCAAGGGATAACGGAACGCCGTTTGCCTGATAAATTTTTTTCATATCGCCGCCGTAAATTTCAACAAGCGAGGGCGGCAGACCAATCAACGCTCCCATTGTCACGCTAAATACCGTCATAGACGAAATCAGCGTATCTCTTGTTTCCGGCATAACAGAGGTAAATATACCGCCCATAATCGCAAAAAACAAAAGCGGAACGAGATAGCAGGTGATTAACAGCGTCTTGCTTCGTATATCTAATTTCCATTGTAAAGAAACCCCATAGAAAAATGCTCCCATTGTTATTCCCCCTTTGCAATTTTCAGGAAACGCTGCTCCAGGGAACCGCGGTCTGTCTGTATGTCCAGAATGACTTCCCCTTTTTGTTTGTACTGCAAAAGCAGCGGCAGTAAAGATTCTCCTATATTTTCAGATTCATATGTTTCCATTCCATGTTCCGTTTGGATTGTGATTGTACACCGCTCTCCGATTGTCTGCCCAAGCTGCTTTACCGTTCCAATAAACGCAATCCGGCCGTCGGAAATAATGGCAATCCGGTCGCACAAATCTTCCACTTCCGCCATATCGTGGCTTGCTAATACAATTGTCTTTCCAATTGCTTTTAACCGCCGAATCTGCTCATGTAAAAATAACCGTCCCTCAACGTCAAGCCCTGCGGTTGGCTCATCGAGAAACAGAATATCCGGATTTCGCGTCAGCGCAAGCGCCAAATGGAGCCGCCGTTTTTGCCCGGTTGACAATTGATGGTATTGTTTGTTCGCAATTTCATAAATACCAAGATTCGAAAGCATTACTTTATCCGGAGAAGTCCCATTCCATTTGGCAAACAATTTGACTGCTTCGAGAGGTTTGATACGCTCCGGTAAAGAGGAGGACTGTAATTGAATCCCTATCTTCCCATGGACCGCAATATTTCCGTCATCATATGTTCGCAATCCCTCGATACATTCCAGCGTTGTCGTTTTACCCGCGCCATTGACGCCAAGCAGCGCAAAAATTTCTCCCTGCCGCACGCAAAAATTCAAACCGTCCAGCACAAGATGCGTTCCGTAGCTTTTCTTTAAATTGCTGATTTTTATAGCGTCGCTCATGCCATCTCCTCCTGAAAAGGATCCATGCCCAATTGAGAAAAATAAAAATCCAGCGCCTGTTCCACATAATGATTGGCCTGTCTTTGCTTTTCTTTCCATTTTTGATCCGTTCCCTCAAATTGTCCCAGCTCCATTAACTTTGAAAGCATGCGCGTATCTCCTCCGGTAAATTCCGTTATCATATCCCAGTATATTTTTGCAAATTTCTGTCCCTCATCACTTTTGGCGGAAATACCGGCGTTTTGAAGCCGTATCGCTTCTTCTTGCAGCTGCAGAAACGTATCCATAAATGCTTTTCCACTGTCTTTATCAAAATGACTGCGAATGTGATCCAGCGTCTGGTCGTCAAAATGCTTAATCAGCCAGTATAAATTATTTTTCATCTGCAAATTTACAATGATGTCAGCGTATTTTTGAAAATTAACCGACTGCATTTGAAGAACTTCTTCCCGCAATGCTTCCAATTCCCGCAGCGATTCTGACAGGCTTTCTATTTTGTGCCGGACTGCGGCGGCCTGTTCTGACAAAGCATCCGCAATTTCAGCCGGCGTATCCAACCGGATAATCCGGTTCTTTATATCATCCAATGAAAAACCCAGGTGTTTGAGCGATAAAATCTGATGAAGCTTTACAATATCTTTATTCGTATATAACCTGCGGCCGCCCGGACTCATAGCAGACGGCGCAAGCAGCCCCTCTCTGTCATAGTGCTGCAGTGTCCGTACGGTAACGTCCATTTTTTTTGCGACTTCACCAACCGTCAGATAGCCCTTAGGTATTGCTTTGTATTGATCCATGTCGTCCCTCCTTTCTTCGTAGTATATCTCATTACGCTGCGTCACAAGCAAGCGTTTTCAGAATTTTTTTCAAATCTTCCCCAAATTCCTTTCCTGTGGTATACTCCTCAAAAAGAGACTGCGCGGCCGCATCATTTCGATTTGCGTTGCTGCGCAGAGGCACGGAGCTGATTCGCATGAAAATAAAAGATACAAAATTTGTACCATGTGATTTTGGAAGCAGGCATACCTATAAAAAAATAATGAAAAAAATTTTAAATTACGCAAATGAAGTGGTGTTTACTATCTGTCCGTTTTTAGATAATGAAGAAGAATTTAGAAACAGCAGGTGGTCGGAACTAAGCGACAGTTTTTTGTATTCCGTATATGATTCCGCTCCTACCGATCAGCCAAACGATAAGCATTCGATGATTGTTCTAAAAAGCGACTACTATGTGTATGATTATTTTTTAAATTTACGCGATTTTTTTGAAATCCAGGAAGATGATGAATATGGAATATCTCTGAAAAATCCTGCATTCATGAAAAATGGAGAAATATTTTGTTATGCAATTTCTCATGAAGAAGCATGCGATATAGAGGAAGCGTTATGGGAACAAATCAGCAAATCGCATTAAAGCGGGGGGGGGAGACAAGGAAATCGCTTACTGAAACAATTCGCATATTCAAGGACAGAAATGTTTTCAGAGAATATTTGCTTGACAGGGAAAAGCAAAATCACATTGATTCACCGTGTTAGAGCATATAGAAATCAATCTATATGCTCTATTTTTTGCCATAAGGAGGAGACTATGAGCGACAATATTCAACACCGGATTTTACTTATCCAACGACTGCATCCCATATAAATACAAAGCGTCCGTGCCCGACTGACTGCTTCGAATCTCTGCCCGGTCGTCGTCAAACCAGCCAAGAGACCATTCCTGCAAATTTTCATAGCTTTCCCGGTCAAAAACCGTAAATGTTTTGGCTTTCAAATCCAGAATGCCAAGCTGAGAGATTGCCAGAGTTTCATCTGAGATTTCTCCTGTTACGCTGTACAAAAGCTTTGTATTCGAAAGATTGGAAAGAAAGTCGCCGTGCGGATCGAAAACAAATCCGTTCACCAAAGTTTTGACTCCCGTTTTAAAATCGACAACGGATATGGCTCCTGCCGGCTGCACGTACACGCCGTACCGTCCTCCAAAAAACATCATGCCGTAATTTTCAGCGGAGAACTCTCTGCCATGCCCGAAAACTTTCTCCTGACGCACTGTTTGTGTAAGCGCAGCCGTATTCAGATCATACGAAAAGACAACGCAGCTTTCCCGGTTTTCTGTCATTTGCAACAACAACAGCGTATCGTCATCGGCAAAATATACGCTTTCCGCTTCTACCCCGGTGAGGTCTGAAAGAGGCGTAAGAGACTTTGCCGCGACATCGCAGAAATAAGATACTTTGTCGCCATTTTCACCGCGGCATGTAATAATGACCTCGTTCAAGTCATCCGACCATGCATGCTCACAGGCAAAAGAGAGATTTTCTGCGCCGGTTCCCTGTAAAATATCTTCTACTTTTCCGGTGTCCAGATGATAGAGCATCGGGTATTGCGCATACTCCCCCTGATTTCCCTGTGACAGATAAAGAAGCGCCACGTCTGTGCGGCCGGAAACAGTCTGTGCAAACCAGTCGGTGTCAGACAAACCGTGTTCGGTGTCCCAATAAAGAGAGAGTTCTGCGTCATTGGCGCACCAGTAAAGGTCTTTCTGATACGTTTTCCCCTGCCAGTTTAACGAAAATGTATTTTTCTGCGTTTCCAGCGCAATCGTCTCCCCATCCCGCACTGCCCGGAAGCGGACAGAACAAACCGCGCCGCCATCTTCGCGTTCAACCTGGCAAATCGTGCCAAAGCCTGTATCATAAGCCAAATCTTCCAGCTGAATATATTCTGCTTTGACAAGTCCTCCAATATCTGATTCGGAAACGCCAAATCCATCCCCATTATGATCCGGCACCGATTCCACCTGCCCGATGTGGAAAAAAGACAGCACCATCTGACGAAAACCGGCGTTGACTGCCATTGCCGTTCCAAAGACGCCTGCAAAGATCAGAAGCATCGCAGCCGCTGCCGCTGCGTTTCGTTTTACTCTTGACGCGCGCATTTTTCCCAACGCGCCGGGCGCAGCCTCCTCGATATATTGCTCCTCCAATTGTCCAAACGCTGCCAGAAGTCGTTCTGCTTTCATATGCGGACACCTTCTTTCTCTAAAAACTGTTTTAATTGATTGCGCGTGCGCATAAGCGTCGTCTTTACTTTGCTTTCACTGATGCCAGACGACGATGCGATTTCTTTCACGGGATCCAGATACCAGTATCGCCGTACAAACAGGATGCGCGCCTCTGGCTTTACGCCGGCGAGAAAGCAATTGAGCATTTCTCCAAGGGCAAGCTCGTCCAGCGCCTGTTCCGTATCAGAGGAAGCCGGGATGCACGCTTCCAATTCTTCCAACGCCAGCGGAATTTCCCCTCCGCCCCGTTTTTTTGCCGTATATCCGTTATAGCGGTCGAACGAAAGATTTCGAACGATTTTTCCAAGAAAAACGGACAGATGATTCGGCCGCTTTGGCGGCATGGCATTCCACGCTTTCAGATAAGCGTCGTTTACGCATTCTTCACAATCTTCGTTGTTGTGCAAAATGTTATATGCTATGCGGCGGCAATATCGCCCGTATTTGTTCGCAGTCTCCGAAATGGCGGTTTCGGAACGCTTCCAGTATAAGTCAATAATTGTTTTATCATCCATTGGTATATCCTTTCCATTCAAACAAAGCCTTCTTACTATTATACACGGGAAAAACAGCCCGCGCGTTACAAAAGGATATATTTTTACGTTTATGCTATTGAAGCGAAAGTAACAAATCATCTGAACAAGAGATACTTTAATTAGATAATATTGTATAAAACCATATCAAAACAATCTGTAAATAAACTTTGGGCTTGCCGTGTGGTGAGACCTTTTTTATGTGCGCCCAGTATGGGCGCAATCTAATCGGTGAAAGTCCGTAACAAGCCCTGGTAGTGGGAAGTGTATAGCCAAGAGCAACTAATTCAGCAGTTAGAGGAATTCTGAACTTGAAAAAGTGATAGAATCTGATATAATGAAAAAGAAATAGAGAGGAAGTTAATAAAATGAGTTTAAATTTTCAGATTACAGATATG
The DNA here is from genome assembly GCA_910586725.1 of uncultured Lachnospiraceae bacterium. Classification (GTDB taxonomy): domain Bacteria; phylum Bacillota; class Clostridia; order Lachnospirales; family Lachnospiraceae; genus Roseburia_B. The sequence continues at coordinate 883 of CAJUJL010000052.1, read as the reverse complement.
GCTGGAGCAAGACCAGAACATTCAACTGTTATTGTAAATTTTGTTTCTGCTATAAGAAAACAGTTGTTAAACAGTACTTGTTTTGTTTTTTCTGACAACGTACAATATAGATGGGATACAAATGACGGGGAGGAAAGGACGGTCATTCCAGATGCATCTATTAATTGCCGTACAAAGGCAAGAAAAGGTAATGTGTTTTTGGATATTCCACGTTTTGTAATGGAAGTGTTAAGCCCATCAACCGAAAATTATGATCGTAATGATAAGAAAGATTTATATAGACAACAAGAAATTGATGAATATTGGATTGTTGATTGGCAAAAGAAAAAGGTTGAAATTTATACTCTTGATTATGATGAGAATGGAGAACCACAATATTATTTGTGGGAAACAATTACAGAACAAAACAAGGAAGAATTGAAAATTATTCATTTCCCAAGTTTGAATATTACATTTGATGAATTATTTGCTGAAGTAGATCTTGAATATTGATATGGCTTGTGCTCACGCTGGAATCAGCAAAGCGGAATTGTCACGGCGATTAGGATATGCGACGCCACAAGCATTTCAAAGATATAATACGGGAAAGTTTACACATGAAGAATTAGAGGAGAAATCTGATATGATACAACATCACCTTGCAAAACTATCCACATACAAATGATTTTTCTTTTCTCTCATAATCAACACCAACCTTTTTTTGATTTCATTATACAGAGAAATAACAAGCCAATCAAAGGTACGATTCGGACAAAAAAATAAGCGTACCACTATTTCTAATAATACGCTTATCATAATTCATTCTCTAATCAAGGTCGATATAAACGGTTACATTCGTTTCTCTCCATTGATTTTTCCTTACATACTGTCCGTTAGCCTTTCG
>CAJUJL010000051.1 GCA_910586725.1 uncultured Lachnospiraceae bacterium | reverse complement strand
ACTTCAAGAATCTGATCCTCTAAATGTCTGTTTTCAATTGTCTTGTCAATGTTTGCCTTTACTTTATTCTCGTATCCGGAATAAGTATGAACAACATACCAGTGTGCTTCTGCCATAAAACGCCTCCATTATAATTTTACCAGGAAATCAATACCATACTGAATAAACTTATCCAGTATCGCGATAAGCAAACCAAGCACGACTGATACAGCGATTACAGCCGCGGTCTGCTTTGCAAGTGGCTCTTTTGCCGGCCAGACAATTTTGCCGAACTCAGCTTTTAAACCTTCGAACCAGCTCGTCTTAGGAGCTTTTTCTACTTTCGCGTTATCTGCCATAATTCCACTCCTTTACCCTTATCCGGATTATTTCGTTTCCTTGTGTAAAGTATGCTTTTTGCAGAATTTGCAATACTTTTTCAATTCCATTCTGTCCGGATGAGTTTTCTTGTCCTTTTTTGTGTTGTAATTACGCTGTTTGCATTCCGTGCATGCCAATGTAATTCTTGTGCGCACAACTTCCACCTCCATAAATTCATTGTATTTTTCTATGCCGTTTTGCCGATGCCGTGAAATACGGCCCGTCTTTTTAAAAAACAAAATTTTTAGGCATAAAAAAAAGACCTACTTCCAAGCTGTTTCATAATAGCACAACAGCCCCCGACCGTCAATGTTTTTTTGCATTTTACCAATTTTGTCAGCCGGCTTGGCGTTGCAAAGCGGACGGCCGCACATTCGGCAGCCGTCCGCTTCGTGGTCTGACTTATGTTCTGTTCGTCTTAACTTCTAAAATACTGAAGCACTCTTCCATTCTCATCTTCCATCTTTTTTCTCTGCATCATCATCTGGAATGTCCGAAGAAGATCGTCCCGCTTCATATCTGAAATTGCTTTGGGATAATCCAAATCTTCGATTCTGCTTTGGGATGCCGTCAAATTGTAAGATGCGTTCGCATTGTAAGCCATAACGGAATCCAGGCGGTTGGAAGAAGCTCCAATACCGCCTCTTGCGGAATTCACTTTCTCCAGCGCATCATCGATTACGGACAGGTCAAAGTTTCCTGACGATACATCATAGTCTTCTATGCCCAAAGCCTGTAAGGTGGCATTCGGCATCGAAATCTCCATTCCGTCTCCGTTTGGACCTGCCGCAACATGGGAATTGCCCATTGTGCCATCCAGAAGATTCTTCGTATTAAACTGCGTCTGTGACGCCGTGTCGGCAATCGACTGCTTTAACTGATCGATTTCTTTCTGAATTGCGCCTCTGTCCGCGTCCGTATAAAGCCCGTTGGCCGCCTGAACGCTTAATTCACGGATTCTCTGCAGATTATCTGTAATGGAGCCTAACGCTCCGTCTGCAACTTTTAACATATCCTGTGACGTTCCCGCATTACGGGATCCGACGTCATACCCGTTTACCTGACTTTGCAGCTTCTGGGAAATCGCCAGGCCCGCAGCGTCATCCGAAGCCGAGTTGATCCGCTTTCCGCTGGAAAGAGATTCATAATTACGGTATATGCCATAATTAGATACAGAAGATATATTCATACGCATCCTCCTTTCTTATAGCTGCACACTATTGATTTCATTCCATAACATATCATATTTTACCAAATCGCGCAATAAATTCAAATTTTTTTTGGTTTTTTTATGAAAATTGCTAAGTTTTCAAGGCATTACATACGATATAAAACATAAGGTAAGTAATTTTTTATTTCTTATAATATAAAAGGATTTATGCGATCCCGGTGCAGAAAGCACAGTTTTCATGGAAGAAAGGGGAGGGATTTATGACTTTCATCAACAGCGCTTATCATTATTATTTAAGTGCATACGGCAACTCGGCAACTTCGCGCTATGATACCCACAAAAAAAGCGAATTGCGCAGTGTCTGTAACAACATACTCAAAATCAACAAAGAATCGCCTTTATATAAGATTCGGAACAACCGGCAGGTTCCTACATTTTTAATTGACATCAAAGAAAACGCCCGTCAGATTAAGAATGTGGTATCCTCTCTTTCCGACAACGGCGAGGGCCTGGTAAACGCTTTTCAGAGAAAGGTCGCAGTATCTTCCAATGAAGATATTGTAAGCGCCACTTACATCGGCGGCCATTCAGAAAAAGACGCTTCCGAAAATTATGACATTGAAGTCCGGCAGCTTGCTGCCCCGCAGTCAAATCTCGGGAACTTCTTAGACAGCCGCTCTTTGGATTTTGAACCCGGCGACTATTCTTTTGATTTGAATACAACCACAAATTCGTATGAGTTTCAATACACCGTGAATCCGAATGATACCAATCTTTCCATTCAGGAGAAGCTTTCCAGACTGTTCAATAATTCCGGCGTCGGCCTGACAGCCGAAGTTCTTACCGACGAAAAAGGAAGAAGCGCGTTAAAGCTCACTTCCAAACAGACCGGATTGAGCGAAAATGAATCCTCGCTTTTTGCAATCAATCCCAAAGCGTCCGTTCATTCTATGGACGCCATGGAACTGCTCGGCATTCATCATATTACTTCTCCGGCAATGAATTCATCTTTCATATTTGACGGCGTGGAACACTCTACCTACTCAAATACTTTTACCATGAACAACGTTCTGGAACTTACGCTGAACGGAATCAGCCCGGAAGATTCGCCTTCCCAGATCGGCTTTAAAACCAATATTGACGCGGTAGCCGACAATCTGACGAAACTGATTGACGCTTACAACCATTTTATAGAAATTGGAGAACGCTATTCCGGAGGCAAACAGGGCGACCGTCTGCTGCGCGATTTAAGAGGCGTATCCTTCTCCTACCGGAATGATTTGGAATCCATCGGAATGATGGTAAATGAAAACGGCTCTATTTCTCTTGACAAAGATTTGCTTGCCGATACGATCGACAAAAAAGAAATAGACGGCGTCTTTTCCGTTTTGGATTCTTTCAAGAATTCGCTCTCATCCAAAGCAAACAATGTTTCGATCGATCCGATACAATACGTAGATAAGACGATCGTAACCTACAAAAGACCAGGACAGAATTTCCCTTCTCCATATCATTCTTCGCTTTATTCCGGAATGATGCTGGATCACATATGTTAACAGAGCTCCAGAACAATACGAGACTGCCGCAAAACAGCAGCCGTATATGCGAAATAGCAATCAGCCCGCACGGGCCCGTATATTTACCGCATATCGGCCGCATTTTGCAGCAGTCTTTTTCTATGAAAAATAATTGTCCAATATATACCGCGCTCTCTGAAGCCACGTGTGATGCGCTTTTGCAAATTCATAGCCGTTACGCGCTATTTCTTCCATTTTCTTCGGCGATTGCAAAAGCTCTTTTACCAAATCCGGCAGCTCCTGTATTCGGGGCAGCTGATATGCGAGAAGCGTCTGGCTTTGTTTGAAAAATGTTTCATTCAGATACTGCGATTCATCCGTAACGACAACCGACTCCGCCAGCATTCCATTGATGATACGGTCATGGATTCCGTCTTTATACCAGGTCATCGTATTTAAAACAATTTTACTGTGATTCATCAGCTCCAAAACCTGCGGCGCCAGAACCTTCCCCCCATAGATAAAATTTGGATTCTCCGCCCAATCGCACTGATCCCATCCACCGCCAAAAACCGTCACTTTTATGCCGTTCTCTACCAAAATGCGCACCGACTGTTCACGGTAAAAGGACGTCGCATAGGAGTCTAAGAACCGAAGCTCGGTAATCCAATGATTCAATTCTCTGTCCGTATAATTTTTCGAGTCAGATTTTAAATATTCTTCAATCGCCTCTTCTGTCGTTTTTTCGGGATGCCGCATCAGTTCAAAAAGCACGTCCTGCGTCAGCGCAAAGGCGTCAAACTCCCGGATTTCACCCAAATCCGGCACCAGTCCTTCCGCAACATATTTTGACAGCCCTCCCGCATAAAGCGCCTCGATCGGACGCTCTTTGATACCGGGATGATGCGCGATGCAATCATCCGGACACAAACAGCATCGGCCGGCTTCCGTAAATCCGCTTATATCCGCTTCCATGCCCGCATGCGGCATAAAATCCACTTTTTTTAAATGCGGATAAAAACGTTTCAAAAACGCGGTGTGATTACGGTCCGTACAAAAAACAACAGACGTATCCGGCGCATGCTTCAGCGGCTGCGCATAATGAAACGGATGGTCCATCAGAATATTCAAATAGGGAATTTTCATTTCTTCCCATATACTTCTCCCTTCCGAAAACGAAAGATTATAGCCGATATTGTTAAAGGTAACGACGCCGCTTATGCGCTCCTCTTCTAAAATTTCTTTTAATATCTGCATCGCCTCTTCTTTCTGCCGCACGTCAATCACATGACAGACGCATCCCAGCTTGCGAAACGCTTCAGAAAAAGCCGCGATAAACAAATCTATCGTGTCGTATATTCCCCCGATAAATAACAGTGTTTTTGTCATGAACTCACCTCAAATTTACAATATGCCCGGTCAATCTGTATTTTTAGAAAACAAGATTCCTCCAAGTCCTCCGATGCTTTCTGCTGCAATTCTGAAATAATCTCCGCATCGCTTTTCTTACACGCAAAAGGCGCCACAACGTCAAAAATCAAATTTGTATGCGACTTGCCCGGCACCATGCGAAAATCATGCATAGAGAACCCTTCTCCCATACCGCTTACCATATCCATTACTTTTTTGCGCATTTGCTCGGTCTTCTCATCCATCACAATCGGATCCATATGTATTACGGCTTCGCAATAAAGCTTCTGCTTTAACTCCTCTTCAATCCTGTCAATTATATCGTGAATCTCCAGGATATTAGCTTCCGCCGGAACTTCCGCGTGAAGGGAAATCATCTGCCGCCCCGGTCCGTAATCATGCACGACAAGATCGTGTATTCCCATAATTTCCTCATGCGCAATTACCGTTTCATAAACATTGCTTACAAATTCTTTATCCGGCTGCTGCCCTAACAGCGGATTTAACGTCTCTTTTGCCGCGGATACGCCTGCGTAAAATATGAATAACCCAACCAAAACGCCGCAATAACCGTCTACGTAAAGCCCGGTGTAATATCCCGTCAGAGTGGACGCCAGTACGACCGCGGTTGCAAGCGCGTCGCTCAAGCTGTCCACAGCTGCCGCACGCATTGCCGCCGATTCAATTCTTTTGCCAATTCTGCCATTGTAATACGCCATAAACAGCTTTACAAGAATTGAAACAACCAAAATTAAGATGGAGATAATGTGAAACTCTGTCTCCACCGGATGTATGATTTTATCTACCGAACTGCTCACCAGTTCAAACGCCATAATTAAAATAGCCGCCGAGACAATCAATCCCGACACATATTCGATTCTTCCATGTCCAAAAGGATGTTTGGTATCCGGCTTCGTGCCTGACAATTTAAATCCCACCAGCGTTACGACAGAAGAGCCGGCGTCCGAAAGATTGTTGAATGCATCGGCAGTAATGGCAATGGATGAACTTACGCTTCCAGCCAGAAGTTTACCGAAAAACAGCGCAATATTCAAAAAGATCCCTGCCGCTCCGCAAAGCATACCGTAAATCTGACGCTCTTTTGCCAGTGAAATATCTCCTTTAAAAAAAAGCTTTTCAAAAAAACCGCCCATATTTAATACAATGAACCCGCCTCTCCAATCGGATAATAGCGAAATACCGCTTTTCCAAGAATTTTTTCACTTGTCACATAAGTATTGTCCCAATATCTTGCATCCCAGGAATTATTTCTGTTATCCCCCAAAACAAGATACGAATCCTCGGGCACCTCAAAATAATAAGGTCCGGTAGCTACCGTCCACGCTTCTTTCAGATAATCTTCTTCCAATGGAGTCTTCGAACCATTGATGTAAATCTGCGCATCTATAATTTCCACGGTTTCCCCCGGAAGCCCAATAACGCGTTTCACGTAATTTTCTTCCTCATTATCCGGAAATTTAAATATGATTATATCCCCACGTTCCGGCGTCTTCCTGCTGTAAGCCAAACGGTTTCCAAACAGTCTGTCGCCGGTCATAATCGTATTCTCCATGGAACCGGAAGGGATGTTTGCATTGATAATAACGTAATTTTTGATAAATAACGCCGCCACAACGGCCAATGCAATTGTAATAACCCAGCTAAGCGCTTCTTTGATCACAGACTCCTCTTCCCGTCTTTTTTGCATCGCACTTTCTTCTGACATCTGCTTTTTGTCCTTTCCTTATTCTTGCACGCTTGTCTGCGCATAAAGGAAGCAACGAATCTTCCCTTTCACATGCTGTTCTTTCTAGTATACCCCCAAAACAGATTATCTGCTACCTTTTTTTCATATATTTTAGATCTGTTTCTTTATAAATGCATCAATCATTTCTCCCGTCAGGCTGATTTCAGACTCTGACCGTTCCATGGGAATGGAATCCCTGTGAAACCATTCCGCTTCCGACAGCTCCGTTTGATCCATCTTAATGTCCGCATCTTTGTCCACATCGCAGAAAAATCCCACCAGAAGGGCATTTGTAAACGACCAGGGCTGGCTTTTGTAATAACGGATATTTTTCACAGACAGTCCCACTTCCTCCATGACTTCACGGCGCAGCGCATCTTCCAGACTTTCACCCACTTCCACATAGCCCGCCACAAGCGCGTATTTTCTGAAATTACTGTGTCCCTTCGTATATTTCGTCAATAAAATCTGATCTCCGTTGATAATTCCCGCAATAATGCTCGGACAAATCTGCGGGTAAAGAATTCTTCCGCAACTCGGGCACTTTAACGCCCGTTCTTCCTGCACATGCAGCAGCTTCGTTTTACAGAAACCGCAATAGCGGTTTTGGTCGTACCAGTTATGTATTTGAAACCCCGTAATTCCGGCAAACGCCCGCCAAATGGGCCTGACTGCCCGAAGCGTATCTTTGGAAACAAACGCAAAGCCCTTGAAATCGCATTCCGCCGCATGCTGCAATGTAAAATAATTCTGACCGTCTATGCGGAATAAAAAAATGGCCTCTTTGTCAATATCGGGATAAATTTCTGCAATTTCCTTTACGGAAACGTATTCTATCTCATTTTCTTCCATATGGCATAACAACCCATTTTCCCGGTAAATCAACACTTTATCGCCCTCTTTTACTTTCGGCGCCCGATAAGCCGGATCATAACGATGCGGCGCAATATCCTGTATCATAAATCCTCCCGTACTCTTTTCTTCTTATTTTAAAAACCGTTTCCACACCCGGTTGTAATAATCCTGCGCAGGATATTCCCCATTCTGCCCGGAAATGCAGACCTCCGGCGTATCGAACACATCGCAGGACACCAGTAAAATCCCATCTGAAAGCCAGTGATCCAATTTATCCCTAAAATCAGGCAGCACATCTTTGGGGTCTGGCTGCGTATTCCCGGAAGTTTCTTGCGAATCTGAAACAAATGTAATAAAATCCTGTTCTGCGCAGACAGCCGCCTTTAAATCCGTATCCAGATAAAATACCGCATAACTGTATTCACTTTGTCCTGCAATGGAATACATGCTGCTCACCAGCAGATAATCCAATCCGTCTTTTTTCAAAAGCCCGATCTGACCGTTTGCCGCATGGCTGCTGCCGACTTCACCGCTGACATAAAACGCCTCTTCTTCAAACGCTCCTTCGCCTATGCCCCGATAAGCCTTCAAATAAGCATTTGTAATTCCCTCTATCAATTCTACCGCCGGCGTGTCCATATCCTCTGTTCCAAGAACCAATTCTATTCTGTCCGGTATTCCGTCATGAGTTATATCCGCTTCCGTCGAATACAAAACCCTCTCTCCCTGTTCCTTATCATAATAGCCGCCGGCTTCTACATACTGCCCCGCAAACAAATCGCCCGCATACAACATATTATTTTCCGGCTTATTTCCCTGCAAGTCCTCTTCATAATCTCCCAGAATCCATATGCCGCTTTGATCTTCTCCTTCTCCCGCAAAATCTGTGCGCACCATGCCAACCATCGTCTCATAACCGTCCGAAAACCGTAATTTCACCACCGCAGCGCCGGACTTTTGGATGACGGCGTCTGTATCCGCACCATGTTCCGCAATATTTAACAAATACAGCGCCGCCTGTTCGGGATCTGACAAAATGGAATTGATCCACGTGGATGACAGCTTCGCATACGTTTGCAGCTTTTTTGCCATGTCTCCTTTCCGATAATCCATCGGCGTATCCGAAATACCGAAAGGATATGCCCTTTGATAGGCTTCTCCCGAATCGATATGATCCAGAATTTCCAGCCGCTCTGATTGAACCAGCCAACCTTCTTCTTTTTGGACAAATTCCAGCGTTTCCCTCCAGACAACTACATGAGGTTCTTGCGTCCATGCGTAATACAAAATCTGCGCCCCGTTCTCCGTCATGCCCGCAATCCGATAATCCGTTTCCGGATTGATGGGCCACGGGCTTTCATGACCAAACGTCCGGCCTTCTTTGGACTCATCCAAAAGCTGCGCTTCCCGCAGCGCCTTTTGCGCCTCTTTTGCACTCATGCTCACAATTGCATCTGCGTCCCTGGAGCAAAATGCCCTGGCCCAACCGTTGACAAATTCGGCAAGCTTCTCATCCTTCTCACCAAACGCTTCCGTATCGGAAGCAAACGCTTTGACGCCGCTTCCTGTTTTCTGTCCCGGGTTTGTACCCAAAAGCGCCACGCAGCATAAGACCAGAACAAAAGCCGCTCCGGCCATTGCAACGGCCGGTCTTTTGCAGCGCATGATATTTCTGACTCTGCTTTTTGTATCGCTCTCCCCAAAAGCAATTGGTATCCGGGGCGCAATCCTCTTCCCTGCGGCAAGACACAAAAGCGTTTTGGAGTATTCCGCACGTACGTCTTCTTTCATTTTCTTAATCACTGCTTCGTCACATGCCATTTCCATGTCTTTCTCCGCCTCATAAAAAGCAATCCAGACCAGAGGATTAAACCAGTGAAGCGCCAGCGCAAAAAAGGCCAGAAGTTTTAAAAACGGATCCTTTCTGCGGATATGCGTCTGTTCATGTAAAATAACAAAAGTCTCTTCCTGTTCCGACAAAAAAAACGGCAGATAAATCCTCGGGCTTATAACTCCTATCGTAAAAGGCGTATCAATACAATCCGATAAATACAGATTGTCTTTGATCCGGCGCGCTCCATTTAACTTCTTTTTCAGGCGCAGATACCTGACAACGCCAAATCCCGCTACAGCGAAGGCTCCGGCCAGCCAGAGCACGCTTCCCGTCTGTGCCGCAAATTCTTTCCAATCAAACGTGCCGTTTTGCAGACTGGCTCTTTGGCTTTCTTCTTTTGGCAAATCCGCTTCCGGTTGTTTTGCATCCCCGGAAGCCGCCGGATGGAATCCTACGTCACCTGCGCTTCGAATCGTCCGGACAAATTCCATTCTTCCGGCTTCATCGACAGAAGCATTCCATGGCCGAAAGGCAGAGACGGACGTTACAGGCGCCAACGGGCACAACAGGCGAAACAACACAACGCCCCACAAAAGATAACTGAAAATCTTAGGCGCCTTTTTCAGCAATATACGAATCAGAAAAACCCCGCAGATTACAATGCCAGCCGTAATGCTCATATTTAAAACCTGCAAAAAAGCGCCGTAAATCCATAAATTTTCCATAAGCAGCCCTCCTTATGACTTAATCTGATTGTCTTCGATGATTTTTAAAATCTCCTGGATTTCTTTTTCTGATATTTTTCTGCGGGATGTAAATGCCGCCAGAAACCGGGGCAGAGAACCGTGAAACGTTTTTTCAACAAAAACTTCACTCTGACCCGCAAAAAATTCTTCTTTACTGACAAGCGATCTGACCTGACCGCCACTGTTTTCAAAAATCCCCTTATCGCAGATTCTCCGCAGAACCGTATGCGTCGTGGACTTTTTCCAGCTTAATTTTTCCTCACACAGCTTCACCAGCTCGCCCGATGTAATCGGCTCATTCTCCCATATAAACTCGGCAAACTGCATTTCCGCCTCTCCCAGCTTGTATTCTGCCATCTGTAATTCCTCCTGTATCCACTATTTCTTGCACGCAAAAGGTCTACACATTGTAAACCCCAAATTTAGTTTACAACGTGTAGACCCATATGTCAATACAGAAATGAGATATAAGGGGGACAGGCTTTATGCGTCCCCATATCCTTTACAGACATCCACCCATTCCCGGATACGGTCTTCGATTCCATGCTTCTGAAAATAAGATCTCACTTTTTCAATCGCCATTGTTATCCTCCTCTGCCGTATTTTCTTAATTATTTGCTGTTCGCCGGTTCGATGTTGATTTTATTGCCCTTGATCTGTGCATTTTTCATTGCAGAGAGAACTTTTGAAGCGTATTCTTTCGGCACTTCCACGAACGTAAATTTATCGTACATGTCAATCGTGCCCACCAGTTCGCCTTTCATGCCGGACTCTCCTGCAACGGCTCCTAAAATGTCTCCCGGTCTTACTTTCTGCTTTTTGCCTATGTTGATAAACAGCCGCACCATCCCGTCTTCCGCTCCGGTATTGCCATAATCATAGCGGTCGTTTGCGCCATAGCCTTCCGGCGCCGTCTCCAATCCGCCCAGGGACTGCTTCAAAAACGCAGCCGCAATATCCATGGCCGTATAATCGGATTCGTTAATCTGCTTTTCAATGAAATTAATCATATCGTGCAGATCTTCTTCTTCAATGATTGACGCGATTTTATCCATCACTTTTTCAGCCCTCATCTGAGCCACATCCTCAGACGAAGGAATCGGCTGGGCAAAAATCTTTGTCTTACAGTAACGCATAATGTCTTTGAGCTTATATACTTCCTTGCCCTTGACAAAGCTAAATGCTTTTCCCGTTCTGCCCGCGCGTCCGGTACGGCCGATCCTGTGCACGTAGTATTCGTCGTCCTGCGGAATGTCGTAGTTAAAGACAGCTTCCACATAGTCAATATCCAGCCCTCTGGCCGCCACATCCGTCGCAATTAAAATATCAGTCTTGCCTTTGCGGAAATTCGCCATGACCCTGTCCCGCTGCGCCTGTTTCATATCGCCGTGCAGCCCTTCCGCAAAATAGCCGCGGAGCGTCAGCTCATGGGAAAGCTCGTCCACCATTCTCTTGGTATTGCAGAATACGATCGATCCCTTGGGGTTATAGTAATCCAAAAGCCTTGTCAAAACCTCAACTTTATCCTTACGCTTTACGTCAAAATAATACTGTTCAATATTGGACACCGTAAGCTCTTTTTTGACCACTTTAATCGTCACGGCGTCCGTCTGGTATTTTCTGGTAATCTCTAAAATCGGCTTCGGCATGGTCGCGGAAAACAAAACGGTCTGACGTTCCTCAGGAACGTACTCTAAAATCGTCTCAATGTCTTCACGGAATCCCATATTCAACATTTCATCCGCCTCATCCAGCACAACCAGCCGCACATCTTCACAACGAATGGTGCGCCGCCGCAAATGATCCATCACGCGCCCCGGCGTGCCTACAATAACCTGAATTCCTCCTTTTAACGACCGGATCTGCTTTGAAATATCCTGCCCTCCGTACACCGGCAGAATCTTTACCCCATGCATGAATCTGCTTAAGTTCCGCAGCTCTTCCGCAACCTGAATCGCAAGCTCTCTGGTCGGAGATAAAATAAGCGCCTGCGTCTTTTTTATTGATGTGTCGATACGCTGCAGCATGGGAATTCCAAAAGCAGCCGTCTTGCCCGTTCCGGTCTGTGCCTGTCCGATTACGTCTCTGCCTTCCATTACAACCGGAATCGCCTGCGCCTGAATCGGCGTAGCCTCTTCAAATCCCATTTCTTCAATTCCACGCAATATCTGGGGCATAAGCCCTAAGTCGTCAAATCTGATTGTTTCCATATAAATCCTTTCCATCTTTAATCAACTGTTCTTTTTGATGTCTGCTCAAACGCTTGATCTGCGCTTCTCTGCGCATGGCCTGTTCCCTTGTGTCCGACTTTTCCAGATATACCAGTTTTACCGGCGTGCGGGAACGTGTATACTTCGCGCCCTTTTTTGCATTATGTACCAAAATACGTCTTTTTATATCATTTGTCCATCCTGTATAAAAAGTACCGTCACTGCATTCCACAATATAAGTATAACTGACATCCGTCTGCTTGCTCATAAACAATCACCCTGCTATTTACCTGCAAAGGAATAGACGTTCTATGCTATCAATAGAACGTCTCTCCTACACAAACACCATTCTTTATTATACGTTTAGTATCCTGAAATAGCAAGGAAAATATTTACATACCGCTCAAAAGATTACTGAAAAAATTCCACCGGGTCTACCGGAACGCCGTCTTTTTCCAGAGCAAAATAAAGATTGCTTCCTTCCACCGAGTAATATTTCGTAGGCTCGCTGACAAACCCAAGGCTGTTTCCTGCCTCCAAATATGCGCCCGCTTCATAAGGAACCTCTTTTAACTGCCCGTAAATTGCCGTATAGCCGTCTCCAAGATCCATCGTCACCGTGCAGCCGGTTACTTCATTGGTGGAAATATCCGTTATTTTGCCATTTGCCGCCGCCCTGACCTGGTCATTTACATTGCCGGAAATGATGACTGCCGGATTGTATTTATACTGGTCTAACGTTGCAAAATAAATAGTCTGGTCCATACTGTAATCTAAGATCACAGGCCCGTCCACCGGCCAGAGAAGCCCGGCCTCCTGATTGAAATGCACCCCCGTGGCTGCGGGCTGAATGCTTGACGTTTCCACCGTTTCCTCCTGCGCCGCATCGCTGCCGTCCTGCGTTGCCGCAAGATCATAATCACTGGTTCTGATTACATCTTCTCTTTTTGGATAAACGATCGTGGAAACTTTTTTTGACTTTTCCGCAACTTCTGTTTTCTCATCTTTTTTTGTTTTCTCTTTCTTTTGCTGCGCCACTTCTTTTTTTACGCTTTCTTTCTCCTCCAAAACGGCCGTCTGCCGCTTCGGCGTCTCTTCCGTCTCTTTCGGAGTAAGCATATAAGTGCCCGCAACCGCTAAAATGGCTGCGGCAATACATACGGCCGCTATTTTATACTGATGCCGCCTGAAAAAATTACCTCTTCTCATATTATCACCATCCATAGTCATATTTGTTATCTCACGTTACATTTTTATAACGCTGCTGACTATAGTCTGTGCGTATTTCTGAGATTTATTCAATCATACTGCGCAACAAATTCTATTTCTGCATAAAAATATTTTAAAATATCTTCGTAAGAATATCCCTCCCCGGCAAGACAGTTTGCTCCATAAAGACTTAACCCAAGCCCATGTCCCAGACCCTTGGTCACGATCCTGATTTCTCCGTCCACTTCCTTCATGGAAAACGCGGAAGAATTCCATCCGTACAAAAGCCGCACTTCTTCACCGGAATGCAAATTTCCGTCAATTGCAACTTCCGTCACATATCCGGCCGAATCCCTTTTTGTAACGGATATTTTGGACAAAAGCCCTTCTGCCGTCTGCTCGGATATGCTGCCCCTGATTTCCTCTCCAAACAGATCTCCCCCTTCTTCAATCAGGCGCTTTGGCGAATAAAACATCACTTTCAGAAAATCTTCCGACGGCAGATCCATTCTGCTGTCTGCGCTTTTGAGATATGGAAATTCTTCTTTTTCATATATATCCGAAGCATCTCTCGTATACCCGGCGCTGCTCCTGTGAAAATCCGCCCGGATCAAAGAACCATTATGAACCATGACAATGCCCCGCGTAGCTTCAATGCACCGTTCCAACAAACTGTAATATTCTGAAAAGTTCTCCTGTCCCCATAATTTTATCATTTCACCTTCGGTCAGCCCCTCCGGAAGATTGTCCCCCTTTTCCATGGCCCGAAGCGCGTTTGTCCGTGCAATGACCGCCTGCGCTTTTATGGCTTCTTCTTCCGTATCCATAGAAATCTCATTTGCAATAATGCCTGGGAGAATTCCCTCGTCAAATTCATATTCCGCCGTCTCCGTGGATGAAAACAATCCTAAATTTTCCACAGCGCTTTCTCCGCTCCCCTGTATCAAAAGCGTAAAAACTACAGGGATCAGTATAAAAAACGCTACCGTGCAAATCACTTGATATAAAAAACGCTTCATAATATGAAATATATGAAGCGTCCGTATCATTTATTCATCTAAAATTTGTTTTAAAATATCTGTCAACCGGGCAAATTGTTCAAGGGTAAGCGTTTCCCCCCTTACCGCGGCGGGCTCCCCAAGCTCCAGAATCGCCCGCTGTATCTGCTCTTTGGTAAAATGCAGATTTCCCGCATTGCTTAAGCCGTTGGCAAGCGTCTTTCTTCTCTGGTTAAATGACGCCCGGATCAGACGAAACATCAACTGCTCGTCCTTCGTTTCTACCGGAGGCTTTTTGTGCCGTGTCAGGCGAATTACCGCGCTACCGACTTTTGGCCTCGGCATAAAGCAATTGGGCGGCACATTCGCTACAATTTGCGGCCTGGTATAATACTGCACCGCAAGGGAAAGCGCGCCGTAATCCTTGATTCCAGGCCCCGCCTGCATACGCTCGGCCACTTCTTTCTGGACCATGACCGTCATGCTTTCTATGGGCATATGCTTCTCCAACAAACCCATTATAATCGGCGTTGTAATATAATATGGAAGATTTGCAACCACTTTCATCGGTTTTTGTATGCCGTTTTGCCGGATCAAAGACATCAGATCCAGTTTTAATATGTCTTCATTGATAATTTCCACATTATCGTACTCTTTTAATGTCTCGTGTAAAATGGGAATCAGATTTTTATCAATTTCCACAGCGACGACACGCCCTGCCGATTCACAAAGATACTGGGTCATTGTGCCGATGCCCGGTCCGATTTCCAGCACAAAGTCGTCTTTATCAATCTTTGATTCCCGAATAATTTTGTCCAGCACATGCGTATCAATCAAAAAATTCTGTCCGTATTTTTTCTGAAAATTAAAATTATATTTTTGCAGCGCCGCTATCGTATTGCCTGGATTTCCTAAATATGCCATGAAATGCCTCACTTTTGTTTACTTTCATTTTCTTGTCCTGATTTCTTATTGTACTCCTCCTAAAGCTCCTGCGCAAGACATTCATTGACATACACCCGTCTGTGAGAAATTTGGTTTATTTTTCCAGAACAAATATTCGATTTCTGCTTGTAATTTTTGTTTGTACGTGATACAATAGCAAAAGAACATTTGTTTGCGCGCAAGGAGGTCCGCAATGAACAACACATTAGATACCAGAAGCAATGCTCCTTCTTTTCATCTCTCCCCGTCCATTATGGACAAACTGACGGTTTTGACAGACGCCGCCAAGTATGACGTTGCCTGCACTTCCAGCGGCATAGACAGACGGGGCGACGGAACCGGAATTGGCAATACGTTATCCTGCGGCATCTGCCATTCTTTTTCCGCCGATGGCCGCTGTGTTTCCTTATTGAAGGTCCTGCTGACCAACGAATGTATTTTTAACTGCTCCTACTGCCGGAACAACTGCAATTCCGATATTCCCCGCGCCACCTTTACACCGGAGGAAATCTGCACCCTTACCATAGAATTTTATCGTCGCAATTATATCGAAGGCCTGTTTTTAAGTTCCGGAATTATCATAAGCCCCAATTATACCATGGAGCTTATTTACCAAAGCATTTACCTCTTACGAAATGTCTGCCATTTCCAGGGATACATCCACATCAAGGCTATTCCAGGCGCAGACTCTCTCCTGATTGAAAAGGCCGGTTTTCTTGCGGACCGCATGAGCATCAATCTGGAGCTGCCCACAAGCGACGCGCTGCGCAAACTTGCCCCATGCAAGTCCCGCAGCACAATTTTAAAACCCATGCGTCAGATTCAAAACGGCATCGTCAGAAACAAAAACGAACTGATTTCCTACCGCAAAACGCCGCGCTTTGTCCCCGCCGGCCAAAGCACACAGATGATCATTGGAGCCACGCCCGAAAACGACTTTCAAATCATGCACGTAGCCGAAAGCCTTTATCAGAAATTTGATTTAAAAAGAGTTTTTTACTCTGCCTTTGTCAATGTCACGCATGATACAAACCTTCCCTCGCTTCCCGGCGGTCCCCCTCTTCTGCGGGAACACAGGCTCTACCAGGCCGACTGGCTGCTTCGATACTACCACTTTTCCGTAGACGAACTGCTCACAGACGACCGGCCGAATTTCAATATTTACCTGGACCCCAAATGTGACTGGGCGCTTCGCCACCTGGAATATTTCCCCGTGGAAATACATGCCGCAGATTATAAAACCCTGCTGCGCGTGCCCGGCATCGGAGCCAAATCAGCCCGACGCATCGTAAAAGCAAGACAGGGCTGCAAACTGGATTTTTCAGACCTGAAAAAAATGGGCGTTGTATTAAAACGCGCGCTGTATTTTATTACCTGCTCCGGGCGCATGCTCTACCCGACCAGGATGGATGAAGATTACATCTGCCGTAACCTGCTCTCCGACAGGACGCAGATCCCAAGAGAATTGAGAGAAGAAGGGTATCGCCAGATTTCCCTTTTTGACGACATGTCATTTGGAGGCGATAAAAATGTATGTGTATCATTGTGAAAACAGCATCGACGGCATTTTTACCGGCGTCTACGACGCCTGGGCAAGCCGCCGCGGCCACAAAAACATCCGGCTTTCTTCTGCCGAACATCAAAATCTGACCTTATTTTCCGAATATATAACAGTCGTCCCTGATTTTGAAAAAAGCCGGAAAGTCTCACGCACTTTGACAGAACGGCTTGGCCCCGGATTTTATGACACCATCTGCCGGTGCGCCATGGCCGACGGAAACTGCCGGAAATTAACTATGGATAAGGCCAATGCCATTTACCAGACGATCGTCATGGCGCTTGCTCTTCCGGAAGGCGCCAAAGTTCTGGAATATCTGGGTGAGCCTTGTATTGCCTGTATTTTTGAACTGTGCCGCCAGACTTCAAACGAAGCGCATCATCTGCTGGAATTTTTGCGTTTCTCCGAATTAAAAAACGGCATTTTATTTGCGCAGATTCATCCCAAAAACGATGTGCTTCCGATTCTGGCCGACCACTTTACCAACCGGCTTCCACTCGAAAATTTTATCATTTATGACGCAGTCCACCGGACTGCGGCCGTACACAGCGCATCCAAAAACTACATCATTGCGGACGCCTCCACTCTTGATCTTACGCTGGCCGATGAGCTTTCCCAGGCGGAAGAAACCTTCCGTAATCTCTGGTGCGCTTTTTTTGAATCCATTGCCATCAAAGACCGTGCAAATGCAAAGCTTCAGATTCAAAACATTCCAAAGCGTTTCTGGGCAGATACGATAGAATTAAAAGACAAATTATAAAATATACGTGAAAATTGTTTTTTTTTTCATCATATACTGTTTTTTTTGAAATCGGGTGTTATAATATGCGTAACGTACAAACAATAGCCTCTCGGATTCTCACCAAATAGCCGGAGAGTAAATTCTGACAACTGAAT
>CAJUJL010000050.1 GCA_910586725.1 uncultured Lachnospiraceae bacterium | reverse complement strand
AAATTGCACATTGCTACGAAAATAAAGCTCGTAGCCAAGAATTGAACCTTGACAACAAATGTTTTCAACAATCATGGAAGCATCACAATAAAGCAGTCATAAAACTGGCTGCTGTCAGTGAAATATTGCTAATGCAAAGAATCAGGCTTGTACTTCCACATGGTAGCCATGCTTCTCTAATTCCCGTATGTATCGGGAAAGCTGTTTTTGTTCACAGTTTTTACGTCTGGCTTCAAAACAGGATTCATCGAAAAGAGTGCCCTGTTTGAGCATGGTGTAAATGATTACGAGAAGTTTTCTGGCAAGGGCGACAATAGCTTTTTTGGCGCCCTTCTTCTGCTTGATTCTCCAATACCAGGCAGATAGATAGGTATTCCGCTTCCCGGCGATCACCCAGGCAATTTCGCAAAGCATGCTTTTTATGTAAGGGTTGCCTTTTGTGACAGAGGCGCTTTTTCGTTTTCCGGCGCTCTCATTATTACCCGGACACAGGCCGGCCCATGAACAGATATGTTCTGCTGTTTTGAAAGGCTCCATATCGATGCCGATCTCTGCAATGATCGCACAGGAAGCAGTCGTGCTTATCCCATAAATGCTGCTGAGCTGCTCAACCTGCAGGGCAAATGGAGCCATATCTTCCTCAAGCCCCTTTTCAATTTCGTTAAGGTGCTCTTTTAAGGAATCATAATGCTTCATTAGGATCTTCAAAAACGATTTTTGATGCTCCGACAGAGTTCCGTTTACAGACATAAGAATTTCATCTATACGGTTTCTTGTCTTTGTTTTCAGGCAGGAGTCTAAAGCGGCCCGGTCGATCTGGCCATGCTCCATTAAATGCAGGATGATATTCCTGCCAGAAGCGCCAAAAATATCGGAAATGAAGGAGGACAATCGGAAACCGGAGCTTTGTAAAAACTTTTCAACCCTGTTCTTCTGGGATGTGATGTCACGGATGACGCTCTTACGGTAACGGTTTAAATCGCGGAATTCACGGATTCTTTTTTCGGGAATAAAGCTGCCGTTCAGGAGCCCGGCCCGCAGGAGGGTGGATATCCATTCGGAATCCCGCATATCTGTTTTTTTGCCGGGAACGTTCTTCATGTGGCGTGCATTAACAACCAGCAGAGTAATATCGCCGGAGAAAGCATCCTCCAATATTTCATAAATGGGCATCCAGTAAATGCCAGTGCTTTCCATGGCAACATGGCGGCAGTTTTGAGAAACAATCCAGTCCCGTAAGGCAATCATATCAGGGATCAGGGTAGTGAATTCACGGATTTCAGAGTGTGTCGGTTTACCCAAAGGGCCGGTCAGGATACATGCAACAATTTTTTCTTTGTGGACATCCAGACCACAGGAAATTTCCAGAAGGTCTTTCATACAGAGCATCTCCTTTGCAATAGAATTGGCAGGAGATTTGCCCGAGATAATGCGGACTTTGCTACTCGTGCTATCCATAAAAGGCGCGACAATATGCTGTGCTCAAGGGCAAAACATTTACGTTGAAAAACGGGGTGCAAATCCTCCAAGGTGCGATCAAACTTATTCCTGCCTGAGACTATTATAAACCAAGGGAGCCAAAACAGTAGTGGAGCCAGTCCCCCATTTTCATTCCAGGCTGTGATATCCCTTCATGGTTCGTTGAAAACTGAATAAAGTACACAGAAATCATGCATCTATGGTTCAAATATAGTATAATAAAACCAGGGAAAATATTTCGTTTTGAGGTGTGATGAGATGCCATATGTTTCCGGTTTTGACCGTAATCAGCTGATGCGCTGTTCATGGGATGCATTTGTAGATGAAGAAAGTATGCCTGAAAATCAAGTTTTCGGACAGTCTGTGGGGGGTGATGCCTATGAAAAATCGTTTGTGGGATACAATGTTCGCATTCGTGCGTTTGTCATGACTCAAAGCAGAGGATTGTTGTAAAAAATGTAATAGTATGATATAGTTGAGTTCGCGTTACAGGGTACGCTTGGCTAAGGAGTGACCTGTAACAGAACTGCAATTATATCCCTATTAAAAAGAGGAGAAAGAGTGAAAAATAAAGAGGATTTATGGACACACATATATAAGGGTTCATAAAACCCCGTTTTTACAGGTATAGGAAACAGAAAAATGTTAGTTATTGTTGTGCTTTACTAACTTAGAACTATCGCAACTAAGGCTTTCAAGGTAAGCAAAAACATTGTTCTCATTCAGAACAACACGCTCCATATGATTTTGAGGGTCCGTCCATTCCTCGTAATCAGTAGGAGTGAAAGGCTGCTTTTTGCTCTTGATTGTGGCAAGAGCGCACTGTACCATCATCGGTTTCAGGTAATCGCCTGTTTCTGCAAGAATAATAGTGGAGCTTAACCCGGTCATACCGGGCATGGAACTGACAAATCCAACGAACTCATAATAAGGTTTTATACGGACATAAAGTTCAACTTCAGTCTGGGTGATCATGTCATCAGGGTAATCCAGATGGGCACGGGCAAGTTCTGGTTTTTTCGCCTGATCCGTTTCAATGTTGTAACCTTTAATGGCTTGATGATTTCATCGGATTTGGCTCTCTCGCTTTTCTTTATCAACTTGCGGACAGCTTTTTCATCAATGGAATCAGAGGCATGCTCCAGCAGATAAGACATGATTTCGGATGCGTAAGGCAGACATCCATGTCATTTTCGATATAATTAAAAATAGGAATCCAATACTTTCCAGTGGATTCCATACAAACGTGATAGCAATTATTCTCGATGAGCCAGATGTGAAACCTTTGAATATCCGAGTTGATGGTTGAAAAGGATTTTTACTTGTATTCAGATATTCCGTCCTTGTTAGTAATTACGATAGTTGCAACGATAACATTTTTGTGGACATCAAGGCCACAGCAGATGGAGTATTTTAACTTCATCATAAGTATCACCGCCTTGATAAAAAGGAATAGCAACAGTGACTGTCATTCTGCGACTGAATAAACATGGTTTATTGCTATTCCCTACAGGGATTATAAATAAAAGAGTGGAGGCGCACAACATTTTTTCATAACTTGTTTGTGCCTTGAGCGAAGCGAAAGGAATGATAAAAACATGACTCAAATGCTGGATATTATCAAAAGTATAGGCGAATTGAACAATTCCACATATATGTCTGAAAAAGACGGTCCCAAAATTCTGAAGCTGTATAAAACTATTTATGAAATGGTAAATGATAAGAACAGCTATGCCGCAAACTCTGCTGCCATGTTGGACTCTCTGTCAGAAAATAATCTGTCTGAAGAGGCAAGGAGGCAGTGGCTGGATTATGCCGGAGGCATATTTGCTTCTTATCTTGCTGTAAAGCTGTATGAGGAGCGTGAAAATGAACAATATCTTTTTTCGCGTAAAGAATTAGATCAGGTTTTGGATTTCTTTTTGACGGGCAATAGCAGTTCGGAAGTAACTTCTGTGGGCATATATGCATGTGCGCAGCAGCTTATCACGGAAGATCCGATGCGTTGTTATGAACTGACCAAAACCGCATTTACAATTCATTCTGACCTGGCCGGAATCCTTGGAGTTGCGTATCGCTATGAAGGAACGGCAGCAGAAGAGCATATCACTGATGAATGTCCGTTCTGCGGAAGCAGGGGGGAAGAGATTACGCCCCACTATTGTTCGCCGCAGGTCTTAAAATTAAACAACAATCCGGTATTTCCGCCGGCGAAGCTCTGGATGAAATGCAGACATTGCGGAAATTATTTTACATATAATTTCCCAAAAGGAAATGTTGGAACTATCAACGGACATTATACGAATGAAAGAAATAATATTATCCTGGAAAATAAATTCTCTCTTTCGTTATATAATCAGATATTCCAGCGGTTTAAAAGCCTGACGTCAGGAAAGGAATATCTGGAGATTGGAGTTGGCACGGGAGAGATGCTTGCGGTTGCATTGGAATTTGGTTATCATGCGGATGCTGTGGAAATCTGTCGGGAGGACTGCGAACGGATTTCTTCGGTTCTGGATGTAAATATCAAATGGTGCGATGTCAATGAGTACGAAACAGAAAAGCAATATGACGTCATTGTGATGGGAGATGTGCTTGAGCACGTACTCCATCCTGTCGAGGTCTTAAAGAAAGTAAAGAATATGCTGGCAGACGATGGCGTTTTGTGGATCTCAACACCGAATTACAACTGCGCATATGCGAGAATGCAGAGGTTTGCGTATTGCATGTGGCACGAACTGAACCATTATACATACGTTTCTTATGAAACTTTGGCAGAACTTCTGAAAAAAATGCAGCTTGAAATTGTTCGCTATGATATGAGTGCACGGTATTTTGGCTCGATGGAGCTGTTTGTTCAGCATGCAAGAGGGTAATCCGCAAAAGGCTTCAGCCGTCAGCTGCCAAGGGATGATAGAAAAATTGCTGTTTTTGTGGTTCCACATAGGATAACCGAACAATGAAAAGCGGAGAAAGCCCGGAAATTATTTAGTGGAAGTTTGAAGTGCAGCGCATATAGCATGTAAGCAGCGCACATACGGGGTCATGAAAATAAAGAAGGTTTCGAACTCACCGTTTTATTTTGTAAAAACCTTGATTTTATGGAATTTTCCGATGCTCTATTATAAAGCAATATGGAAAAATGTCAAGCTCTGACTCAATTTTTGACTCAACTTTTGGCATTGTGTGATAAAATGAGATAAAGATAGATAAAACTTAAAGTTGGTTTTGCATTTATTACACTATTTTGGCAGAAATTAAAATAGCTGTCAGGAGGACTAACGTTGACCATTATTCGGACAATAAAAGCGTCCGGATTATTTAGCGTCTCTCTGATTGTGACGGTCAAAAAAAGGGAACAAACCATTTCCGGTTCATTCCCTTCATCTTCAAAATCCTTAAAATCCGGTATTCTTCTTAGCCGAAGTATCTCTTTAACAGACCCTCAAATGCTTTTCCGTGTCTAGCCTCATCCCTTGCCATCTCATGAACGGTATCATGGATTGCATCCAGATTCTGAGCTTTTGCTCTTTTGGCAAGATCAAATTTTCCTGCCGTAGCGCCGTTTTCAGCGTCAACTCTCATCTCAAGATTTTTCTTGGTGCTGTCCGTTACAACTTCACCTAACAATTCAGCAAATTTCGCAGCATGCTCCGCCTCTTCCCAGGCAGCTTTTTCCCAGTATAAGCCGATTTCCGGATAACCTTCTCTGTGGGCAACTCTTGCCATAGCAAGATACATGCCTACTTCAGAGCATTCTCCTTCGAAATTAGCGCGAAGATCAGCAACAATGTCTTCACTTACGCCTTTTGCTACGCCTACCACATGTTCTGCAGCCCATGACTTTTCGCCTTCCTGTTTGGTGAACTTATCGGCCGGAGCTTTACAGATCGGACATGCCTCTGGCGGCTGATCTCCTTCGTGTACATAACCACATACTGAACATACAAATTTTGCCATAATGATAATCTCCTTTTCTTTTAATTAATATTACTACATTCCGGACAAAGCCCGAAAAAATGTGTCACATGATTCGTAATCGTTCCTTTAAAATTTTGACTTGCAATTTCCTGAAGCCGGGACATGGGTTCCATCTCAATATCCATTACTTTGTTACAACTGGTACAAATAAAATGATAATGAGGCATGGTGTTTCCGTCGTAGTGGTCAGGGCCATTGCCATAAGAAATACGAAGTATTTCGCCCATATCGGCCAGTAAATTCAAATTCCGATAGACAGTGCCCAGACTGATATTCGGAAAATCTTTTCGCATATCCGCATAAACAGTTTCTGCCGTAGGATGTATTCTATGCGTATCCAGATAATTTTTAATGGATTCGCGTTGTCGGCTGTATTTGAGCATATCTTATTTTCCAACCTTTCTCGAAATAGTAACTATTACTAATTTCAAGACAAGTATATTACAGTACAGGAAGCTTGTCAATCCCTTTTTTTCATGAATACGGAATATTTTAAATTGAGACGCATACAATGCAATAAAAACAGTATAAGAGGCAGTATGGCAGGATTACAGCGGTTTATTTCATATATTTATAAATACGAAGACAATGAAAAAAAGGAAAATGCCGGATTCGCCAAAATTGAAATACGAAACGGCGTATGCAGAATGGAAGTGCATATTCGCAATTTATCCGTAGAGCAGCCGGAAGCCACAGTTTATTTATTTGCCAGAAATAAAGAAATTATGCAGGGAATTCCGGTCGGAAGCGTTGCCGTTTCGAGAGGTAACGGGGATATAAGATATGCGTTTGAAACTAAAGAGCTTTCTAATTTTGGAAAAAGAATGGAGGAAATGGAAGGAATTTATATTCCGTTTGAGGAAAACCACTACCTTGCAAGCCAGTGGAAAGAAGGAAAAATAGAAAAACAATTGTTCCACATTCTGGAAAAGGAAGCCGAGCGCGCTCAGGAAGAAGAGAAAACAGAAGTGAATCCGCCAAAACAGGAGCGAAAGGCAGATGCGTCCCAAAAGGCAGAGGCTCCAAATAAATTAGATTTGCCAAATGAGGAAGACGGAGGGGAAGTTGTATCAAAAAAGCAGGAGTCGTCTGTCCAAACAAACTCCCAACAGGATCGGGAGGACCGGAAAGATTTAAAGAAGCCAATCCGGGCAACGGAACTTCCGCAGGAAGAATTTCTGGAAGAAAAAGGATTAGACAGGGTTTTTCAGAAACTTCGGTTGAAACTGGATCTGTTTTTCCCGTTTGAAGGTCAGGATACGGAATGCATACGAATGCAATTGAGTGATTTGCAGGAGCTTCCAAGGAAGTATTGGTACGTAGGCAACAACAGCTTTCTTTTGCATGGTTTTTTTAATTACAGGCATATTATCTTCGGTGAAATGATAGAAGGAGGCCAAAAGAGGTATTTTATCGGAGTTCCCGGCGTATTTTTGAACCAGGAGAAGATTATGGCGGCCATGTTTGGATTTCCGGAATTTAAAACGGCGAAAAGCGCGGAATATAAAACGGGGAATTTTGGATACTGGTATCGGGTTATTTGACGCGTGCAAATAATATGTGATCTTCCCAATTGCCGCGGATTCGGATTGATTTGCGGCAGATTCCTTCGTATTTAAAGTTTAAGCTGCAAAGCAGACGTATGGAGGCTTTGTTTTCCTCCATAACATACGCCTGAATGCGATGCAGATTTAATTCGTGAAACATCAGGGAAATGCCAAATGTCATTGCTTCTCTGGCATATCCTTTGTGCCAGAAATTAGGATCGAATTTGTAGCCGGTTTCACAGCAGTCATAAACGGAACGAACAATATTATAAAAGCAGATGGTGCCGATAATTAACGTTGGGTTGTCTTTTTCATAAATCCAGAAACGAATACATTTTTCCTGAATCGCGAGATTAAATTCATTGGTCAGAATAAGATTGTGGTGTTCTTGCGTATAAAAATCATCAGACCGCGTCGCTTCGTACCGTTCGAAGAGGATGCGGTTTCTATTGTAAAAATGCAGGACCTGCTTTGCGGCTTCGCAAGAAGGCTTTAAAATTTTTAAAAGAAGATGTTTTGTTTCATATTCGAAGTTCATGATCAGGCCTTTCTTCCAGTGATGATCTTATGTTATAATCAGTATACTATATCAGAGCAAAAATGGGAAGGATAAGCTGGAATGGAATCAGAAGAGAAATATATGCGGGCGGCAATCCGGGAGGCAAAAAAAGCGTATGCGCTGGAAGAGGTTCCGATTGGCTGCGTGATTGTCAGGGAAGGGCGCATCATTGCCCGGGGATATAACAGACGCAATACGGATAAAAACACTCTGGCGCACGCGGAGCTGACGGCAATCAAAAAGGCCAGCAAAAAATGCGGCGACTGGAGGCTTGAGGACTGCGTTATGTATATTACATTGGAACCTTGTCAGATGTGCGCGGGAGCCATCGTGCAGTCTCGAATGCAAAAGGTAGTGATCGGGGCCATGAATCCGAAAGCCGGATGCGCAGGCTCTGTTTTAAACTTATTGCAAATGAAGGAATTTAATCATCAGGTTGCGTTGGAAACCGGTCTGTTACAGGAAGAATGTTCGGAAATGCTTAGCAGTTTTTTTCAAACGCTTCGTGAAAAGAAACGCAAAAATTTATCGTTTCTTAACAAAATATAAAGATATACTAAAGGTAAATTAGAGCTTTTCCCTGTATAATGGAGTCAGAACAGGAAAGGCGGTTGTGAATATGTCAATACAAAATAAAGAGCTGCAGATAATATCGATAGACAGAAGCGGTGGATTTTCAGACAGGAAGGCAGGAGGGTATGCGTGTCAGAAAACGTTTGTCAGAGTGCGCAGGCGGCAAAGACGAAAGCTGGCGAGAAGCCTTTGTCTTTGTCTGTTGTGTTTTTGCATAGTGATTCTGGCCGCGCTATGCTGGAGGATAAACTGGTTTTCGGATGCGGCGGAGGTCAGAGGGAGAAATACGCAGATACGCAGACTCAAAGAAGAGATCGTATCGGCAGACAATGAAGAGGTGTATTCAAAAGAACTGAAGGAATTGCTTGAGCAAAATGAAGAAACATATGATTTTGTCAAGGATTATCCAAACAGAGCGGATTTTATGGGAAGAGAAATCGATCTGTCGGAAGACTGCGATACAAATGACGTGCCTCTTTTGATGCAGTGGGACAAGCGCTGGGGGTATGATTTGTATGGAGACGCAATGATCGGGATTGCCGGGTGCGGACCGACCTGTATGACAATGGCCTATTTGTATCTGAAAGGCGATATGGATATGAATCCAAGAAAAATGGCGGAGTTTGCACAGAATGCAGGGTATCACACGCCGGACGGGACGAGCTGGGAGTTTTGGACGACAGGCGCGTCTGCGGTTGGATTATACGGAGAGGTTGTATCATTAAGTGAGAATTCCATGAAAAACGTCCTGGATGGCGGCGGGGTAATTGTATGCAGTATGGCGCCGGGAGATTTTACAGATACGGGTCATTTTATTCTGATCAGGGGTTATGACGGGAATGGTTTCTTTGTCAATGATCCGAATCGGGAAAGCAATAGTGACAGACAATGGGATTTTGAGACATTGGCTCCCCAGATTAAAAATCTTTGGGGACTGTATGGGGCATAAAAAATATCGTGCAGGGAAGGCGTATGCTTCTCCGACGCACGGTATTTTTTGAGTGGTCAGCCGATCCTTTTTTTGAGCATTTCCGGATTGGTTGCAAATGTAAGCGCAGTTTCGGCTGTAATTCGGTTGTTTTTATACAGGCTAAGAAGACTGGCGTCCATAGAAACCAGGTCTTCTCCGGAAGAAGAATACAATAAGCCTTCGATCTGCGGGATTTTATGGTCGCGGATCATATTGCGGATGGCGGGCGTTATCGTCATAATTTCAAAGGCCGGAACCAGCTTTTGTTCGGTGGAAGGAACCAGCTGCTGGGAAACAACGGCTTGCAGAACCATAGAAAGCTGCACGGCAATCTGGCGCTGCTGGCTTGGCGGAAATACGTCGATAATACGGTCAATGGTGTTTGCCGCTCCAATCGTATGCAGCGTGGAAAACACCAGATGTCCCGTTTCGGCGGCTGTCATGGCTACCTGAATCGTTTCATAATCACGCATTTCACCGAGCAGTATTACGTTTGGACTTTGACGGAGCGCAGCGCGCAGAGCAGTCAGGTAGCTTTCCGTATCTACGCTGATTTCGCGCTGGCTGACAATGCTCTTGTCGTGCCGATGCAGAAACTCCACCGGATCTTCTAACGTAATAATATGCTTGCTGTAATTTCGGTTTATGTAATCAATCATACAGGCAAGAGACGTGGATTTGCCGCTTCCCGCCGCGCCTGTGATCAAAACCAGGCCTTTTGGAAGCCTGGCAAAATCAATGATTTTATCTGGAATGCCAAGCTCTGCCGGAACCGGAAGCGTAAAGGTAATAATTCTTACGACGATGGAATAAGTATTTCTTTGTTTGTAGGCGCTGACGCGAAAACGGGAAAGGCCCGGTATTGCAAAAGAAAAATCGTCGTCGCCCCCATTGGATAAAATGTCCATGGAGCGGCCGCCGGCCATTTCGTATATTTGTGAAATCACAGAATAGGTGTCGTCGGGAAGAAGCCTTTCTTCACCGATTCGCATGATATTTCCCTGCAATCGCATGGAAACAGGGAGCCCTGCTACAATAAAAATATCTGAAGCTCCTTTTGTAACAGCTTGTTTGAGCAAATCAATCGCATCTAAATTCATGAATGCAGTCTCCCCAGAAGCCGGTTTCGGATAATTGGCCGTTGGAATCCGGCGATGCGCTGTGACGCATGAGCTCCATTGCATTTTGAGCCTGTCTGGCGGCCATAGCCGCAGCTTGCGCCGTATCGTCAAGCCGGCGGGATTTTGCAAACATCCGGAGGCATAAGGCGCCTGTCAGGGAAAAAAGCAGAATGGCAATCATAATCTCTATTAAGAAAATACTGGAGAGGCGGTTCATGGCATACTCCTTTCCGAAGCGATTAAAGTATTCGTATTTCCATCCATATCAACGGAAGTAAAGCGATACAGCCCATCACTAATCTCATCTATCGTAAATTCTTTGATTTCCATGATTGCTTTTCCGTCTGCCAGATGAACGGCTGCATCATTGCGGGCAAAAAGTTCTTTTAACATACCCTCATGTTCATAGATATAGGTAATATAAAACGTGTCTTCGGACTTGCTTTCCAAAGAAAGGCATGCCTGGCCCTCCAAATGACGAATCGAAATAAATCCGTTCTGATCATTCTGATGAATTTTCTCACTCACATAAGAAAGGGATGTGCACGTCATGTAATGATTGTCGGCGTCTCTTGTCTGCGAGTTGTAAAGGTCTGCGGCAAGCATTATGACAGCAAGGGAAGAAGCCGCAAAGGCGAATAATAAGGTAGGTTCGATTTTTGCGATAAGCCGGGAAAGACGCGCGTCAATGTCTGTTTCGCATTGTCTGGCAATGGTATGCATGACCTCGTCCAAAACGCCTGTGCGGGAGCCGATGACCGACATTCTTGCATAGGTTCCTGTAAAGACGCCGTTGTCTAAAAGAGCGCTGCCAAGCTGCTGAAAAACCTGATGAAATACGGGCATTACCCTGGTAATCAGGACGACGATAATAAAAATCATCAGCAGAACCATGATGCAGGGATACGTTACGGCATGGCGGATTGTCTGCGCAAGGTTGTCTTCCTTTTCATAATATTCTGCAAGGGACGCCATGACTTCGTCCTGTCTGCCGGTTTCTTCCCCAATTTGAACTATCTGTAAAAGATAAGACGGAAAGGCGGCCGTAGAAGCCAGGGACTGATGCAGTGAGCCGGTTTCTATCATGGATTCGTAGATATGGGAAAGAAGCTTTTTCTCGTCAGAATTGCTGGCGTCTTCCAGCATAATGGTAATTCCTTCCACGGAGGAAATGCCGGCTTTTAATATGAGGGCCATCTGTGAACAAAAAGAAGCCGTTTCCTGGTCGGACAGAGGCGTAAATTTTGTACTGCTCATAATAATCTCCTTTCAGAATGACGCTGTTAATAAGAATATTTAACGACATAGTTGGAAGCGTCGCCGATATATTGTTTCACGGATTCACGGTTGTTGCCGGCTGCAAGCGTGGGATCGATCAGGGTCCATGATTTTCCGTCAAACTGAATGACTTTGTCTACCCAGCCGATTTCTTTAATATATGTACTGATCCAGGCATGGTATGCTTCCCCGGAATAGCCGATTTCCAACTTCGTGGGAATGCCCTGCGTACGCAGCATGGCGCTCATCAGCGCGGCATAATCAAAGCAAATGCCTTTTTTGGAAGCAAGCGTTTCATCTACGATTGGCAGATAGCCGTAGGAAACATTCTGCGCTTTTTCTTCATCGTATGAAATTTCTTCGGTAACAAAATGATAGATATTTTCGATGACTTCAAGTTCGGAGTATGCGCCGTTGGCAAGCTCGCTGCCTTTTTGGACAGTCAGGCTGTCCTGCGCAAAATTTACATATTGATTGGGATAAAGAAACGGGCCGAATTCGTTTTTTATGGATACATCAAGATTTGTTGAATAAGCGACTGCGTACATGCCTCCGCCCGCGTTTTCTAAAATCTGAATCTGGTAGTTTCCGCTTCCGCAGGGAAAGGGAAATGTTTCATAATCTTTGGAATCGGATAAGAGATAGGTGTATTCTGACTGATCCGGACCGAGTACCCTTAGTTTGACCTTATCGTTGCTGCCCTGGTATAAGACCATAAAATAACCTTCCTGTGCATGAGAAGCGTCGACGGAAATAAAGTCATTTCCCAGAACTGTGCTTCCGGAAGCCTCCGGAATCAGAACCTGCGGCGCATTGTCGCGCGGCGTGCCGGTTTTGGCAGAAGATACGTTGTCAGAAGATGGCGCGTTGGGATTGCTTCCGCTGTCAGAGCATCCGCAGATTAAAATGCCTGACAGGATAAAAAGCCATATGGCATAGGATAGTTTTCTGGGTATCATGCCCTGCATCCTCCCTATCATTCATTCTGCTGGCGAGCCGTTTTCGTTCAGAATTATATTGTTTTGAGAGCATATCATAAATTTGGTAAAAGAGCAACTGATGGAAAAGAGGAAATGAACATTATTCTATCCGTCGTGCATGGACCAGAAAACGATAATTGCCGCCCCTGGGCGTGCAGGTCATCAGCGTTACCGTTTTCTGGGAACTATCCGGCGTAATTCCCGTATCGTAGAGACTGCGGCTTTTAACGGCCGTCTGCCAGTTTTCATAGGACGGAAGATCCTCAAACCGGTAGGTAAAAGAATCTGAGCCAAGCTCTGCGGGATAACACGAATAGATCTCATACCGCATGGTCTGCGTTGGCGTAAAGATCAAAAACGTTTTGTTGTCCTTGTAAAAGTCTTCTTCCTCATATTGATTTAATTTTGCAAACATCGACTTGTTTTTCATATTATGTCCATAGACAAAAGAATTGTCGCTGGTAAAATCGGGGGCGGATTCGCTGTCCAGAAAAATACAGCCGCAGTTGTTTTCTTCTTTGAAAAATCCGTGATGAAGGTAAAAGTCATCGTCTTCACCCTGGACGATCGGATAGTTGATGTCCATAGTTTCAAAATAAATCCATGCGACAGTATCGGAATTTTGTTCCAGAAGGGACGGAAAATCGATCGGAGAGACATATGGGGCGTCCGTAGTTTCGGACGTCTCCATTTTTTCAATATCTGCAAAGGATTCCAGTTCTTTGTATACAGAATCTTCTTCATAATATCCCCAGAAAATAAATCCAAGCTTTACCGCCGCAAAAAGAAATACAGCCAGTGCGGCAGCGAAAACAATGAAAAATAGGGTGCGGTTCTTTTTGTGCTTCATGATGGAAAACCTCCTGTAAATAAATTGCGCACTTTATAGTCTACCGCTTTTTTTGCGTACTTCAAGAGTCTTTACACCGGTTTTTCTTTTTGATATAATGCAGAATAATCGTGTTGGTAGAAATGGAAAAACATATGCATATCCGCCGCCGCATTTGGGCAGTGATTGGAGGAAATTATGAAATCAGTCTGGGAATATATTTCTGCAAGATCAAAATATGTGTTGTCAAAAAAGCAGGTGATGTCGTTTGTTATGCTTTTGCTTGGGATCTATCATGTGTGCATGCTCGTTCTTTTTGCTTTTGCCGTCGTATATCCGATGGTTGTAATCGATGTTTGCAGCATTGTATTATATGGTTTTTGTTATGTTCAGGCAAGGAAAAGCAAAAACCTTCTGCTTGTGTTTAATTTATCCTACGCGCAGATTTTGGTGCATTCCGTTGCGGGAGTGCTGCTCATCGGAGAAGAGAGCGGATATGGATTGTTTTTAATTGCGCTTTTGCCGCTTGGATATTACGCTTCCTATAATTTTGATTCGAAAAAGCAGACGGTAAATCCTGCTTTTTATGTTATATTTTCGGCGCTTGCTTTTTTCTTTGTAAAAACACACGGGATGTTTATGAAGGATTCGTATATACATTTGAGTAAGTACGGAACCAAGCTGCTGTACATAACAAACTATATTGTCGTGCTCATCATTCTGGTGATGTTTTTCAGTACGCTGCTGAATCAGATCCGTCTGCTTGAGAACCAGCAGCTGCACCAGAACAAAAAATTAGAAAAACTTTCCAAAACAGATGCTTTGACAGGGCTTGCAAACCGCAGAAGCTTACAGGAGCGGTGTGAGCATTCGGAAACGTTAAAGAGCGGATATGCCGTTATCCTGGCTGATATTGACGACTTTAAAAAGATAAACGACACGTATGGACATAATGCGGGGGATCAGACGTTAAAAGAGGTATCGGAAGTCTTTAAAAAGGCGGTGCGGGGGGAAGATACGGTGTGCCGGTGGGGAGGAGAAGAAATACTGGTCTTTCTTCCGGGATGTCCGCTGCATAACGCAAAGTACAGAGCAGGTGAAATACTGGAAAATATACGTAAGCTGGACATAACGACGTCGGATAAGACCTGTTTTCATGTCACGATGACGTTTGGCGTAGCCGTTTCAGAGGACGGAGATAATTTTACGGATGTGGTAAGCAAAGCCGATGCGAAGCTTTATACAGGAAAACAAAACGGTAAAAATAAGGTTGTTTAGAAATGAGGCGTAATATGGCGTATTTGGAGCGGGATCTGGTTAAAATCGCAAAGCGTGAAAATAATAAAAAACGGACGTATCTGATTGTAAATCCGCTGCAGGGAAAGCATGTTCCGGTTTCTCCGAAACAGGCGTTTGCAATGTTTGACGCGCTTGCCGCAAAGTTAAAAAACGCATACGAAGGGGAAAAGCTTCTTTTAGTTGGATTTGCGGAAACGGCCACTGCAATCGGCGCGCGTCTGGCAATCTGTCTGCGCGCACATTATATACAGACGACGCGGGAGAGTCTGTTGGATGTGGAATATCTTTATTTTACGGAGTCGCACAGCCATGCAACGGAGCAGAAGCTGGTGAGAGAAGATATAGAACAGATGATGGGCAGCGTGGACCGGATTGTTTTTGTGGAAGATGAGGTTACAACCGGAAATACGATATTTGGAATTGTGAAAATTTTAGAGCAGAGGTATCCGAAGAAGGCGAAGTACTCTATTGCGTCTCTGTTAAATGGAATGGACTGCGAGGCGGAGAAAATCTGCAAAGATATGGGCATTGGCATTCACTTCCTTTTGAAAACAAGCCATAAAAGCTATAGCGAGATTGCAGAAGCATACCGGGGGGACGGGAGATATGTTCCGCTTTTGCCGCCAGAAGCTGCGCTGCCGGAAGTTCATGTGGCATCGGGTTATATCAATGCCAGAAGATGTACAACGGGTGGCGCATATGAAAGCGCATGCAGACGGTTGTGGGAGCGTATCAGACAATCTGTGCACGTTCGGCCCGGGCAGAGCGTGCTGGTTATTGGAACGGAAGAATTTATGTATCCCGCTTTGTATGTGGGGCAGTGTTTTTTGGAGGGCGGATGCATTGTGAAATGTCATTCCACGACGAGAAGCCCGATTGCCGTCAGCAGTGAACAGGAATATCCGCTGCATGTAAGATATGAGCTGGAAAGCTTTTATGAAGCGGGCAGAAGGACATTTATTTATGATCTTTCGGCATATGACAGTGTTATTATTGTAACGGACGCGGCAGAGCTCAATCAAAGGGGCTTACAGTCTCTGGTTCAGGCGCTTTGCGTCTGCGGCAATGAGAATATCTACGTTTGGGGGTGGCGCGGCGAATGAGAAGTTCTTACCGAAAAGAAGACGTGTGCCTTCTTCTGAAAGATATTACGGGGCTTGTGGAACCCCAGTCTGCCAAAGAGCGGGAGCGGCAGATACAGTCGGGCAGACATTATTCGGAGATGCTTCCCATTGAATATGTTCCAAGTTCCCGGTATATGGAAGCATACGAAGAAGCCCTTTTAAATTACGCTTCGCTTACCGCGCGGGCAGTCGGCCGCCTGTCCGATCGGATTATGGAGCAAAGGGGCAGGGATACGGCGCTTGTGTCTCTGGCAAGGGCCGGTACGCCGGCCGGTATTTTGATCCGGCGTTATATACTGAAAAAATACGGAATTTCCCTTCCGCACTATTCTGTTTCCATTATTCGGGATAAAGGAATTGATAAAGCCGCCATGCGCTATCTTCTTTCGTTGTATCATCCAAAGCAGCTGTTATTTGTGGACGGATGGATTGGAAAAGGAGCGATATTAAGCCAGTTGAAAAAAGATATGGCCGCATATCCCGGCGTATCGCCGGATATTGCGGCGCTTGCGGATCCTGCAAACGTAACGGAGCTGTGTGGAACGCATGAGGATATTCTGATTCCAAGCTCCTGCTTAAACGCTACCGTTTCCGGTCTGATCAGCAGAACGTTTTATCGAAAAGACATCATTGGGGAAGGTGAATTTCACGGGGCCATGTACTATGGGGAGCTTTCGGATTCGGATTTGTCCTATGCTTTTATAGAGGCGATCGAAAAAGAGTTTACCATGGAAAATCCCATGGAAGAAGAGGCGGCGAAAGGCCTGGGAATAGAAGAAGCAAGAGAAATTGCGCGGCATTTTGCGGTGTCCGACATTAATTTTATTAAGCCGGGCATAGGAGAAACGACGCGCGTTCTGCTGCGCCGCGTGCCCTGGAAAGTTCTGATTTGCGTGGGGCATGAAAAAGATCCGTCGCTT
This sequence comes from uncultured Lachnospiraceae bacterium, assembly GCA_910586725.1. Lineage (GTDB taxonomy): Bacteria > Bacillota > Clostridia > Lachnospirales > Lachnospiraceae > Roseburia_B. The sequence goes on along the minus strand of CAJUJL010000050.1, from coordinate 1,146 downwards.
GCCCATATCAAAAAGCTGGCGGAGGAAAAAGGCGTTCCGGTTGAGCCCTATCCCCTGAAACATTACAAATCATGCGGAATTATCAAAAAACTGGCAGATATGTAAGGCGGTTTCAGGGCTCCGGACTTTTCACCCCGTAAATCTGGGAGAGAAAGAGGATCTTTTTAGCCCAGTTCGCATGGGTTTTGTATTCGTTCATGCGTTGTCTGTCTGCGCTTGCGGATACAAAAGAGGGATCGTTTTTATCCCAGTTTAAAATGGCTTTCGCGTCGTTTAGATCCTCTAAAGAGACGGCGTACGCCTGGTTCACATGGGGGATTTGATTGGGGTGGATCACGGTTTTGCCGGTAAAGCCGCAGAGTTTATCGTCGGAAAGCTCTCTGCAAAGCCCCAGGTCCCAGCCTATTTGGCTGTAATATTCCCAGACGGGACCGGAAATAACATAGTCTGTTCCAAATACCGTGATGATGTCCGCAAAAATATTGGCGACAGGCAGAATTTTGTGAATGGATTCGTCTTTGTGTCTGCGAAAACCAAACGCATGACACAGATCGTTGCCGCCCACGCGGATATTTAACACGGATTTTTCCACTGTCTTTAATTTTTCTCTGATCTGATACAAAATATCCGCCCGCCGGTTTAAATCAATAATCGCGGGACTTTCCATAATCGGCATAATAAAATATTGTTTTGTGGGGATTTGATTGATTTCCACGGTAACGCGTATGTATTCGTCTGCGTTTGCAAGGTCAAATTTGGGCAGAATAAAACCGGTGAGAATTTCTGCGGAATTTCCCAGGCGGTTTAGAATTTCCTTGATTTGGGACGGCCGGCGCACACGGATGAAAATTTTGGGCATAAAAAAAGAACGGGACCGAAAGGCGTCATGAAGCTGGTGGATCGAGCAGACCAGCATTTCCTGCGCCTGTGCCACAAATCGGTCGTTGATCGTATCTTCCAGGCATAAAGCGAGAGAATACTGCGCGCCGAATTTCTCCTGTTGTATGGAAGAGGCAATGTCAGCCCGGTTGGCGGGACAGTACAAAAGAGGGCCTACGCTATAGTAAAGAGGGGAATTTTTCATATGCAAAACTCCTCGTATAATAAGTTTGTAAGCAAGAAAAACAGCTTACAGGCTTATTCTTT
>CAJUJL010000049.1 GCA_910586725.1 uncultured Lachnospiraceae bacterium | reverse complement strand
CTTTTTCACGAAAATCTTTTTCATTTTCCTCTTGACATATTACCAAATTGCTTTCATTATTATTGCACATGCTCTTTGTGCATAGAGGTATGCCCGAGGCTACCTTTTTGGATAATCTTTCTTATCCATTTCTTACTGTAAACATTCTAACATCCCATAATGCGTCTATAAATAGCATCTTTTTTTCACTTTTATACCAAAATGCCACTTTTTTATGATATATGAAAAATAGGCTGGCATTTTGGTATATTTACGGCTATACTAGTAGAGCATTTCTAAAATATTTATGAAATTTATTTGCAAATCATACATGCCAAAAGCATTTGATACGCCTACAAAAACGCCGCAAAATAAATCTGTGACATAAGAATCAGGAGTATAATACAATGAAAGAATTTCTGTTTTCCGTTTTCCCAAATGAAAATTTTGTTGACTTAAGCCTCTATCAATTCGGATGGGAACGGTGCGCCCCGTCTCATTCCTTTGGGCCGGCTGCAAGAACCCATTTTCTGTTTCACTACGTAATTTCCGGAACGGGCACCCTATTTGCGGACGACTCTTTCGGAAACACACAAACGTATCAGATCAAAAGCGGCCAGGGCTTTATGATTTTTCCAAACCAGATCACAACTTACATTGCAGACAAAAATCTTCCCTGGGAATACGCCTGGCTGGAATTCGACGGACTGCGCGTAAAAGAAGCCGTTGAAATTGCCGGCTTTTCATTAAACAATCCCATCTACCACGCAAATTCCCGCGTCCTGCGCGAAACAATGATGAATGAAATGCTTTATATCGCGGAACACGGCGACTTGTCTCCGTTTCATCTGATCGGTCATCTCTATCTTTTCTTCGATGCTATGACAAATTCCGTATCTTCTATTAAATTGAAAAAGGGGGGGCGCCTTCGTGATTTTTATGTACGGGAGGCTTTAAACTTTATGGAACAAAATTTCCACAACGACATTTCTGTGGAAGACATTGCAGACAACTGCGGTTTAAACCGCAGCTACTTTGGAAAAATATTCAAGGAGTCCACCGGACGGACTCCTCAGGAATTTCTGTTGAATTACCGCATGACCAAAGCCACCGAGCTTCTGAAACTGACGAAGCTTACCGTGGGCGACATCAGCAATGCGGTCGGTTATGACAACCCGCTCCACTTTTCCAGAGCGTTTAAAAATACTTATGGCATTTCACCAAGAGAATGGAGAAATCAAAACAGAATGCATACTCCCGGAAACTAATGTCTTAATATGCAAAACATACGGATCTTTTTATCTTTTAAAATCACTGTATCTGATAATACTCTGAAACAGTCCCGCCATATTTTCATAAGCCTCGGCGGCAGACTTACGATCGTCTGTCTGGTTCATAAACTGCTGCTGGGGCTTCCCGGTCAGAAAGCTTTTAAGCCTTTGCTGGCTTTTTAACTGATGATTTCTGTATTCCTGCAGATTCGCTTCCCGTTTGGCCCTGGCCTCTTCCACCGCTTTTACCTGCTGCTCCATCATCAGCTCTTTTGTCTTTTTTCGCCGTTTATCCCACCAGGATTCTTCCTTCTTTTTGTTTTTGTCTCCATTCACAGCGGACTTGCTGAATCCCTGGCCATGATGCTCTTCAATGGATGCTCCAAAGCGTTCGAAGCAAACCATTCCCGTATTGCCTCCCCAGCCAAAAAAGGGATTTCTGACAGATCTGTCTTCCACAAAATATCCAAGAATCCATGCCTCGTATTCCGGATCTTTTTTCATCTGCTCCCAGCCCTCATCGGAGATCGTAAGGTAATTTACGTCACAGACTCTTGTAGAATCATATGGAATCGTACCCAAAAGCGCATGAAAAAATTTCTGATACTCTTCCATTGACATGTCATCTCTTGACACATCTTCCACTCCGTTTTTTGCCCACACCTTTTTGCCTGCCTGTACCTGTTGATTGACATGGGCTGCGCTTTCCGGATGCCTTCTTTTGTAATCCTCCACAACGCTTTCTTTTGAAGATGCTATACTGTTATAGGAAACATTTGCTTTTTTTACATATGTTTTTGCAAAACTATCGCTGCTTTTTGGGACATAATTTGTATTGATTATGCTCATTTTGATCCCTCCTGCTCTCTTAATATTCTTGTTTTCGGCAAAAGGAGTTTTTTTCTTAATAAAAATGATACCAACTGTTCTTTTTGTGTCATAAAAAACGGCTATCCGCAAACCGGATAGCCGCATATACCTTATACTCTTGATAAATACTCGCCTGTTCTGGTATCAATTTTAATTACATCATCCTGATTGACAAACAACGGAACATTCACCGTCGCGCCTGTTTCAACAACAGCGGGCTTTGTCGCGCCCGTAGCCGTATCCCCTTTAAATCCTGGTTCCGTATCCGTAATCTGGAGTTCTACAAACAGAGGCGGTTCTACTGCGAATACGCTGCCATTATGGGAACATACTTTCACCATTTCATTTTCTTTTACAAATTTCAAAGCGCCGCCAATGTCATCTTTGCTCAATGCAATCTGATCATATGTCTCAACATCCATAAAATAGAACAAATCTCCATCTGCATATAAATATTGATAATCTTTTCTGTCAATGCGCGCCTGCGGGCATTTCTCCGTCGGACGGAATGTCTTCTCTACGACGCCGCCACTTTTGATATTTTTTAATTTTGTTCTGACAAATGCAGCTCCTTTTCCCGGCTTCACATGCTGGAATTCGATGATCTGATATATATTTCCTTCTAACTCAATCGTAATACCATTTTTAAAATCACCTGCTGAAATCATAAATTTTCCTCCTTAATGCGTTTGAACCTTAATCACCTGTACAATTCTATAATAAAAGCTTTTCTTTTTCAACCTTTTTTTACTTTATTCCCGAAATAAGTTCTGTTATTTAACCTTTATTGTCACCGTTTTTTTCGAAGCGCCCACGGAAATGACCACCTTTGTGGAGCCTTTCTTTAAACCTTTCACCACGCCTTTTTTGGAAACTTTAACGATTTTTTTGTTTTTCGGTTTAAATGAGAGCTTTTTGCCATTTGAAGCCACCGCAATAATCTTAACAGACTTTCCTTTTTTCACCGTATATTTCTTCTTGTCCGTAACTATAATTACTTTTCTGGCTTCCTCCAGCTCCTTTTTTACTTGTTCCAGCTCTTTTTTCAATGCCGCAGCCTCCGCATTACCGGCATTTTGGATTTGCTCTCTTAATTCGGCAAGTTCTTTTAACAATTGCTGATATTCCTCTGCCCCCGGCGCTTTTAACGTTGCGATGGCCGACTGCAGTTTCGCCGTCTGCGCCTGAATTTCCTCTGCCGTAGCTCCCGCCATCTCATACACGGCTTTTGCCACTGAAAGTTCATCCATCAATGCTTTCCATGTTGCAACCGTATAATCCTTTTCATTTAGATTTAAAATGGCATCCATAGCAGTTTTCAAAGACACCCGGGCAATGGTAACCGGATTTTTCTCCTCCAAAACCCGAATCGTCGTTCCAGAAGTCCGAAAAACAACTTCTCCCCCTGTCACATCTTTTGCCTTCAAATCCGTAAGTTCCATCTGATAAGAACCCACTTTGGCAGTTCCTTTTACATGCATTTCAATCACTGCAAAATCTGTTAAATTACCCGGTATTCCCTGCTCATTTTTCAATGTGCAGACAATTTTTCCTGCCATTTCTTTTACCGTCATATTCCCGGCCGCATTTTCCGTCAGCCGGATTGTGGGATTTTCAAACACTTCATCCTGCAGCGCAAGCGCAAAACTGAGTTCTGACACCGTTTTATCTTCCGGCATATTTGCCATCTGTACGCCAATTGACACTTTACCTCCCTGCTGAACGGATACCAGAGGATCCATGATGATCTGAGGATCCATCTTAGCGCTGCTCAACATAACGGACGCTTCTATAATTTCAATATTCCCTTTTTCCGTAAACGGCGTTCCATTTTCCATATAAACGCGGACTTTATCCGTATAAACCGGAAGGAACTGTATCTCTGCCAGCCCCTGCTCATTTTTCTGCACAACCTGTCCCGGCGCCACAGCCCAGTCTTCCCCATTCCAGTATTCCGCTTTTAGTACGGAAGGAACCGCACAATATGCGTTTTCCTTGAAATGTAAGGCAATACGGTTCATCACTTTTCTGTCATTCCAGTAAAATGTCACCGTGTCAGATTTCCTGGACCGTTTGTTTGCGGGAAGCAATACGGATTCTCCCCTTTCATATGCGTTTGTCCAGCTGGTAGATTCGTTCCCGTCCAGCATATTATTGGGGTAATTCTGCTGGTTACCAGTAAAGGTCGCCGTTGCAAGAGCTTTATCCGCCGCCTCTCCTTTCAGGTCTTTCAGCCGGAAAATACTGCTGTTGCCACTAAGAGCCGTATTTGTAGCCAGTTCCTGATCCAACTGCATATTTGCATCTTCCGTTATAACGGCTGCCGCTTCCAGCTTACATCCTTCTATGGTTCCCTTGGCCCTGTTGTTTGTCATTGTTCCCCATGTAACTTTACGCATAAGGGAATAATCTCCCGCGCTGCTTGTATAATGAACTCTTACCGCGGAAGGCAGAGTAACGCGTTTCCCCTGCGGCGCCGTGATCGCAACCTGTTCTGCGGAAGTTTCCGTTCCATTGACCACAGGAGCAGCAGGAGCGGATCCGCTTCCGTCTTCTGTCACGCGAAACGCTACCTGCGCTGGTTTCAAATCATTGGCGGAAATTGTAAGCACAGCGTCTCCAGCTGTTTTTTCCGATTTTATAATTACCAATACTTTGCCGTGATATGCCGTCCTTTCGGAATACCTGCCGCTTTCCGTCTCTCCGTATTTATATATTTCATCGCTCTCCTGCTGGCCATTGTCAACGCCGACAATTGAAGCCTGGCCCGAAACGGAAAACCGCACCATCTGATCTGCATCCGGAACCATATTACCCGCTTCGTCTGTAATCGTACATTCTACGTAAGATAAATTGCTTCCATCCGCTTTGAGAACCGTTTTATCCGCCTCTGCCCGAATTGTATACGGTGCGGAAGAAGTCGTTACCTGATCGGAAGCCGCAACAGAGCCATCTGCATCATAGGCTCTTACTTCTAATGTTCCCGGCTCGTATGGAACGTCCCATTTCAAATGAAGTTTTCCGGAATTGAGTTCTCCCTCATCCAATTTGGCTCCGGGACTGGAATAACCGCCAGGATTAGAACTGTCGCCCCATGTTTTGTCATCCTGCGTTTTCTCCGACGTTTCGTAATATTTCTTTCCATAGGCCGTCTCTTTTTCATCAAAACTTTTCTTTCCAAGAGATCTTCCGTTCAAAAACAGCTCCGCGCTCTCAAGATTTGTATTTACCCAAACTTCTACTTCTTCCCCTTCCTGCCATTCATCCCAGTTTTGAGGAATCAGATGCGCCATCGGCTCTTTTGTCCACTGGCTTTGATAGAGGTAAAACGAATCTTTTTCAAAACCTGCCGTATCGATTGTTCCAAAAGACGCCACGCCCACAGGATAAACGCCGTATGGAGTCGGCTCTCCAAGATAATCAAAGCCCGTCCAGATAAACTGGCCAATGAACTTCTTGCGGTCACGGTCCTTTTTCAGGCCGTATTCATTGGACATGGTCCATGAAGCAAAATCATTGTCATAATTTGATCCGCCTCTGGAGCCCGGCGTCTGGTTGATGCCGGTATTTAAAAACTGCGGATCCAGATACACGCCTCTGGACGACGTCTGAGACGAAGACTCCGATTCAAAGAAAAAGGCCCTTGTTGACTCTGCCAGCAAAGTATTGTCTCCAACAGAATAGCGGCTGATCAAACCATCCACTGCTTTTGCCTTATTGTAATTCAAGCCATAACCGTCCAATACCTGGTTCACATAGCCCCATGTGCTGTTCGCTCCGGGAACGTCTCTCTCCTGATCCCCTCCCATTACCACAAATCTTGTACTGTCAATTGCTTTTATATCCTGCATCAAACGGACTGCTTCCGTATATTCATTCATTCCGGCCGGATTTACGCCCAGCAAATCATACTGTCCTGGCTGATACCAATCCGGTTTTATCCCTGTGCCCCTTACTTCATTTCCAATTGACCACGCAATGACAGTCGGCTCATTTTTATCCCGGTTTACCATTTCCTGAATGACCCAGTCGCTCCAGACATATTTTGCACCAGAATAAGAAATGATGGATTCCGGTACAAAAGTATGACCGTTTGGCTTTAATCCTGCCCAGTTTTCCGGTATTTCTTCGAAGAAAAATCTACCAAAATCATACGTTGCCTTTTGCTTTCCCCATCCGTCAAACGCCTCTTCTACGACTAAAATGCCATTTCTCCTGCAAACTTCCATCACTTCCTTTGATGGCGGGCAATGAGAAGTCCGGTAAGCATTGACTCCCATGGCTTTCAGTTTTGCGAACTGACGCTCATAGGCATCTGTATAGCTTGCCGCTCCCAAAGCTCCCGCGTCGTGATGCAGATCCACGCCCTGGACCTTTGTATAGACGCCGTTTACATAAAGACCGCCGCTGTCCGGATCATCTGTCGACTCTGCAATTTCCACCCAGCGAAATCCGTATTCTATCTCTTCGCTGTCAGAAAGCACATATCCATCCGCGCTTCCGTTTGCTTCGGTAAACAATTCCACTTTAACTTTATACAGATTCGGCTCCCCTAAATTCCATGGATTCCAGAGTTTTATTTTATTCTTAGGAATCTCAACGGCATTTGCCCCTGTAAGCGACAAAGAAAACGCTGTGCTTGGGTTAATTGCCGTTACGCCTGACTGCTTTTCTCCGACCAGATTTCCGGACGCGTCATATACGCTTACATGCATGCGCGCATTGGAATTGCCGGCGTCCGAATATCCATCCGCCTTGACATCAAGGCTGATCGCGCCGCCGCCTTGATACTCCGTTTTCAAATTCGGCGTAAGAAGCGTGATTCCGTTACGATTAAAATGCGCCGGATTATCCACTGTCAGGTGAACCGGACGGGTAATTCCGCTTCCTGTGTACCAACGGCCGGAAGGCGACATATTCTGTACTTTCACAACCAGAACATTTTCCGAGCCATATTTTATGTCTTCCGTTATATCCAATGCAAATCCGGTATATCCGCTGGGATAGCTCCCAACTTCTTTTCCGTTCAGATAAACGACGCTGTTTTGATAAACGCCTTCAAAATCAATTGCGACTGTCTTTCCCCGTAAGGAAGCCGGCGCCATAAACTTTTTACGGTACCATCCAAGCCCGCCCTGAAGATATGCCTGTGAGTCAACGGAAGAAGACACTTTCTTCCCTTCAATACTAAAATCATGAGGCACATCCACGGTTCTGAAATCCGTATCATCAAAATCTTCCGCAATTATTTCCGCCGTTGTGTAATCTCCAGCGTCTTTTACTCCGTTGACGAATCCCCCATCCGCTTCGGCCGGAGTCCTCGTCGCCAGATAAAACTGCCAGTTTTCATTAAAGTCAACCTGTCCCATTGCGTCAGTTTGCACTTCCTGAACCAAATCCGAAGGATCCACCACCGTTACATTTAAAAGGGCAGTATGTTTTTTGGCTCCTGACGCAACGCTGCCCGTCACGGTATAATTGCCCGGCGCATCCGTATTTACGGCATTCACTTCTCCGCCGCTCCAGACAACCGGAAGCAATCCCTTGCTGCCGTCCGTATAAAGCGCCTCCACCTCATCCGGCGCCATAAATTTCTTCCCGGGCTGTATTTTCACCATCGTATCCGGTATTCTTTCTACTGTCTTAGGCATAGCTTCCCCCGATTCAAAATCTCCGTTTGGAACCGCCACTTCCACAAATCCATCTCTTGCGTCCTGCGCCATAACAGACGTTTTCAGATTTCCTGCAGCCATAGTCACCCACATTGCCGCAATTAAAATAAAAGATATAAACCTCTTCCCCATTCCCTGACTCCTTTCGTCTTCTTAATCTTGCCAAATGCTTCTTGTGCATACAGGTATACCCGCAGGGTAATTCTTCCTCTTCTTTGCAAATATGATATTTAATTATAACACTTTTCCAATATCTTTCTACTTTTTCTGTCATTGTTATACAATATATACAAAAAGTGTCCAATCAAATTGAACACTTTTAATAATATATTCTCTTCTCATCGAACCAATGATTGAGCTATTCTGTGGTACGTATGCCGTATCCCACGGATAGCCACACTGTATGCCATAATATTTTCCGGCAGCGCCATGCCTACGTATCCGGAATCTCCAATATGATGCATATCCGTACCAGTCATTTTACATTCAAGCGCTATCCTTTTTATCGTATCCGTATCGGCTCCCTCCTGAGAAGTGCCAATTGCAGTAATCGTCAGTTTCCCCAAACTGTGCGCATAACTTACCAGGCTTTTTATATATTCCGTCGTTATGCCCGGAACAGTTCCAGGCGCGGGCATCAGAATAATATCCGCCCCTGCCTCTGCAAACAAGCGAATGTCTTCTTTTGTAATAATGTTTTCCCCGCCTTCGCCAATAATGCCGGAAGCGTGCATTTTTCCCGCCACAAGCACAATCTGATCTCCAATTTCTTTTGAAATGGCCTGAAGAGATGAAACGATTGCCTCATTGCTCACCCCATTGCCCGGATTTCCGGTTAAAACAATCATATCCACACCCATTTTCTGTGCCAGTACGGCATTTTCAACAGTTGCGCGGCGTCCCGCGCTCATCGCCCAGATTGTTTCTGCATTGTCGGACGCCAGAGCATCGTCTACCGGCTCCAAATTAATGCCTACCATGCGTCCGGTCAGCCGTTTCACCTCACGCACCGTTTCCATCTTATCAACTTCGGGAAGCGCAAAAATCATAGGATTTTGCACATCAAACATGTTCAGCAAAATCATATCCGCTCCCATAGACGATGCAAACTCCGCATTCGTTACATCTGTCAGCATGGGAACCGTTATGCCTATTGTCTCGCAGACAAGCGTCCTTCCTTCACTGCCCGCAATCGCCGAAATCATCTCCTCTTTTGAAAGATTTTTCAGTTCAGACGGCTTCATATTTAAAATTCGCTTTGCCATATCAGAAATCCTCTCGTGTTTTTTATAAAGTCTGCCCTTTGCTTCTCGTTTTAATTCTGCTTTTTCTCAATTTCAGAAATCATATGGACGCGCCGTTCATGTTTTCCACCCAAAAATCTGGCATCCAAATAAGCTTTTACAATATCTTTTGCAAGCTCTGTTCCTACAATGCGGGCTCCAAATGCAATCATATTTGCATTGTTATGTTCCTTGACCAGCCGCGCCGTTGTGACATCGGAACACACGGCTGCGCGAATTCCTTTTACCTTATTTGCCGCAATGGAAATGCCAACGCCTGTCCCGCAAATTAAAATGCCGCAATCCGCTTCGCCATCCACAACCGCCCTTGCCGCTTTCTCGGCATAGATAGGATAATCACAGCTTTCCTCACTGTCCGTGCCGACATTGAGCGCTTCGTAACCAAGATCTTCAACAAAAGACATGATTTCTTTCTTCATATTTACTGCCGCATGATCGTTCGCAACCACAATCTTCATAAAAATCTCCTCCTGTAAAAAAACAAAACTATCTTTTCCAAATACCTCTTAAGCACAATCTGAATCTCCTCTTTTGGATTCATGGGCTCTACTAAAATAGAACGTATTCCCGCCAGATTTGCCCCTGCTATATCGGTAAAAATCTGATCGCCAATAAAAACCGTGCTTTCCGTATCCGTATGCATCAGCTCCATGGCCCGCCTGTAATTTACGGGTTTGGGCTTTCCTGCCTTGAAAATATAACGCACGCCCGCTTTATCGCTAAACATCTTTACTCTTGGCTCTTTGTTGTTCGACAGCAATACACAGTCGATTCCCAGTTCCTTTAGCCGGACAAACAACTGAACCGCTCTCTCATCCGCCGGAGCGCCGTGCGGAACCAAAGTATTGTCAATGTCAAAAATCACTCCCCGGCAGCCTTCTTTGTATAATTTGCCATAATCAATTTCATATGCGGAACGCAGATATTCATCCGGATATAATATATGTTTCATAAAAACTCCTTGAAGGGGTACAGACCCTATGTATCCAGTATTTTTTTCAATTCATTCATAAATGTATTAATATCTTTAAATTCCCGGTAGACCGATGCAAACCTTACATATGCAACTGCTTCCAGATCTTTTAGCCTGTCCATTACAATTTCTCCGATCACAGAGCTGGAAATCTCTTTTTCTTCTCTGTTAAAAATCTCCGTTTCGATGTCGTCTACCAGCTCATTGATCTGATCTACGGAAATTGGCCGTTTATGACAGGCCCGTAAAATACCCGCTTCAATTTTCGAGCGGTCGTACTGCTCTCTGTTGTTGTCTTTTTTAATCACAATTAACGGTATGGTTTCTACTTTTTCATACGTAGTAAAACGCTTCCCGCAGTCATCGCACAAACGGCGGCGGCGAATCGAACTGTTGTCGTCTGCCGGCCTTGAATCAATAACCCTTGTATTATCGCTGCTGCAATATGGACACTTCATTTTAAACCCCCTACAATTTTCTTCTGCAATCTTCTTCTTTAATTTCTACCAATATAATGTCCGACCCCATACGAACAATGCACTTCCAGGGTATGCAGAATTCAAATTCATGTCCAAACATACCAAAAAGTTTGCATGGCCCTGGTACAATCAACGCCTGGATACATCCCGTCTTTTCATCCAGTTCAATATCAATTACATTTCCAAGACACCTGCAGTTACAGACATTAATTACTTCCTTCTCCTGAAGTTCACATAAACGCATGAAAAAGACCTTCTGTTTTCTTTCTCTTTAGTCTATTCCAAATGGTTTTGTCCTATACCATTGCTATGCTATACATTGAACCGAAACAGCATAACGTCCCCGTCCTTTACGACGTACTCTTTGCCTTCCAGTCCCACAATTCCTTTTTCCCTGGCGGCTCCAAGGCTTCCGCATTCCAAAAGATCCTGATAATTTACAACTTCCGCCCGAATAAACCCTCTCTCAAAATCTGTATGGATTTTACCAGCGGCCTGCGGCGCTTTCGTGCCTTTTCTAATCGTCCATGCCCTTGTCTCGTCTTCTCCCGCAGTCAGATAGCTGATCAGCCCAAGAATGCCATAGCTTGCCTTAATCAGTTTTTCAAGGCCAAACTCGTCCAATCCCAGTTCTTCTAAAAACATGGCCTTTTCCTCATCGTCCAGCTCCGCGATTTCCTGCTCGATCTGAGCGCAGATCACAAACACTTCGCTTTGCTCCTGAGCCGCCTGCTGTCTGACTTCCTCTACAAACGCATTCGACGCCCCGTCATTCGCAAGATCGGACTCCGCTACATTTGCAGCATAAATAACGGGTTTTGCCGTTAAGAGATTATAAGACGAAAACCACGCTTCCTCTTCTTCATCCCCGGACAATTCAAATGTTTTTGCCAGGTCACCGCCCTCCAGATGCTCTTTGATCCTCTCTAAAAGAGCCAGTTCTTTGGCAAGCGTCTTATCATTTCTCGCCCCTTTGGACGTTTTTGCAATCCTTCGCTCTAAAATCTCTATATCTGAAAATATAAGTTCCAGGTTTATTGTTTCAATATCACGAACCGGATGAATGCTCCCATCCACATGAACAATATTGTCATCTTCAAAACAACGCACCACATGTACGATCGCATCCACCTCGCGGATATTGGCAAGAAACTGGTTGCCCAGGCCCTCTCCTTTGCTCGCTCCTTTTACAAGACCCGCAATATCTACAAACTCAATCACCGCAGGCGTTACTTTTTTGGAATGATACATATCTCCAAGCTTCTTCAAACGCTCATCCGGGACCGCAACGATTCCCACATTGGGGTCAATCGTGCAAAAAGGGTAATTGGCCGACTCCGCACCTGCTTTTGTCAGCGAATTAAACAACGTGCTTTTTCCTACATTCGGAAGACCTACAATTCCTAGTTTCATTTCTCTATCTCCTTTATCTCAAAGTCCCTGATTTCTTAGGTTTTGACGTTGCTGCCAATATTCAACTACGCCAATTCCTACGCCAATCAGATAGCTATACTACGTTTAGCATTTTTTCAATTTTTTCAACTTCTTTTTTCTTCTCATCATCTGTTACATGAACATGCAAATTCATAGTGATGTTAATGCTGGAATGACATGGTGATTCTGCACTGATACACCGTACTTTCTGCATATGTTGGTGTCATCTTATTCAAAATATCCTGACAATGTATAGGTTTCACTTCCGAAAGAAGCATTCTGCCAATATGCTCTTTAATGTTCCGTTCAAACCGCTTTCTATAATTTCTCTGCGTGTTTGGTCTGATTGTATCGCCTTTTATATCATTGATAAAATAATCAAACCAAGCTTCAACGGTCATATTCTCGCCCGCGGTCAAATCCGAATGCGAATCAATAAATCGTGCATCTGCTATCCATTGGCGGCATTCCTGCAGTTTCTTAAAATATTTTTCTTTTCGTTTCCCCAGTTTGTTTGTATATCTGGCTGAATACAGTCCATCTTGACGCTGATATATTCCTACTCCCAAATCACGACCTTTCAAGTCTTTTCCCATATGTACGCCTCCTTCTATTGCTAGAAAAAAGCCCAATACAGCAGCTTTCATTTTACCATATTCAGGCTTAAATGTCCATATCTTGTTCTGCCGGATTGCCCAAATGTTCTATATCTCAATTTTCTCTTCCAAAAACCTCTCAAAGGCCTTTCTTTTTATCATCTTGCGTTTTCTACATAAAATACAAATGGACATCGAGGATCATTTGTCAAATCTCTCAACTTGTTCAAACCTATTCCACTAAACGCATTTGCTTCAATAATCGTAAGCAATACCTTTTCAGATATTTTAACATCACACGTATTTCTTTCCATTCCGCCCTCCGCTATTTTATAAAACTTTTTTCATGGCTTGTCTTCCAATCAAAAAGTACAATCTATTGCCCTCTCTGATTGAAAGATAAACAAAATATTTATCAAAAAACATATACGAGTGGCAGGTCATTACTCTGCCCACATCGGTATCGCACCGTCATTCTAAATTGACCGGAAAACCCGGAAGTATCATTATCAAAGATATGCCTCTCAGCCTCATGCAACTGCTGCACTTTTTGCCAGACATTCATCGCTCACTGCCTTAACTTCAATACCAGTCTTTCTTCTCCGGCGAGGTCAGATATGAGGAAGCACATAAGATAGGAGTGGAACTTGCGGACAAAGTTTTGGAGGGAAAATATTCCTATGTCGTGTCCACGCACATTGACAAAGGGCATGTCCATAACCACATCATTTTTTGCGCTGCCGACAACATCGACCACAAAAAATACAATGACTGCAAAAAATCCTACTGGCGCATCCGAAACTTAAGCGACGAGCTGTGTACGGAACATGGCCTGTCCGTCATTTTCCCAAGCGGCGAGCGCGGGAAAACTTATAAAGAATGGCTCACCGGAAAACAAAACGCTTCATGGAAAACCACGCTTAAAAAGCATATTGACGAAGCCATAAAAACCGCCGAAACATATGAGGACTGCATCGCCCTCATCTGCGCAAAAGGCTACGAAATCAAAGGCGAGGCATTTGGTGAAAACACTTTAAAATACATTTCCTTCCGCCCTTTAGACAGGAAACATTTTATCCAGGGCAGCGTCAAATCCCTCGGCGCGGAATACACGAAAGAACGGATCAAAGCACGGCTTGAGGAAACGGCAGCCGCAAGGGAAAAAAGCCGCAATACGCCAGACAGATGCGCTGCATTCCCAAAAAAGAAAAAGACGGTTGTCCAGAACTATTCCAACCGCTCCCTCATTGATACCTCTGCGGAAAAGTTTGCAGAAAGCCCCGGCTTAAAGCATTGGGCGGATATTCAGAACCTCAAAACAGCAGCGGCAAGTTACAGCGAGGCAGGATCCATTTACGAACTGGAAAGACAGATTGCCGCCAAGTCCACGCTGGCAAAAACAGCCCGCCAAAGCCTTGTGGAAACCGAACGCCAGCTAAAGGATTTCGGGCAGATTTTAAATCTTGTATAACGCCCGCCAAAAACGGGCTGTTTTGCAATCATCTAAAAGCACTCTTTGAAAATTTCAAAAATTTCTTCCTGTGTCAGCTTCCGGTAACTTCCCGGCACGACCGCGCAGGAATCAGCAACCGCTTTTAAATCTACATCCCCATGGATCCCCATCTCCTGTAGAGTTGCAGACAGACCGATCTCCCGGATGAACCTTTCCAGCTCGTCTATCCCGGCGCGGGCGGTTTCCTCATCTGTCTTTCCGTCAGAAGAAATGTTCCATACCTCCGTAGCAAACCGTTTGAATTTTGCAAGCCCGTCCTTGTAAATATGGCGGTAATACGTTGGATGCAGGACCGCCAGGCCTACGCCGTGGTTGCAGTCTGTGTATGCCCCAAGCTGGTGTTCCATCTGGTGGCACTGGAAATCTGTGCGCTTGCCAAGCTTGATGATCCGGTTCTCCGCCATTGTCGCATCCCACATCAGGTTGCTCCTGGCAGTATAGTCCTCCGGGTTTCGGATCGCCGCCCGCAGGTTGCGGATCACATTCCTCATAAGCGCCTCGGCAATATCATCTGAAACATTATCCTCATCCGGCCCGCTGAAATAGATCTCCATGATATGGGAAAGGATGTCGAAGCTGCCGGACGCCATCTGGAATTTCGGGACACTGTATGTATACGTCGGGTCAAGCAGGGCAAACCGGGGATTGCATTTGGGATAATCACGTCCGGTCTTTATTTTCAGTTCTTCATTGGTAATGACCGCCCCTCCGTTACATTCACTCCCGGTTCCCGCCACTGTGACGATCACGCCAAGCGGGAGCGGCTCGAAATCAAAAATGCCCGGCCTTTCCCAGAAATCCTCCCACACATCGCCGTCATACCGGGCGGCAATGGAAACCGCTTTACAACAGTCCATGACGGAACCGCCGCCAACGCCAAGGATCAATCCGGCCTGGCTTTCCCTTTCCAGTTTTGCGCCCTCTAAAACTTTTGCATAAGTAGGGTTCGCCATAATGCCGGGAAACTCCACGATATGCTTTCCGGCTTTTTTCAGGATAGAGACTACTTCATCATATACGCCGTTCTTTTTGATCGAGCCTCCCCCATACGCCAGCATCACCGTATCCCCGCAGCCTTTTATCAGGCAGCATAAATATTCTTTCACACATCCTTTACCGAATAAGACTTTTGTTGCATTCTCAAAAATAAAATTATTCATCTTCCCATCCTCGTCATTATTAATATTTTGTTTGAGTTTCCCAAAATGATACCGCATGCTCTGTCCCTACTTCCAGTTCTTTCGCATGTTCAAATATAAAACTGACTGCCCTTGCCAGATCCTCACATGCTGTCTGTGCGCCGGGACGGTAGATCAAGGCAAATGCATGATATCCTTTTTGGGATAATTCCAACGCATGGGGAAAGCTGTCCTGCATTGCCCCCACATAAGCAAAGCCGCCTCCCCTTCCTGGCCTGATCCTGCACGGTTTTCCCTGTCTGCCTTTTTGTCAGCCCCACAGCCTGTAAGACTGAGCAGCAGACATATCAGCATGACATTTAGGACAGCATATTTCAATTCCATATCACCCTCCTGTCCCATAAATATCCAGCCTTTACCCTTCTTCCTATGCTCCAAAAATACCCTCCGGGCATCCCGTTATGGCCATCCGGCTTTTAAACAAAGTATAAAAAAAACGAGACTGAAAGAGAAGTCTCTTTTTTTTCATTAGTTTATACCCAAAAGTTATAACATATAAATTTATAGTCAACGACAAATCTTTTTGTGCTTTGACGTTGACTGCGCCGATTTTTGCTGCGTTTTAACGCAGAATTACCTAACAAAAATCAACAGACATATCCCCCATTTATTACACTGCTTTCTGCGCAGCAGTAAGAAACTGTCTTACATTTTCAGACGGATTCGGGGAATGGAGCAGGCCATATGGGATGCTGTGTTCCCATTCCACCGGAATGACTTTTAAAAGCGGATGTACGCTGGCCCACCCCGGAATCGCCAGCAATACGTCATTACTGTTCTCACAACGGTTAAAAACCTCCACGTTATAAAAATCAAAATCCACGATATGTATCTGGATGTGGTTCTGCCAGATGTCATCCCGGAGCCTGTCCACATAATTGCTCCATTCCCGGCGCATCAGCATCAGGTTCTCCCCATAAAGGTCTTTTACCGTAAGCCGGTCTTTTGCCGCAAGCCTATGATGGATGGAAACTGCGCAGCAAAATGGCTCACGGGATAATTCAAGCCCTGCACAGCGGCGCAAGTCCAGCATGGTCTCATCAAATATCCCCCCGATTACGTCAATATTTTTTCCGAGATTCGCTAATATTTCCCTGGCATTTTCCGGCGTGTTCTCGAACGGGACAATCTGGAATTTCATCTCCGGTCAATTTACCTGTATTTTTGTCCAGAGCCGCATCAAAAGCTGTGCCGGGGTCATTGGGGAACTCCCGATACGGATTACCTTCGTATCCTCCTGAATGACATTTTTTGCCCGGATGACGGAATCCCGGCAATACTGGATGATATATTTCGTGTCCTGATATAAAGACTTTCCGGCCTTTGTCAAAGTCAACCCCTATGCGTCCTGTCAAACAGCTTTACATCCAAAGAAGCCTCAAGAAGATTGATCTGCTTTATGACTGCTGTCGGGGTTATATAAGCTTCTTCTGCTGCTTTATTGAAGCTGCCAGCATCTGCCACGCGGATAAATGTTTCAAGCTGTGGGTTATACATTGTCATCACCTTCTTTTTTAATAAAATTTAGGATTTCTTTAATCAAAATCTCCCTATTACACACCTGTATTTTCCTTTCAATCTAACTGTTCTTGTTTAAAATACTGCATCAATAACGAATATAATTCTTCTGCCTAATCTGGCAAATAATCATCATAACCCACTATATCCTGCGTTGTATGATTAGAATATTCCACTTGCACACGCCATGACGGCCTGCCCGCTGTCACTTCCTCCTGAACCTCTCCCTTTTCCTCCGGTTCATCCATAGAAGTGTAATTATATTTGAGAACATAAAGAAGTAAATCTTTTTTAAACTGAATACTTAATGACAGAGTACTTGATTGAAAAAAGTTCTCTATTGTAATTTGGAACACTTTTGAAAATTTTGATTTAAGACTTTACAAAAGTTATTCTTAAATAGGAATAAGTGAAAGTAAAAAATCTAAATATTTTAATCTTACTGTAGCTATAGTAAATATTAATCACAATGAAAAATTAATTTAGGTATGCTCCCCTTCATTTGGACTCATACCTAAATTTTTCAATTTGAAAATGCAATTTAATAACCGTTAAGAATGCTTTGCGCTAGATATAGACTGATATAATACACTATCTTCTTCTCCCGTTTCTATTTTTTGAATTATTTCAAGAAGATCCTTTGCTACTTTTATTCTATCGGTATTAATAGGCTGAATGTATTCTAAATAAAGATTTAAATATTTAGAAATACAATTAATAAATATTGTATTAAGCGTTTTCTTTTCGGATGGCATATTAGTTCGGTTTATGTGATATATTCTACAGTGATTTAAATAGTGTATATGTGAAAAAATAATTCGTTCAGTATGTAATTGGGGGTTTCCGCTATATGTTCGTAAACGGTAGATAGTGGGTGCAGGGAGCCAGTTCCCTGCTCGTGCCATGCCCGCTTCCTCCGAGGCACTATTCTTCCACGCCTCATAGGACTCTTCTGTAACACTCATTGTGAATTCTTCGTTCCCTGACTTGATCCTGATGATTTTTTCAGACATAAA
>CAJUJL010000048.1 GCA_910586725.1 uncultured Lachnospiraceae bacterium | reverse complement strand
TATTATCCCCCTTGGGAGCCACCAGTTTCCCGCTTCAGAGCCACCCGGAAATTTTCTTTCTTCAGAGCCACCCGGAAATTTTCTTTCTTGAGAGCCACCTCAGACACAAGATGTAGGCCATTGTCATGGGCGGGGCCTACAGTATTGATAAGATAGAATACCTTACTGTTATGGGGAACTGGGGGTTTTAGATACTATTTTTATATTTACTATTCCGTTTACAGAAAATGATAAATATAATTTTGCCACAGAAAATGAATGTAGGTTATTCATGAAAATATTTAGTATAAAATATGGAAAACATATAATTGAAGATTTTTCGAGTGTTATTCCAAGAAAATTAGAAAATCAGTTTGCCATCTGTAAGCAGATTATTTAAAGTAAAATTATTTACAAAATTTTTTGTCCCATACTTGACATAAGCTGACGGAAATGGAAGGACCGGAAGGCTGCTTGTAAACCTGGAATTGATGAAAGGAATACCATGTAAAACATGATTTTGGCGCAATGCAAAAACTGTTTGCGGGTTATGTGAATGCAAAGCTGGACAGCTGCTTGATGATGCTGGAAAAATAACTATATGAGAGGGAACTTGTGTGTTTGTTTCAGAATACTTTTCATAAATTAAATACGATTGAAGGTATGTAATATACCGGAATTTCCGTCTTGACGATGCTTTCTGTTAATGGTACAATCTTATCATTGATAAGATTGGAGATTACTATGGAAAAAAAACATTATCATCATGGAAACCTGTGGAATGCTTTAATTGAAGAAGGGTTAAGAGTAATCGGCACACAGGGCGAGGAAAGTTTATCTTTACGCAAAGTTTCTCAAAAATGCGGCGTCAGCAATGCTGCTCCCTATGCCCATTTTCGCACCAAGGCTGATTTTATTGCGGCAATCCAGCAGCATATTATTGATTTACTTACATTAACACTGGAAGAAACAGCAGAGAAGTATGCCGATACGCCACAGCTTCTCCCTATGCTTGGGACTGCCTATGTGAAATTTTTTTACCAGAATCCGTTGTATTTCGATTTTCTTTTTTCCAGAAAGAAGGTTCGTATCAACTTATCTCTGGATTGTGCGGACGAAGATGAAATTCCGCCGCTGAAAATATTAAAACAAACTGCGGTACAGGCCTTTGGCCAGTCTGATATGCCAGAGGCTGTTTTGCAAAATAAAGTGATTGCGATGTGGGCCCTGGTTCATGGCTTATCAGGTATTGTGACGATGCCGAATGTAGAGTATGACAAGGACTGGGAAACGAAGATCGAAGAAATCATAAAATCCATTTGATTCCCCATAGGAAGCGGCAGGAGAATGAGAAATGAATGTTATCATACATGATTTGACCGATCTGCAATTTCAACAGATGTATCAGCAAATCGAAGGAGATACAAAGATCATCTCCAACAATGGTTACATAAAAAACTGCACGGGATGCTTTGGATGATGGATTAAAACCCCGGGACAATGCGTAGTGAAAGACGGATATGAAACTGTGGGGAGTATATTATCACAAGTGGATACGGTTACGATTATCAGTCAATGCTATTATGGAGGATACAGTCCTTTTGTGAAAAATGTCCTGGAACGAAGCATTTCTTTTCTGCTTCCTTTTTTCAGGAAGATAGAAAACGAAACGCATCATAAGCCGCGTTATTAAAAGTCATTTCGGCTTTGTGTATATTTTTATGGCGAACACATTACACAATCGGAAAAAGATACGGCGAAACGTCTGGTAGGCAGAAACAGCATCAACTTCAATGTGTCAGAGCACGAGGTGGCTTTTTTGAAGTCTATAGAGCAGTTATGCGGGAAAATAGGAGAATCATAAAAGATGAATCTTAGTATTATAAACGGAAGTCCCAGACCTGGAGATAGCACATCCGGACTTCTGATAAGTTTTTTTGGATGCCTCGCGCCAGATTGCATAATTTAAGAAAGAAAGACTTGTATCGAAGGAAATAGAACTTTACAGCTGCATATGAAAGATTAATGACATGAGAGACATTTTCAAAAAAGTCAGAAAAATGGGCGGATTTTCCGCCCATTTTTGGCATGCAATTTTATAACTGCTATATATAAATCAAGGTAAAAATCTCATTCATAGTCTGGCATGGTTGTGTCATGCTATGACGAAAAAATCAATTCACAATTTTCATAATCACTTTTATACATACATTACAATTTTTGGTTTTATCAACATTATAAATATGTTGGCGCTGGTAGCATCGGGCTGGCATAAATGATTTTCTCATTACAGAAATATTTATAATTTAAAAGTTGAATCAGCGTCAGTTTCGGGATATAATAATTTTGAGGTCATATACCTTTCGGGAATGGCTTTTCAGTTTGCCAGATGTATGATAAGGAGGCCATGCCCGTGGATATGGAAATAAAAAATGCGGTAAGCGCGTCGGATACGGATGCGCAATATGATGAAAAGGCGAAACGGCTGTTAGGAAATAAAATGATTCTGGCGCATATTCTGGTAAAGACGGTTGATGAGTTTCTGGGCATGGACCCGAAAGAGGCTATATCTTATATTGAAGGTGATCCGTTCATCAGCGCGGTTCCGTTAGAGCCGGGATTGACAAATGCGGCAAAAGAGAAAGACGGAATTTCGCAGGTGATTGTAAATATTGAGGCTCAAAAAGGGGAACCTGCAGGCTACCGTATCTTAAACAGGGTGGTTTTTTATGTCAGCCGCCTGATCTCGTCGCAGAAGGAAAGGGATTTTGTCAAGATGAATTATGACGACATACGCCGTGTATATTCGATATGGGTATGTATGGGCATGAACGAGGGCAGCATGGCGCATGTGCATCTGGCGAAAGATGACATATTAGGCTCTCACCAGTGGGAAGGCGGGCTTGACCTGCTGAATATTGTTATGATAGGAATATCAGACGAACTTCCGAAACATGATGATAAATATGAGATGCATCGTCTGTTAAGCGCGACATTGTCAATGGAGCTTTCTGTTGATGAGAAATTAGGGATTCTGGAAACGGAGTATGGCATCCTGTTAGATGATAAAATGAGAGAGGAAGTGGTCGCAATGTGCAATTTATCGCAGGGAATCAGGGAAAAAGGCAGGGCAGAAGGAGAAGTCAGATTTATTTTGAATATGTACCATAAGGGTTACTCGTTAGAACAGATAGCAGACGTGGCTGGGAAAAGCATGGAGGAAGTAGATGCCATCATAAAAGGCAGAGAGCCAGTACTGGCATAAATATGAATGCAGAGCAGCGGACATTGTTTTCGTATCAGAAAACAGTCCGCTGTTTTTTCTGTCATGGCGGTTGGTCAAAAAGGTTTAAAACATCTAGTGGGATTTTGAGGGGGAATTGAATTGAAAAACAGAAAATGCAATCTGTATATTACGGGTGGTATTGCAATTATTGGAATCATCGGCCTTGTTATCCTGCAGCTCCGATGCTACGAACTGATAGGCATACACGGAGGGACAAGGTTTTTGTCTGATCTCAGGCAGCTTGGAATAGCCATAATGGGCGGCTTGTTTACAAGCGCATGTGTTACATTTTTAATTTCAATCAGTGAATATAAAAATGAGAGGAAGGAAGCGTTGGAAAATGTATGTTTTGCGGCAGAAGATTTAGAACGGGAATTTTGCAGTTTCAAGAAGTCCGTACAAATAATTACTGACGCATATAAAAGATTGGACTTTCTTTTTGCCAATAAATCTATACGGAGCCATATACATGAAAAACTTTACTGCAGGATTTGGGAGGAAGTAAAATTCATAAAAGAAGAAGGGTATCATTTTGATTTATTTTTTAAGCAGAAAACCAAAGTGAAACAGCCTTTTTGTTTTTAAAAGCTCCTGTGGTAAACTGGAAACGTTTATTTTTCAGAGTAAAAGAAGGGAGAAGCCATGAGTCATCAGATGGAAGATCAAAATATTTGCGATTATCAAAAGTATCTTGTCAGTGAAGAAAAGAAAAGCAGCACGATTCAAAAATATGAGAGAGATATACGCGCATTTTCACAATGGGTCGGAGAAAAAAGTGTGGACAAAGACCTTGTGCTGAAATGGAAAGAAGAACTGTGCCGGAAAAAATATGCGGCCGCTACCATTAATTCCATGCTGTCCGCCGTCAACGGATTTTTCGGGTTTATGGGATGGACGGAATTAAAGCTGAAATTTTTAAAAATACAAAACAGAATCTTTCGCGATCAGGAGAAAGATTTATGCAGACGCGAATACGAGCGGCTGCTGTCAGCGGCCAGAGGGCAGGGCAAAGAGCGGCTTTTGCTTTTGATGGAGACCATCTGCGGAACAGGCATACGGGTGTCGGAAGTAAAAGACATCACCGCGGAAGCCGTAAAAAAGGGAAGGGCTGAAATTTACACAAAAGGGAAAACGCGGATTATTTTGATTTCAAATAAATTACGGAAAAAGCTGCTTTTTTACGCAAAAAAGCGAAACATTGTTTCCGGAGCAATTTTTTTGACCGAAAAAGGAAACGCGCTGTCCAGACAGCAGATTTGGCAGGAAATGAAAAATCTTTGCAGGGAGGCCGGAGTAGAAAGCTCAAAAGTATTTCCGCATAATCTGCGTCATCTTTTTGCGGCAGTATTTTACGCGTCATGCAAAGACATTGTAAAACTGGCGGATGTGTTGGGACACAGTTCGGTTGAAACGACCAGAATTTATTTGATTTCTACGGGAAAAGAACATATGAGACAACTGGATAAGCTGGGACTGGTGCAGTGACCGCGCTTTGAAAATAAGCGGAGCGGGGTAATTGACAAAATTACAATTTTGTATATGACAGATTGTTTTTCGGGAAATGGGAATCACCGAAGGGAGGAATCCTTGGGATATGAGAAAAAAGGAAAGTGAGCTTTCTGTTATAGTCAAAGCAAAAGATCTGGCAAGTTACATGTTTGCCATAACAGAAAAATCGCCAAAAAAATTTCGTTTTACCCTGATAAGCCGTCTGCAAAATCTAAGCCTTCATATTGTGGAGAGTTTATACAGAGCAAATATGGTATACGTGCAGGATGGGAAAGACATTATGCATCTTACAAAAAGAAAACAATATCAGAAAGATGCGTATGTGGATTTGAAACTTTTGGGGTATATGGAGCTTTTTGCAAGAGAGCAGGGCTGTATCCTGCCAAAACAGTACGAGCAGTTATCTATTCAGTCGACAGAGATTACACGTCTGCTGATTGCATGGTCGCGAAGCGATCAGAATAGATATAAGGGATAAGGTTGCAGTGGCTGCGCTCGCCGGGCAATAATACAAATAATGCATGCAACGTCAATGATACTGGCTACGTCAACAATAATAGTAACAATGTAAATAATTCTCGTGGTGTGCGCGTGGATTTGAAAAGGATATGGCCTGTAATGCTGTTTTGGGAAACAGCATCCGCGCCTTTTTTCAAAGGAACCGAATCCCTTTCCGGCAACGGAAAAACACATACTGTCGGATGGAAGAGACGGGAAACTTTTTCTTCGCTGCAGGGGGTTCTGTTTTTACTCAGTGTAAAAATCAGAACCTCCGCCCGACGGCAGAAAGGATGTGAGAGAACAAAAGATGACATACGATGAGATGTGCAGGTTTGACGTTTTGTATCAGGCGCATCTGAAATCAAGACGGGGAAAAAGATGTAAAAAAGAAGTCATAGATTTTGAGATGGATCTTGGACAAAAGCTCTATGCGATACAGTGGGAGCTTTTAAACGGCAAATACAAAGTGCGTCCCTATGAGCAGTTTCAGATCCGGGATCCGAAAGAAAGGCTGATTCATGCTTTACAGTACAGGGACAGGATCGTACAGCATACGTTATGTGACAATGTAATCGAGCCGTTTATGGAACGGCATCTGATTTATGACAATGCGGCAGGCAGAATCGGGAAAGGCACGCATTTTGCAATGAATCGTCTGGATGGTTTTATGCGCCGTTTTTATCGGGAGTATAGGACGGACGGATATTTTTTGAAATATGATATAAAAAAATATTTTGACAGCATAGATCATGAAATCCTGTACGACCTTTATCAAAATGCATTTTACAAAGAAGAAAAGATATGCGCGTTAATCCGCTTATTTATTGACAGTTATGCATGTAAGCCGGGAAAGGGCGTGCCGCTTGGAAACCAGACAAGCTCGTGGTTTGCGCTGTATTATCTGGATGGACTGGACAGGCTGATCAAAGAAAAACTTCAGATTCGCTATTATACGCGCTATATGGATGATGAAATCTTAATTTATTCGGATAACGAATGATTAAAAACGCTCTTGCACAGATGTATAATTATGTGCATAATTGTATAAAGAAGGAATGTAAACTGGAGTTTAATCAGAAATCACAGATTATGCCGCTTGCACAGGGAGTGAATTATCTGAGTTTTCGTTTTTATCTGAAGGAAAGTGGGAAGGTGATAAAAAGGCTCCGTTCTAGCAATAAGAAGAGAATGAAGAGAAAGCTGAAAAATATTTTAGAACATTTGATTTTATCAAAACAAACGGCAAAGGAGAGGGAAGAAAGTGAAAGAAAAACAAAAGAACAAATCGACATGCTTCAGGCGGGCGTTGTCTCTGATGCTGGCGTTTGCGCTGGCAATCGGGTGGGTTCCGCAGAAGGCGGTGGAAGCGAAAGCAGAAACGGCGGCAAGAGCAGCCTCGTTGTCTAATCCGCGCAGAGAAGAAGAGTTTTCTATGCAGGCCAGACAAAAAACGACCTGGGACTGCGTGTATTTTGGACGATACCCCCAGAGTGAGATTACGGCGGCAAAAGATCCGTCGCTCTACTACAGGCTGGAACAGGAATACTGGGGAAAGGGGGAAGTGACGCTGGATGGTATCCGGTATTATAAAATTAATGGAAAATTTTATGGAGGAGATCCTATCAAATGGCGTGTATTGAGCACAGATGGAAATACAGCGCTGCTTTTATCGGACGTTGCGCTGGATTACAAACCTTATCATTCGAGCAATACATCTATTACGTGGGAGAAAAGCACGATACGAAGCTGGCTGAACGGTTACGATTCCACAAGTAATAGTGCAGGGACAAATTACAGTGTAAACAATTTTATAGATACTGCATTTACAGGAGCGGAACAGGCTGCCATACGGAATACAGACGTGAAAAATGAGAATAGTATCAGTTATGGAACAAACGGCGGCAATGATACCATAGACAAGCTGTTTCTGCTTTCGGAATCAGAAACAGGCGTGACAGATACAGCAGCAGGATACGGATTTGTAAAAAATCAAGGTACATATGATGAAGCGCGTCGCTGTCAGGGCAGCGCATATGCAAAGGCACGTGGACTTGAAGCTAACACATCTTCAGATTATGCAGGGAATGTCACATGGTGGCTGCGCTCGCCGGGTTATTCATGTTATGCAAGAGGTGTCAACGATAGTGGCCAGGTTTATAACTACCATGTGAATAATTCTTATGGTGTGCGCGTGGCTTTGAATCTGGATCTGTCATCTTCCAATCTCTACAGTTACGCGGGCACGGTATCTTCATCCGGAGAAAATAACCCTACGGATGCGGAAAACATTCAAATGTCCCTAAGCGTGCCAAAAGACGCCACGGCAGAAGAAATTGTGCAGAAAATAAATCCCGGACAGCTGATCAATAATATTTCATTTCCATCCGAAAAAATTGAAGGGCCGACGGTGAAGATTGCAGGAAAGTCGTTTTCCCTCTTTTCACTGGACGCTTCGATGAACGTAAAGCTGGGCCAGAATGTACAGGCAAAAGTAGACACGAACAAAAAAGTAGTTCAGGTACTCGTGGGATTTGACAAATTCGAAGGCTCCGCGCAGATTGAGTCGGGAGTAAATTCTTCTGCGTACTGGAGCGAATCTTACCGTCAGGTCAAGGAACTCTACACCGGCGTCACCGGAAAGCAGGTGGACAGTACCGCGCTCTGGAATAAATTCAGCAAGCTGCGGGGGAAGTTAAAAAAGATGGACGGCTCCATCGGCATATCGGCAAGCGCTTCGGCGGCCGGTTATATGGAATTCAGCTACGCGTCCGGAGAAATCAAATTTGCGGAAGGCGGCGTGATTCTGGAAGCCGCGCTTGGCACGGAACAGACGTATCATCTGCCGCCGTGTCCGGCCGTTTATATTACATTTGGACTTGAGACAGATTTTAACGGAACGGTAAAACTGGTAAGAAACGGCGTAATGAACTATTCTCCGGCCATGAATGCGCAGATTGGGGTAGGCGCAAGCATTGGAGCGGGCGTGGGAAGCAATAAGTTAAAAACATACGCCGAAATCGGCATGTCCGGAAAGCTGAATCTTGGCGTGAAGCTTCCGGCGGCTTCTTTATCGGAATCGCTGACGGCGGGGCTGACCGCAGATGTTTATATGGAAAGCAAGGTATTCGGGTTTAACGGGCCAAGCTACGGGCCCGAGCGTTTTGCAAATGTCAGACTGTATCCTAAGGCGGGGCGCAAACTCAGACTGGCGGGGGAAGAAGCGGAAGCGTTTGACTGGGAAAAAGCAAAGCTTTTAGAGAGGGATTACTTATCCGCGCCCTGTGCTTTAAATTCCAAAGCCGTCACGGAATACTGCGGCTTTGCAAAGAAAAATCTCTATCCCTACAACGCGCCGCAGCTTGCGGGTTTAAGCAACGGACGGAAGCTTTTGCTGTGGATTGATGATCTGGGAGAAAAATCAGGGATTAATAAAACGTCTCTGATGTATGCTCTGTATGACGGAGCAGACTGGAGCGAGCCGCAGACGGTAGCGGAAACAGGGGGAGCCAACGACTACCCGGCCGTCTATTCCAACGGGGAAAAAGTTTTTGTTGTCTGGCAGAAGGCAAAGCAGATGCCGGAGGATGCGTCTCTGACCGAACTGCTTTCCGGCGTGGAGCTGTACCTTGCGGTATGGGAAAACGGCGCGTTTGGGGAAGCGGTGAAACTGACGGATGAAAACGAAGCGTACGAGATGCTGCAAAGCGTGACGGCGCAGGAGCAAGCGATTGCGGCCGCCTGGGTGGAAAATTCAGAAAATGACCCGTTTCAGGCGTCAGGGACAAACGTCATTCGGGTAAAAGAGTACAAAGACGAAAGCGTAAAAGAGCAGATGGCAATTCCTGCTCCGGATTCTGTGGCAAACTTAAACCTGTCTTACATAAACGGAAAACTGACGCTGGCATATGAATCGGGAGATATGGAGAACTCCATTGTCTATCTGGTGCAGGGCAGCAGGAAAAAACAGTTTGAAGGCAGCAACGCGCAGCTTTTGAACGGCGTGCTGTATTTTGATTCAGAAGAAGGTCTGACGGCATACGACGTCGCGGCAGGTTTTCGCGAGACGCTTTTTACGGAAAATACGGGCGACTTTACCGTTGTGGGAAACGGAGAGGAACAGGCGGTCGCCGCTACGGTATACGACGGCTTTCAGAGCGAATTGTGCGTCCGTTTGTTTGACCGGGATACGGGAAAATGGTCCGAACCCATTACGCTGACAGACGAAGACAGATATATTCGGGATTATTCCGTGTGTATGGCGGAGGACGGCGGTTTATCGGCCGCAGTGAATTTTGTGGAGATCAGCGAAGAAAATTCGGGCGTTTACGGGGCGGCGGAGCTTCGCGTGCTGGACTTTGGAGAGAGCAGGGATTTGAAAATCAGCGGTCTTTCCTATGAGGAAGCGCTTGTTGCGCCGGGCGGTCTGCTTCCGCTTGCGTTTACCGTGACAAATAACGGAATGGAAAAGGTTACAGAATTTCAGGTGGAAATTTTAGACGAGGCGGGAAGCCTGCTGCAGTCCGGCAAGGTAAATTGTGAGATTGCGCCCGGTGAATCCATAGAAACAAGCTGCGGCTACCAGGTTCCGGAAGTCTGCGCGAGACACAAAATCAAAGTAAAGGCGTATGCAAAGCAGGAAACGAAGCTTTCGGATAATACGGCCGAAACAGAAATCGGATATGCGGATCTTTTGGTTTCCGGAATGTACTTAAGCGGAAACGGGTCGCAGGTAAGGCTGAAAGGGCAGATCCAAAACGCAGGATATGAAGCGGCCGAAGACGTCGTAGTTACGGTATACGAGTCAAATGCGGAAGGAACCGTTGTCGCAAGCGCGGAGCTTGGAACGATAGAAGCGCAAAAAAGCGGAGCGTTTGAGCTGACCATTCCGGAAGCGTATATGCGAGTGCATTCGGAAATCAGCGGAAACGTGCTGCACGTTGCCGCAGAGTCCAAAGCGGAGGAACTGAATTACGCGAACAATGCCGCGCAGTATCTGATTCAGTCGTCTGCAGATGAACCGCTGACGCTGAATTATCAGGAGCTTGCGATGAATCCGGGCGAAACGAAGGAGCTTGAAATTACCTGCTTCCGACAGAGTGATTTGCAGAGCCAGACGGTTGTATGGAGCAGCAGCGATGAAGCTGTCGTTACGGTAGAAGACGGAACGCTTCACGCGGCTGAAAGCGGAACGGCAGTCGTAACCGCGCAGATTGGAGAACGGAAAGCATCCTGCACAGTCAGGGTACTGGCGGGGCCGTCCGTGGCAGGAGTCTGCATGGAAGAGACGGGCGTTCGGATTTTGATGGGAGAGTCCAGACGGCTGTCGGCATTCGTTCTTCCGGCAAACGCAGCCAATCAAAAAGTGACATGGGAGACGTCGGATCCGGAAGTGGCGTCTGTAAGCGCGGACGGAACGGTGCAGGGCGGTTCCGTAGGAACGGCATTTGTAACGGTTCGCACTGAGGACGGAAATAAATCGGCGCTTTGCCAGGTGACGGTAGTCCAGGGCGAAAACCAGACGTATACCGCATCGTTTACGGGCGGCGAAAATACTTCGGGAGAAAAACCGGGCTCCATAACGCAGGAGGCGGGAACGCTGATTACGCTGCCGAAAAATACGTATCAAAAAGCGGGATTGTATTTTGTTGGATGGAGCGACGGAGAAAACAGCTACCAGGAGGGAGCGGCATACCGGATGCCGTATCGGGACGTGGTATTTACCGCGCTCTGGAACGAAGAAGCCATTCCGGAGCATATCATTTTTGCATCGGTGGACGAAGGGGGAAGCGTTGCGCCGGAGGGAGAAATTTCGGTACGGCAGGGAGGAGAGCAGACGTTTACGATTTTGCCGGATGAAGGCTATACGATTGGAGACGTACGTGTGGACGGCGAGAGCATAGGAAGCGTCGCGGAGTACACATTTGACAATGTTTCCGGAGGGCATACGCTGGAAGCGTCGTTTAACAGGATTCCGGGCGTAAAGGTTTCGGAGATTCTGCTAAGCGAAGACGAATATACGCTGAAAAAGGGAGAAACCCTGCCGCTGACTGCAGCCGTTCTGCCTGAGGATGCAGAAGAAAAAACCGTCGTCTGGACGTCCGGAAACGAAGCGATAGCATCCGTTAAAAACGGAACGGTCACCGCCCTGTCCGCGGGAACAACGGTGATTGCCGCAGAAAGCACGGACGGAAGCGAAGTGCGCGCGTCCTGTACGATTCACGTTACAGAAGATCCGGATTCGGAAGACAAAGATCCGGGCGATACGGATCAGGAGGAAAAACCGGAACAAAAGCCTTCGGAAGAAAAGCCGGAAGAAAAGACGGATCAAAAACCCTCCGGAACAGGGCAGGAGCAGCATACTGTAGATGATACGCCCGGGGCGGGCGATACCGTGACAGATGAACAGACTTCGGCAGTTTATAAAATACGGAACCTTTCACCCGCGGAAGCCGAATATGTTTCATCCACAAAAAAAGGGACAAATGTCAAAGTTCCGGACTTCGTTGTGCTGAATGGAAAGAAGTTTTCTGTTACCGGCATTGCAAAATCAGCGTTTGCGGGCAATAAAAAATTAAAGAGCGTAATCATTGGAAAAAAAGTAAAGACAATCGGGGCAAAAGCCTTTTATGGATGCAAAGCGTTGAAAAAAATAACCATAAAATCCACGGTATTAAAAAAAGTTGGAAAAAATGCGTTGAAGGGAATTTATAAGAATGCCAAAATCAAAGCGCCAAAGAAGAAGATCAAGGCTTACCGGAAGCTATTGAAGAAGAAAGGCCAGGGAAAAAACGTCAAAATCCAATAGCCGCAAATAAAATTATTTTATAAATCTGAAATTTTTATGAAACAAAATGTGAGCCGCTTGTTTTCTTTAAAAAAGTATGCTACGATGATTTCGTCATAGGGCAGAAATCATAAAGAACTGCTACAATACATTTTAAATGATGAAAGGAAGAAATAAAAATGGGACAGAAATTTTATATATGCGAGCATTGCGGCAATATTATTGAGATGGTCAAGGACGTTGGAGTTCCGGTTATGTGCTGCGGACAGAAAATGAAGGAGCTGGCTGCCGGTACAACGGACGCCGCGCTGGAAAAGCACGTTCCGGACTACAAAGTGGAAGGAAACAAAGTAATCGTCAACGTAGGCTCTGTTGCGCATCCTATGATGCCGGAGCATTATATTGAATGGGTGGCGTTAGAAACCAAACAGGGCGTTCAGCGTAAGGCGCTGCAGCCAGGTGAGGAACCCGCCGTATGTTTTGCTCTTTGCGACGGCGACGAGGTGAAAGCAGTATATGCGTACTGTAACCTGCACAGTCTTTGGAAAGCAGAATAATTTTACCGAAAATTTCATAACGGCAAATCTGTAACGGTAGGCTGTCTGCAAGACGCGGCTGATATACAGGTATGGATCAGATTTTTGCAGTCTGAATGCCATATCCTGTATATCGCTGGTTTTGCGGCAGCCTTTTTTTGGCTGCGTGAAGCGGTTTTTGAGCGACGGAAGCGGTTTGGCTTCGGCGGAGGATCCGGACGGAAATTTATGCCAGAACAGGGATTTCAATCTGAACGATGTAATCCTCAATGCGGTCGATGACATTTTCGTTAATGCCCATTTCGTAGGAATATTCATATAATGTCAGGCCGCGCTTTCTGGCGTATGCAAAAATTTCTTCGTACTTCATGGGCAAATTTTCAAAAATTCCCTGATGGAAAGCCTGGAGGTATGTGCCGACGGGAGGCAGATGCAGATCGGTTTTGTTCGTGAGAAAGGGAATTTCAATAAAGAGCCTGGTATAATCATCGTAATGGCCATTCAGCAGACTGGAAACGGAAATCATCGAGCCGTAGGAAGCGTCGTGCAGACGGCCGAGGTGATATTTTTCTGTTTCTGCCGTAACCAGTTCCACTGACTCTTCGTAAGAGATGTCTTTGTCAATTTCTATGGTGATCAGGCAGCGGGGTTCTTTTTTTTGACAAGGCCTTTGGTATCGGTTTTTGCACGCGCCGGTCATGCGGTTTATGACCTGGCGGTAACGGGAAACAGGATATGTACGATCGCGTTGTTTTTTGTAGGATTTAATATTTTTGCCAGCGGAATGTTTACCGCATTGTCCAACGGCGTAGTTTCTGCCATTCTTGCTTTTTCGAGGTCATTTGTGTTTATGATGGCCGCTATGCTTCTGCTCCCTGCAATTTTGGGCGTAAACGGAATCTGGCTTGCAACGCCCGCGGCGGAACTGATGGCGCTTGCGCTGTCCGCGTTTCTGTTCGTAAAATTCAGGAAGAGGTATGGATATTAAGGAGGCAGGATACGTAAATAAACGGGACGCAGCAGAAGGATGAAAAACATTGATATTGTCAGGATTATGGGATATACTACGTTTTGTAAGAAATGGAAGAAATCAAAGTGTTTGTTGAAAGGAGAAGAAAGATATGAAAAGGGCAATTGTAGCTGTCTTAACGGCGGCAGTTCTTTTTTCCCTGTCCGGCTGCGGCGGGAAGCAGGGATCATCCGAATCCAATCAGGAAAGCGAGGTATCCGAATATACGGAGCCGCTTGAGGCGTTAGAGAAAATTATGGCGGTTTATGACGAGGAAGATTTGTTTGCCATGTATGGAGGAAATCAGGAAAATCCGGTTATGGATGCGCCGGGTAAATTTGACATAAGTAAAACAGAGGAATTGGAAAATATATTCGGACTGCCGCAGGATCAGATTTCCAATATTGAAGACGCGGCTTCCATGGTCCATATGATGAACGCGAATACCTTTACCGGAGCCGCATACCGCTTAAAAGACGGCGTGGATCCGGATGATTTTGCGGAAGCGGTAAAAACCTCTGTCCTGGCAAAACAATGGCTCTGCGGACAGCCGGATACGCTTTTGATTGCAGACGTGGGTGGCAGTTGCGTGATTACTGCTTTCGGCGAGGCCGCCATAATGGAAAATTTTAGATATCATTTGCTTTCTGTGCATGAAGACGCCGAAGTGATTACGGAAGCGCCGATCGCGTAACGTCAGACGTATGTTATTTTCAAGTATTACATTTTTATATTATTTTCTGCCCCTGACGGTTGCTTTGTACTTTGCGGCCCCCAAACGGTTACGAAACGCGGTCCTTTTACTGGCCAGCGTTATATTTTACGGATGGGGAGAACCGAAGTATGTTGTGTGGATGGGGCTTTCTGTCTTTCTGGCATATGGATTTGGTCTGCTGGTGGAAAGATACAGAGAAAAGAGGGCCGGAAAGATTTTATGCGTCAGCTCCGTATGCATCAGCCTTTCTTTTTTGCTTTATTTTAAATATACCGATTTTTTTCTGGAGAATTTTAACGCCGCGACGGGCCTTCATCTTCCGCTGCTTCATCTTTCCCTGCCCATTGGCGTCAGCTTTTATACATTTCAGATTATAAGCTATACGATTGATGTGTACAGGGGGGAAGCGGCGCAGAAAAATCTGGTTCATATGGCGGTTTATGTGATGATGTTTCCGCAGCTGATTGCAGGGCCGATTGTGCGGTATTCTGACATTGCGTCACAGCTTTCTTACAGGGAGCATTCCTTAGAGCGGGCGGCTTTGGGAATCCGTCGTTTTGTGATTGGCCTGGCAAAGAAAATTTTGCTTGCAAATCAGTTGGGAGAATTGTGCGCCGCATTCCGGGCGTCAGAGGATCCGTCCGTTTTGTTTTGCTGGCTGTATGCCGCTGCGTTTGCGCTGCATATTTATTTTGATTTTTCCGGGTATAGCGATATGGCGATTGGATTGGGAAAGCTGTTTGGCTTTTCGTTTCCGGAAAATTTCAACTACCCGTATATTTCCGCCAGCGTCACAGAGTTTTGGCGGCGCTGGCATATTTCCCTTGGCACATGGTTTCGGGACTATGTTTATATTCCGATGGGAGGAAACCGAAAAGGAAAGGGAAGGCAGTATTTGCATATCCTGGTTGTATGGGCGCTTACCGGATTCTGGCATGGGGCCGCCTGGAATTTTATGTTATGGGGGCTTTTGTTTGCGGTTCTATTGATTTTTGAAAAACTGTGGCTGCTTCCTAAGTTAAAGAAGCATCGTTTTTTGGCGCATGTATATACGCTGTTTTTTGTGGCGTTTTGTTTTATCATTTTTAATGCCCAAAATCTGAAAGAGGCGTTTTTGGACCTTTCCGGCCTTTTTGGAGCCAGGGGTATTCCGCTTGTTTCAGACGAGTCGCTATATTGTCTGCGAAGCTTTGGCGTCGTTCTTTTCGCCGGAGCAATCGGAGCAACGCCGGCGCCTGGCCGGGGAATTGCGAAAATTTCGGAAAAGCCGGCCGGATCCTGCATTTTAGCAGTGCTAGAACCGGTTTGTCTGCTTGCTTTGACGCTGGTTATGACGGCTTATCTGGTGGATGGTTCGTTTAATCCGTTCTTGTATTTTCGATTTTAAGGAGATTAGGAATGCATACAAAAAAGAAAAATATCATTCTGTGCACGGCGTTTGCGCTTTTGTTTGCCGGAGGATTTTTGCTGTGCGTATTTTTGCCGCGGGAGAAGTACTCGGACAGTGAGCGGCGTATGCTGAACCCGATGCCAAATCTTTCAATAAAGCAGATAATAAGCGGCCGTTTTATGTCTGATTTTGAATCTTACGCGGTGGATGCGTTTCCCTTTCGGGATTCTTTCCGCAGGATCAAGGCGGCTGCGGCCGCATCTGTTTTTTTGCGGCAGGACAATCATGGACTTTATGAGACGGGCGGGTTTCTGGCTTCTTTGGAATATCCGATGCGTGAGGATGAAATGACGCGCGCGGCACAGCGGTTTCGTTCTGTTTGTAATAAATACCTGACAGACGAAAACAACGTCTATTTTTCCGTGATTCCGGATAAAAATTGTTTTCTGGCAAAGGAAAGTTTTCACCCGTCTATGGATTATGAGGAATTTGAAGAGAAAATGGCGGAGAAGGCAGATTTTGCGGAGTATATTTCTATAGCGGATTTGCTGGAAAAAGAAGATTATTACAAAACAGATACGCACTGGCGGCAGGAGAAAATCACAGATGTGGCGAAGCGGCTGGCGTTGGCAATGGGTGCGGAGCTTTTACAGGATTATACGGTGCATACGTTAAAGCAGGATTTTTATGGCGTGTATTATGGACAGGCGTCGCTGTCGGTTGCGCCGGATACGATATGCTATGTGACAGGAGGAGAAATTGATACAGCCAGTGTATATGACTGGCAGAACGGCAGGGAAATACCGGTTTACGATCTGGAAAAAGCAAAGGGACGCGATCCCTACGAGATGTTTTTGTCCGGCTCTTTGTCGCTTCTTACGATTAAAAATCCACATGCGCGCACCGGCAAAAAACTTGTTTTATTCCGGGATTCTTTTGGCTCAAGCATTGCGCCTTTGCTTATCAGCGGATATGCGCAGATAGACCTGGTGGATATTCGTTATATCCATCCGGATCATTTGGGCCGTTATATTGATTTTGACGCATGTGACGTGTTATTTTTATATAGTACGCTTGTGTTAAATCACAGTGACGCGATCAAATAATGCAGATAAGAAATGCGGGAGGATGGGATGCACTACGATTGTTTTATCATAGACGATGAAAAACTGCTCGCGGACAGCACGGCAGAGTATTTTAATTTATTTGGCGTAAAAACGGCGGTTGCCTACAGCGCGGCGGAATGCCGGAAATTTTTTCTGGAGCATACGGCGGAGCTTTTACTGCTTGATATAAATCTGGGAGATGAAAGCGGGTTTCATCTGTGCCGCACGCTGCGCGAGCAGACCAACATCCCGATTCTGTTTATTTCCGCAAGGACGAGCGACGACGATAAGCTGATCGCGTTAAACATCGGTGGAGACGATTACATTCAAAAGCCGTATTCCCTGAGCGTTTTGCTTGCGAAAGTAAAAGTCGTGTTAAAGCGTTACGGACAGGGCAGGGAGGAGATGTATTCGGACGGCTGGCTGGGCGTTGATTTTTGCGCAAGGGAAGTGATGGTAAACGGGCGCGCCGTAAAGCTGACGTCTCTGGAATATAAGCTTTTGTTTTATCTGATGAAGCAGGAAAACAGGGCGGTTTCCAAACAGGAGCTGTTTGACGGGGTCTGGGAAGATAAGGTGGTAAGCGACGGGACGTTAAACGTGCATATCCGGAAAATCCGGGAGGCGATTGAAAAAGAGCCTGGAAATCCGGAATATGTGCTTACTGTCTGGGGAGACGGATATAAGTTTGTCGGGAGAAAAAGATGAAATTACGGAAATTATTTTGGGGTTTTCTGATCGTTCTTTCGATGGAGCTTGCAGCTCTTTTTGTCTTTGCGGCCGAAAGGGAAGTTAAGACGCAGGACGCCGTTTCAGTCAATGAAGCGGTTCGGCTGGCAGAACGGGATTTTCGGGACATGCGGCGCCATAAGAATAAGACGGGACTTTCTTACGTCGTGCTGGACCTTTCCGGAAACGTGCTGTTTCGAACAGAGGAGGGGTTAAGCGAGAGCATCAATGCGGCTGTGCTTCACAGAGACACCATTTTGGATTTGACAGAGAAGGACGCCGTTGTGGGAAAAATCATTTTTTATAATGACAGCGCGCAGATGTTTTTTCGTCAAAAGAGAACGGCGGCGTATGTTTTAGCCGTCGTTTTGGCATTGCAGTGCGCCGTTGGCGTGGGGTATGCTTATTATTTAAACCGCACGATCGTAAAGCCGTTTCAAAAACTGCAGGGCTTTGCGCAGCGCGTTGCGGGAGGCAATCTGGACGTTCCGCTGGAAATGGACCGGAAGAATCTATTTGGAGCGTTTACGGAAAGCTTCGACATTATGCGGTTTGAATTAAAAGAGGCAAGACGCGCGCAGGCACAGGCAAACAGGGAGAAAAAAGAGCTTGTGGCAAAGCTTTCTCATGATATAAAAACGCCGGTCGCAAGCATCAAAGCCGCATCGGAAGTTGGAGCGGCCCTTGCCGGTCATGAAAAAGTACGGGAGAATTACATACAGATTATCCGAAAAGCCGATCAGATCAATACGCTGATCACAAATCTGTTTACGGCCTCTTTGGAGGAATTGCAGCAGCTTCCCGTAACGCCGGAAGATATGGAGAGCGAGGAGCTTTTTGCGCTGCTTGCAAACGCCGATTATCTGCACCGGGCCAATACGCCGGAGATTTGCAAATGTCTGCTGTCTGCGGACAAGCTTCGTCTGCAGCAGGTCTTTGACAATATTTTTGCAAATTCCTATAAATATGCGGATACGCCTGTTCTGGTATCATCCTTTCAGGACGGCGGTTTTCTTTCGGTTGTCGTGGAAGACGACGGCGGGGGCGTCTCAACGGAAGAGCTGCCGCTTATCAAAGAAAAATTTTTCCGGGGCGGCAATGCAAAACATGCGCAGGGCGCGGGTCTTGGGCTTTATATCTCGGATTATTTTATGAAAGAAATGCAGGGAGAGCTTGTGGCGGAGAACGGAAAAACAGGTCTTAAGGTTACGGTTCGGATTGCGCTTAGCGTGGAGATGCGCCAATCGGGAAGTTAATGCATGACTTCTCCTGCATAGACGCAGCGGATATGTATTATGGGACACTGGCGGACAGGGTGAGATTTTTCAAAGAGAGCAAGGAGGGAATCGAGATTATGTGCCGTGCTATGGAAGATATGAGGAATCAGACATTGAAAGAAGGAGCAATCAATTCCGCAAAGAGAATGTTGGCAGATGGGATTTTGACACTTGAAAAAATTGCGGAATATGCAGGACTTCCTCTTGACGAAGTAAAAA
>CAJUJL010000047.1 GCA_910586725.1 uncultured Lachnospiraceae bacterium | reverse complement strand
ATTCAGTTGTCAGAATTTACTCTCCGGCTATTTGGTGAGAATCCGAGAGGCTATTTGTCAAATACTGCAATTAATTTTGTATCCTGTGACGCCTGATACGGAGCTCCCTGTGACGCAAGGACCTCCCGCGCTCCATTTTTACCGGTCACGCTTACCCCCTTTGCTTCTCCCACGCCGCCTGTTACAAACCGCCAGCAGCGAAACCTGGCGCCGTCCTTTTGGGGAGAAACCGGCATCGTGCAAAAAGCGTCTTTCGGAATGCCGTATTCTTTATATATTTCATCTCCGACATAAAAACATACTTTTTTCATCTCTGATTTCACATCTTTTGCTCTGTCAAAAATTACAGTCCGCACATCGGACACGCTTCCTTCCTTACCGTTTGGATGCAGAAATTTTTCTGTTATTTCCACCGAAAGGATTCCCAATTCATAATCCGCGTCCAATATTGAAACCGTAAGATCCGAATCGCTGTTGGTCTGAATTAAAAGCGCCTTGAGAAAATCAGCCGTAAAATCCTGGTTTTCTTTTATGGAATAATTATTTTCGCTCATCACATTTGACAATGTGGAATCAATCGCCTGTGAAAGAGCCATAGCCGCCTCCTGCTGTCTTGCGCTTCTTCCATACAGCGTGAGCATAACGACAAATATAAATACAGCGAGAATTCCGCATGCGGTTCCAAACGCAATCTTTTTCATTTTATTTCCTTTCTCAATAACCTGACACAGGCAATTTATACTGGCTGTACGTTGTTCTTTTTTCAGCGTCTTCTGCCTTGACCCGGATCACATATACTCCCGACGCCGGGAAAAGAAATTCCGATGTATCACAGGTACGTTTTTGATTCTTCTTATCTTCTTCGGATTCATACAATATACTCCCGCCATAAGCATCCAAAATATCCGTTACCTCTACCGATATTTTATTTCCGTCCGCATCGGACGCCTCAAACATCGCATTGATGTTTGCCGCTTGTTTCAAAACCGTCTTTGTGTAAGAATATGTAATTTCCGGTTTACTGCGCGCCAAAACGTTTTTAACCGCATCCACAAAAACAGCAGGCTCCAAATCCTCTCTTGTAGACATCGCTTTCCCGTAAGCAATCTCAATCAATCCCGTATTCCCGTCTATGCGCATGCCAAACAAGATTCCCATCAAAAGAACCGATACGATACAGCATACAATCATCTTTCCATGCTGCTTCATTAAAATTAACATAATTCCTCCTAACAGGCTGCTTCCAGCATATTCACCAGATACGCTCTTAAAATGCCGGCATCCGTTTTGCCCAGCAGGAGCATCAGGGTTGCCGCGATAACAATTGCAGCCGCAATACTTATGATTAATTCACCACTCTGGGTTACTGCCTCATCCATAACTGCTCTCCTTTTCTAAAATGCTGTCACAGCTCCAATGGTAACCGCCATCAATCCCAAAACCATAAGAGCAAGCATTACATATAAAATTGCCTCCCCATAATCTTCAAATAATCCGTCATTCATATTTTATCCTCCTATCTGGCAAATCCTCTTAAACAATTTGATGTTTCCAGTCCAAGAAACGGAAGACGGCTTTTATAAGTTACCGTAACGTACGCACTCGTCACATCCAAAGCTTTTGCCGCCATACATTCACTTGTGTACGTATTCTGCGAACCGTCCTTTAACGATACGTCAATGCTGACTTCATAATGATTTTCCTTCCCTGCCGCAATGCATGCGTTGATAACAGACGGCGCAAAATTACTGTTTTGCAGTTCTTCCATCATATCCTGCTTATAATGAACCGCCCGATTGACGTCTGTCTGATACTGAATCATGCCGATTCCCAAAAACACGACCAGGATAAAGAAAAAAACTCCCAGAAAAGATTTTATAATTAATGGCATTTTATTCCTCCTTTAATACAAATTCATTGACATAAATGCAATGGTAACTAACGTCATATCCACAAGCAGCTTACCTCCCCCGATGATGGAAGGAAATAAAAACTGCCAGTAGAGCGCTGCCAGACGGCTGTCGTTTGCAACGCTTTCACTCTGACTTAACAGCGCCGCATTCTTCGTTAATATTTCATCAATCTGCAAACCGGCATCTCCGCCGCGCCCCGATGAGATAGAATAAAGCATCCCCATCGCCGACTGGATTTCCAAAATGCCAAATTCCTTCATAAAATTCATATACGGTTCGTTGGACTCCGGATTTTGCATAATCTGATCCTGCATCTTGCGTAAACCGTCTGTCAATATTGCCGGAGCTTCCCGAATAGAATTTGCAACTGCGGCGTTGACGTTTTCAGATACCTGCAGCAGCAGAGAAATTTCCATCAGCCATTGCGGAAATGCCTTTGCAATTTCCACCCCGCAGCGCCTTTTTGCCAAACGATAGCCTATCTTATGCTGTTTCAACATAAAAAAGAAAACTGGAACGCATGCGGCCGCCGGATAAATCCATTGCAAACAGAAAAACAATACTCCCAAACACGCAGGAAATGCTGCCCAAAAAAGGCTCTTTCTTTTTTCACGCGCAAAATCATATTCTTTGACTTTACGATAGAGCTTTCTCTGCTCCTCTTCCGTCATCTCGGATTCATTGCGCAGCCAGTTAACAGACGCCATACTATCGGCTTTGAGATATGTTCTCATGGAAACCAATATCATAATAACCGTACCGGCCTTATAAACAACGGAAGACATTATATTTACGGCAGGAGCAAATTTTGTAATCATAAGCGGAGTAAAAAGACATACCGTGCAGACAAGCGCAAGCGCGATATGAATCATGCGCTGTCTGTTTTTGCATTCCTTCTGAAACTTGCAGGTTTCTGTTTCCCAGACGGTTCTGCCCGACAAAAGAATCTTTACGGAAGATTCATAATCTCCCCCGATCAGCTCCGTCTTTAGCATCAAAGCGTGCGCGTCCTTTAATCTCTGGCACTTATATTGCCGCTCTATTATTTTCAAACCTTTTTCCAGAGAATTTTCTTCGGAATATTCATACAGAATATACTGTATTGCTTCTGAAATCGTATCCCGCATGGGAGAATCTTTCGGTATAATTTTTTCCGCATCCTGCAGCGCGGTAATAATCTTTGGTGTTTTTTTAAAAGAATATAAGACCTGCTCAATATAAATATTGACATCTGAAAACCGTTTTTGTTCATACATATTCTTATAACCGTTCACCACAACCCGGGGCATCATCGCCATGCCGCATATAGCGACCACACATATTTCAATTGGTCCAAGCCAAAAGACAAAGCCTCCCGCCACAGTCAAAATGATAATCATGATATAAATCACAATCGTATTTTTTATACTATAAGCATACCCGTATTTTTTAATTGCCGCGGATACATTTCCTGGATTTAAATAATATAAAAATGATGTTTTTCTTTTCAACTTACGTCCTCCTAAATCATGCACCCGGATAATTTCTCAATGTATACGTATGTTCATACGGATCCATAATGCCAGCTCTCTTCATTTTCCGGTCAATCGAATCCGGCAGCGATTGGTCGGTAAACTTTCCCTCATCCACGATTAAATACGCGCAGTTTTTGCCGTCGTCACGATCAAAAAAACACATCTGGTCAATATATCGTTTGCTGCTGCCATCCTGCATTTCTTTGATGCGAATCAAAATGCCAATATCGATAAAATCATAAATATCATTTATCATTCGATCTGCATCCATAGAATTTTGTATCATATTCATAAACCTGTCCGGAATTTTTAACACATTATCCGTATGTATCGTGGTAATGCCTTTTACTCCGGTTGACCAGCACTCCAGAAGAGATTTTGCTTCTTTTGACCTGGCCTCCGAAAGCATAATCCAGGAAGGATTTAAGCGGAGGCATGTTTTAATGGCATTTGTATAATTCATGGTCGTCAGATTGCTACGCCCGCTGTGTTCCGACTTCTCCTTTTTTACTTTAATTGCAATGCAGTCATTCCCCGGATTCAATCTGGCATAATGCCATTCCGGATTATCTTCAATGGTAATGACCTTGTCCTGCGGCCGGATATAACCAGATAGAAATTTTGCAAATTCCGTCTTTCCCACTCCTGTGTCTCCGCAGATGACAAAATTCATCTTGGTAAATACACAGTTGATTAACAGCGTCAAAATTTTCTCGTCACAATAACCCTGACGAATCAAATCTTTGGCATGATACCTTGGCACGGCAGGAGCTTTTCGGATACAAAATGCCCGCCCAGTTGTCGTAACCGTTTCATGTATAGCGGTAATGCGAAGTTCATCCGATTCGGCCTCTAAAATCGGGTTTGCCGGATTAAACTGCTGCTCCACCGCCATACTCACTTTATTGATAAATACCGCCATAAACTGGGGCGTAACCAGAGAAGCATCTGCCTTTTTCTTGACTTTGTGAATATCCGTCAACCATAAATCCGTGCCGTTGTAATCCACGTCCGTAATGCTATCATCCTGAATAAACGGAAGCAGCGGTCCAAAACTTGCATCGTCCAGCAAAATAGAGCTGATTTTTGTTTCCTTCATAAATTTCCTCCGTACATTTGTTACGGTTTACCCGGAATCACACCGCCCGCACTGGTATAGAAATTATTGATTAAATCCGAAAATGCTTTATAGACAATACTGTTTGTATCGCTGCCAATCACTAACGTAATAATGCCGATAATCGCAATAATTGCCAGTACCGTAATAATTGTTGAGCCATATTGTTTAAAAATTTCATCCATAACTTTGTTCTCCTTTTCCAGTTCCATAAATTAAAATTTTCTTTATTACCTGTTTTAAATGCTTTTCAAATAAAAAATCCTCACAGCTTCCGCCTGTTTTCCGACAGCTCCTGATATAATCCAAAACGGTTCCGTTTTCGTACGCTTTTTGGAATCTTATATTATAGGGAATTGTACAAATTCTGGAATCATCTATGCGATACTTCAAGACAACTTCCTCTAATTCTTTTGATTGATTCGGATGATATTTTCCGATTAGAAATACGACGTTTCGATGAACGAAAGAATGTTCTAAATAGATTTTTTCCATTCCGCTTTGCGGAAGAATCAGATTTAAAACCAGAAGGCTGCAATGATTGATCTGTTCTTTCTGCAGCTTATTCTTACAGTCCGACAAACAAACAACGTGTTTGTTCATCGAAGAATTTTCCCTGTCCCAATTCCATGTAACAGGCATCTTCATATACTGCGTAAAACCGGCTGCAACTGCCGCCATATTCGCACTTGTGCCAATTTGACGCGCAATTCCATAAAATGCAATCTGCAATTTACGCTTCTCCTTGTAATTTAATTATTTATGGGATTTTGCTTTGATAAAATAAAAAATGATAAAAAGATTTAAAAGATAGTTGTATGATACACTATAAATTCAACTTTGTAAATACCTTTTTCTTAGATTTCGTAAATATATTTTACAATTTTATTTGCAGATTCAAATTCCACCCCTATTGCAACTTCATGTAAAAGTTATCTTCCTGCAGGGGTGGAATTTTTATCAATTACGGCTCTGCTTTTGAAAAAATTCATCCACCGTATCTTTTGTCACTTTCAAATAAGGCAGATATATATATTTTTCATTTTCAAATTCAATTTGCTCTAATCCTTTTCCGGAAACTAACGCAACGGCTAATTTTGCGATTGCTGACGCCTGTCCCTCTTTATCGTTATATACCGTCCCGGCAAGCCTGGAATCCCGGACAGCCTCAAGCCCCACATCCGTCCCGTCAATCCCCAAAAACACCGGTAACGTGGACTCGGTGTAATTTAACTTTTCGTAAGCGTCCAAAGCGCCAAGAGCCATATCGTCATTATTTGCCAGAACCAATTCAATTTCATTCTGATGCTGGCTGATCATCTGAAGCATCCGGTTTTGAGCCTGTGCCCGGTTCCAGTTTGCAATTCCATAGCTTAATTTCTCTATTTCAATATCGTTATTTTTCAAAGTTTCCACTACATTTTTTGTGCGTATAATGGCATCCTGATGGCCAGCCTCTCCTTCTAAAACCACATATTGTATCTTTCCGTCCTTATTGCGGTCTATCCCGGTATCGGCCTGTATCAACGCAACGGCCAGCTCGCCCTGCATAATGCCGGACTGCGCCGCAGGACCCCCGACATAGTAAAGCTTGTCCCATTGCATCATATCCTCCGCAACCGGTTCTCTGTTAAAAAAGATAATCGAAATATTATGTTCCCTGGCAAGGTCAATAATTTCCGACGGATCCGCGCGGTCCACCAGATTTACGCAAAGCACATTGCACCCGGAATCAATCAGCTCTTTTACCTGGTCGTCCTGCGTGCGCTGAGACCCGGACGCGCTGCGCACCTGCATGACAATTTCATAGCCGTCTTTTTCATATTCCTGAAAAGAATTTTTCAAACAGGCAATTAACTGACCCAGAAACGTATCGCTCTGATCATAATACGCCACGCCCACATAGACCTTATTGGCGCCATCCGGCTGCTGCTTTCCACAGGCACACAAAGTCTGCGCCATAATATATACTATTATTCCCGCCGATATTATTTTCCTCATAACACCTCGCCTCACCTGAAAAATGTTTCCCAAAAAAGATTCCTACTGGCTCATTGTAAAAAGTATTTTCTGGTTTTCTTCTGAAAAAAGGGTATCTCTTCGTATCACTGTAAAAGATACGATCCTGCTCTGCGGCTCTCTGAACATATTTTTCACACGTTTTGCCGC
This sequence comes from uncultured Lachnospiraceae bacterium, assembly GCA_910586725.1. GTDB lineage: Bacteria > Bacillota > Clostridia > Lachnospirales > Lachnospiraceae > Roseburia_B. The sequence continues at coordinate 14,338 of CAJUJL010000047.1, read as the reverse complement.
TTCTGTCAGGCTCTGATAACCCATATTAAATTCGTCCGGCGCCACCAGACATTGCACAAAGCCTGCATCCAGATAATACACCGCCTCGGTTGAATTTCCAATTCCATATACCAGCGCGCCATACAGACTATTGGCCGATGCGCTTTTTCCCACCAATGTCAGGCTGTAATCATCCAGTGCAATGATAACATCCGCTTTTGCCTGTGACTCTAATATCCTATCTTTTTCATCCGGAGAAATGTCAGAAACTTCCCAGCAAATTTCTATTTCACTTTGATCCAGAGCCGCTTTCAGTCCTTCTCTCCGTTCTGTCACTGCATTGGAATCCGCGTATTGCGATACGATTCCCAGTTTCTTCCCTTTCAGATTTCCATTATAGTCTTTTTGCAATTCTTCTCCCAGAGCCCTGCCCATTGCATAATTATCCGGCAGAACCACAGGAATGTTACATTCTATGCCTCTCTTGGCAACGGAAGATTCCACGAGCATAATTGGTATCCTATTTTGTAATTTCTCCAGACTGCTTTGCATCCCGTCTCCCGGAACAGGCTGTACAATAACGGCATCCGCCCCAAGATCAATCTGGTTTTGAATCGCTTTCATTTCCTCTTCTTCCGTCAGCTTCTCTCCCGTGCCTACAACTACCATATCTATTTCCCAATCCTGCGCCGCCATCCGAAGACCATATTTAAAGGCCGCCCATGCATTGTCGTCGGAATCCTGAATGATAACAGAAACTTTGTCCCATTTTTCTCTGCTTTTTTCCCGCAGCATTGTAATCGACACAAGTAAAACTATAACAGCTAAAATCGCTTCTGTCACAATAAATATCTTTTTACTGTTTTCCATTTTATATTCCCTTATATGATCTGTTTGCGTCATCCTGATCCAATACGCTGTCTTTGCCAAAAGGATGTCCCGCATCCAGCATTTTTCTGTTTTCTTCTGTGTAAGGAACTGCCGGAATACATATGGAAACTTTTGTTCCCTCATCCGGTTCGCTTTCAATGGTTAAACCATACTGTTTTCCAAAAAGAAGCTGTATTCGTTTATTCACATTCAACAGCCCCACTCCGGAACCATGGCTTGGAACCCGGTTGCTCTCTTTCAGCAGAAAACGGACTTCTTCTTCTGACATTCCGATTCCATTATCCGTTACCGAAAGAATAACCATTCCTTCTTTTCTTCTTCCTGTTATCTTAATCTCCCCCCCGTCCTCTTCGTCCATATCACCTACGCCATATTGAATCGCATTTTCAAGAATCGGCTGTAAGATTAATTTTACCGTACAACAGGAGTTTACCCCGGGATCTATATCCTGTATAAAAGAAAAACAATTTTTATAACGAATTTTTTGTATATTCATATAGCTCTGCGCATGCTGCAATTCTTCCTCTACCGTAATTATGGTGCGTCCTTTGGAAAGACTGATGCGAAAAAGTTTCGCCAGTTGTGAGATCATAAACGCCGCTTCATCATTTCTTCCTCCCTCAATCATCCATGTAATGGAATCCAGTGCATTATATAAAAAGTGCGGATTGATCTGGCTTTGCAGCGCGTCCAGCTCGCTTTTTCTACGTTCCGTCTGTTCCAAAACAATTTTATGCATCAATGAATCTATCTGCTCATAAGAACGCTGTATAGAATCTCCCAGATGTCTGATTTCCATGGAGCCGCCAATATAAATTTCGGGCTGTTTTCCCGCCTCATACTCCAAAACCGATGTGTTCAATTTTAGGATGGGACTGGATACCTTGACAGAAACCACTCTGCTGATTACGCCAAGCATCATCGCCATCAAAAGAATCAGAAGCACAATAAAATAGCGGAGATCAAACATGCCATGCGTAAACACAGAATATGGAATGACGCCTACCAGCTTCCATCCTGTATAGCTGATCGTATTGACAATCACTTTACGATGCTCCCCCTCAAAAACCTCATCATAAACTCCATCCTTATAAGACGCCGCTTTTTCACTGTTTTCACTGCTTATGCCATTATTAATCTGCATCTGCCTTGTGTGGTAAATAATTTCTCCGCTGCCGTCACACAGATAATAATACTGTCCTCTGTTCTTCGTGTTCATCTGTTTCATGATACGCGAAATGCTGGAATAATCCATGTCTACCAATAGGACTCCCATTTGCGGAACCCCATGGTCCGTCAGCTCTACCGCACGGCTTAATGTAATGACCCAGTAATAACGCATCGACTCATCAAATAAATTCTGCACATGAGGCATGGAAAAATGCATATTCTCCATCTCAGCCATAGCCCGCTTGTACCAGTCCTGTTTGATAACATTGGGATCTTCTTTCTGCAATACAACCGGTTCTGCTCCCATCAGGCTTCCATAATTATTGTAAATGGCAATGCTGCGCAGATTATCTTTATTGGCTTCATAGATCAGATTCATGCCTCTTTGAATATTGCCGTTCTGGCTGGAAAAATCATTCTCCTTGATTACATTATAGTAGACTGCATCCGATATTTGCCGCATGCTCATCAGGTAATCTTCCATATTTTCCCCGGTCTGCTTCATCAACGTCTTGCTGCTCTCGACAATTTCCTGTCTGGATGACGCAGAAACACGAAAGTACATCATGATTCCCAGGATTAACATAATTGCAACCGATATACAGGTAAATGCAATCATAATCACGGACTGCATTCCCCTCGGTTTCAGTCCTTTTAAATATTCCGGATGCTTCTGGATCAAATTCCTTATTTTCACCATTATTTTTCACTTTCCATATGCTCTGTTCTATACCTGGACGGAGATACGCCAAACCGTCTCTTAAATACGTAACTAAAATAATTCGGATCGGTATAACCCACCTGCTTCGCTATAATATAACTTTTATCATTCGTTTCAATCAGCAGACGGGAAGCCTGATCCATCCGGAAATCTGTCAGATACCCAATAAAGGATTTCCCTGTTTTCTTTTTAAAAACAGTGGAAAAATATGAATTAGATACTCCTAAAACATGACATACCTCATCCAGAGAAAGTTTTTCATCTGTATAATTATTGTGCACATATTCTTTTGCCTTTGATACAAAAGATTTTGTAGACTGATTTCTCGCGTCAATCAATTCTTCATGAAATGCAAGACAGGTATCAAGCATCCATTTTTGAATTGTCGAGGCATCCATATCCAAAAGCTGAGCATACAATACCTTCATATTCTCCGGAAAAACATCTGTCACAATCTCCTGATTTGCAGCAAACCGATACAATACGCTGATTAACTCCATAATATCCACATGATATTGCCTAAGGGAGCTTTTGTGAAAAAACACCTGATGCAAATATCCTTTTACCGCTTCCGCAATATCGTCCGCCGATCCCAATCGAAGCATCTTAAAGAGATGAGAAAACTTATCTTCATTTGCAAGGCCAGGCTTATTTACTTCCTGCGGAACGCTTTCCTGCATATTGATTGCTCTTGAAGCGCCATAAATCACCCGATAAGAAACGGCAGTTCTTGCACTGTTATAGGATTGGGATAAATCAGGAATATGTTCACAGACCTGTCCGATTCCCACTGTAATAACTGCTCCGATAATATGACGGACATACTTGCAAAATCTGTCACAGTCGTCTGTCAGTTCCATAATCTCACTATCGGACTTTAACTGTGCAATCAAAACCGTATTTTCAAGGTACGGAAAAGCTTTTGCATGCCATTTTTTCCCCAAATGCTCCTCTGCCTGCTTCTGAACGGAAGTAAATAAAAGCAAAGGCGTCATGCCCTCCGGCGCCTGGCTTGACGAGGTATGAACAACAAGACAGCAATAACAGGGGCCATGAAAATTCAACTGGTAATCGGAAAGATACTGCGGAATTTCTTCTTCATGAATTCTTCCTTCCATCAGCATGGAATAAAAATTGGCCTGCAAAAGCGGCAGGGACTCCATATAATATTTTTGCAGTATTTCCACATTCCGTTTTTCGCTGATCTCCAAATCGAGTTTATTCTTTAACTGTGTAAATATATTTGTCAGCTCCGAAGAATTGATCGGCTTTAAAATATATTCCTCTACCTCCAGATGAACCGCTTCCCTTGCATATTCAAACTCATCAAATCCTGTGAAAATCAATATCTTCGTCGTTGGAAACCGCGCCTTGATACGTTCGGAGAGCTGCATGCCGTTCATATAAGGCATCTTAATATCCGTCATCACAACATCCGGCTGGTATTCCTCCACCATCTCAAAAGCCTTCACTCCATTGCATGCATATCCCACTACGGAAAAGCCCATCTTTTCCCAATCCAACTTCTTCATAATGACTCGAATCGCTTCTTCCTCGTCATCCACCAAAAGAACTGTATATTTATCCATATTCATTTCTCCATCTATCAGCATCGCTACGGACTATTATAACAAACTATCAAAAAAAGAGCCAGAATAATATCTGACTCTTTCTCCCAAAATATTCATTATTTTTTCTGTACATATTTCAAACAGTCAAGCGTTACTGCTACTAATATGATGATTCCGGAAAATACAAACTGCAGATTGGTGTCGATACCAAGTATAGTCAAAGAATATGTCAGCGCCGTAAAAATAAATACACCAACTACCACGCCTGAAATCTTACCAATACCACCGGTAAAGGATACGCCGCCTACTACACAGGCAGCAATTGCGTCCATCTCCCAGCCCTGACCATACGCTGCGGAACCGGAACCAACCATTCTTGCACATTCAAGCCATGAACCGAATCCATACAAAACACCTGCCAGAACGAATGCGCCTACCGTAACGGCAAATACGGAAATACCCGAAACGGAAGCAGCCTCCGGATTACCGCCTACTGCATACAGATTCTTTCCAAACGTTGTTTTATTCCAGATAAACCATACAATTGCAACTGCCGCTACCGCCCAGAGAATAATGGTCGGAAATCCATTGATTTTTGGAATAATCATATTTGGAATCTCCGGTTCAATAGCTCCGAAAGAAACGCCTTTCGTTGCATAAGTAATCAGTCCAAAAATTACAAGCATATTTGCCATCGTGGAAATAAACGGATGCATCTTAAATTTTGCAGTGAAGAAACCTGCAATCGTCGTAAAAAATGTACACAAAATGACACATACAACCAACGCCAGAATTACTCTTCCCATAAGCGGCATACCTGTGAAATCAAAGATATGTCCGAAAACAGATCCTGTATTAATGCCCTGGTGCATAATAATCGTCGCCGTAGTCATTCCCATACCGACCATACGTCCAATGGAAAGATCCGTACCGGTAAGAAGAATCAATCCTGCAACTCCAAGCGCAAGGAACATACGCGGAGATGCCTGCTGTAAAATATTCAAAACATTATTATAAGTAAGCAATTGTTGATTTTTTACAACCGGGGTTATCGCACATAAAGCAATAAACACCAGCAAAATTGCAATATACAAACCATTTTGCAGAAGAAATGCCCTGGTATTGAATGTATATATGTAGTTCTCCATTTTCTGAACTCTGGTTTCAGAAAACGTAAACTTCGACATACGAAGCAAATCAATCAGATGATATTTATAGGTAAAAGCCGCATGTCTTCGATCTTTGATCTGCTGAATATCCTTCTCACGCATCATTTTCGCGTCAAATAAGCGATTTTTGTAGACATACTTCTCTTCCTTTATCTCCTGCTGATTGGAAATTTTTGCAAGGTTTGCCTGATGCTCTTTTTCCAGCTCGGCAACTTTTCTCTGATATTTTTCTTTTGCTGCTACTTTCTCCAAATTGCAGCTTTCTTTGACCGGCTGATAATATTCCTTATCAAAATGCGCCTTTATATAATCTTCCGCCTCTGAAATCAGCTTGGAAATCTCATTCTTATTTTTTGCTTCAACTGCCTGCGCCTTCTCCAGCTCAGTTTTTGCTTTTGCAATTCTTGTCTCCCTCTCCTCTTTGTCAAGGGCTTTGTCTCTTTTTGCTCCGTCAATTCTGTTCTGAAGAGAGATAACCTTATCTGTGCCGTCTGCCCTGAGAGCATCAATTTTTGCCTGAATTTTACCTACATAATCTTCAATCGGCTGACGGAGCTGTTTCTCCTGCTCTGCCGTAAGAATTTTACTGTTCTCATTCGCCATATCATCCATCTCCCCTATCATAAATATTTTGCGCTAAGTCTTAAAAGCTCTTCCTGATTTGTTTCTTTTGTATTTACAATCGCGGAAAGACGTCCGTTTGACATTACGCCGATACGGTTGGTAATTCCCAGAATCTCCGGCATTTCAGAGGAAACAACAATGACTGTTTTTCCCTGTTTTGCCATATTGATGATCAACTCATAAATCTCATATTTTGCTCCAACGTCAATTCCTCGTGTAGGTTCGTCCATCATAAATACCTGCGGTTCTCTCTCCAGCCATTTGCCAAAAATTACTTTTTGCTGATTTCCACCGGAAAGACTGGAAATCATATCATCCGGCCCCATACATTTTGTATGCATTACTTTGATTTCGTCCGCAGTCGCCTTGACCATCTTCGTATCAGAAAGCGCCAGTCCGGCTTTATACTGTCCCAGATTCGCAATCGTAGTATTAAAGGTCAAATCCCCCTTCAAAAACAGTCCATTGGCTTTTCTCTCTTCCGTAATCATGGCAAATCCATGATCCATGGCTTCTCTGGCATTGTTAAAAACCATACGGCGTCCATTAAAATAGATATGCCCGGCCGCCCTGGTCCGTACGCCAAAGATCGTCTCCAAAAGCTCCGTACGTCCTGCTCCTACCAGGCCGTATAATCCGAAAATTTCTCCTTCTTTCACATCAAAGGAAATGTCCTGCAAATGAGGCTCAAATTTTGTTGACAAATGCTGAATAGACAAAATCGTATCTTTCGGCACATTGTCAACCGGCGGAAATCTGTTCTCCAAAGAACGACCTACCATCGCTGCAATTAATTCGTTCATATCCGTATTTTGGGATTCTTTCGTCATAACCAGATTTCCGTCACGAAGCACGGATATTTCATCACATATCTCAAATATCTCATCCATTTTATGAGAAATATAGATCAGGGCAATTCCCTGTTCTTTCAGCATTCTCATCATCTGGAAAAGTTTATCCACTTCCTGTACGGTCAGTGAAGATGTTGGTTCGTCAAGAACGATCACTTCAGAATTATAGGAAATTGCCTTGGCAATCTCACACATCTGCCTCTGTGATACGGACATATTCCTCATAGGCTGTGTAAGATCTACGGTCATGCCAAGCTTTCGGAATAACTCAGAAGCCTCTTTCTTCATTCTTCCCTCATCAATAATACCTACAGAATTGCGCGGATAGCGCCCAAGGAACAAATTATCAATTACATTTCTGTCCAGACACTGATTCAGCTCCTGATGAACCATCGCAATACCATTTTCAAGAGCATCTTTCGGTCCGGAAAAATTAACTTCCTTGCCACCAAGTAAGATACTTCCTTCATCTTTCTGATACGTACCGAACAGACATTTCATCATGGTGGACTTTCCGGCGCCGTTCTCACCCATAAGCCCCATAACCGTTCCGCGCTTTATGTCCAGATTAATATGATCCAAAACACGGTTACGGCCGAATGTCTTACTCATACCACGTATCGATAAGACGATATTGTCTTTCTTATCTGCCATTCTTTTTTACTCCTATATCTGTATATTAATGATACGATGTTTCTGATTCTAAAAATTATCAGGGAGAATTTCTTCTCCCTGACACCTCTTTTTCCCTAAGGAAATGTTTTAAAGACTACTGGCTGAGCAGTGATGTATAGGAAGCTGCATTATCGGTTTTAACCATGTTAATAGCAAATGCATCATACTGACTCGGATTGCCAAGACGGTTTGTGATGTTAGATTCTGTCTGTCCATCACCACCAATATACTCAACATCAAGATTTAACAAATCATCGTAATTCTGAAGCAGAGGCTGATATGTGGAGCTTAAGAAGTTATCTGATGCATTGTAAATATCAAGCCATACTTTCTTAGAAGCATGTGTGCTCTCATCAAGCTGTGCGGATACAGGCTCATAAACTTTCGTGGAATCTGTGAAATCCTGATAGTTGTCTGCCGTTACCGCTGCATTCAATGCATAGTAAGAACGCTCATCTGCATTATATGTGTATACATCTGCGCTAAGTACGTTTCCAGCATCATCTGCTGTACCAATACCTGTGTCAACATCTACGCCGTCCAAAGCGTTACGCAGAACACGAAGCGTCAGGTAAGCCTGAACGTCTGCATGCTGGCTGATCGTTCCGCCATATCCTTCTGCAATAGCAGCTACTGCGTCACTGTTTGCGTCATAACCAAACGTTGCAACTTTATTTTCTTTTGACCATGCATTAAACATGGACATTCCCATTCCGTCATTGTTGGAGGCAATAACGTCAATCTGATCACCGAAAGAAGATGACCATGTGCCAATTGCATTACCTGCTGTTGCAGCATCCCATGTTGCGCCTGCAGAGTTTTTCATTTCCTGAGAAGCAAGTTCACGAACCGTATAGGTCTTTCCGCCAATTTCAAGCGTTCCATCCTGTACAACAGTTGCAGAACCGTCTGCATTTGTTCCAACCGGATCGCTGTCGATCTCTCCGTCTTTCTCAACACCGGTGCCAAGCGCTTTTCTAACGCCTCTTGTACGTGCGATAGAATCGTTGTGTCCAATGTCACCAATTGCAAGAACGTAACCGATTACGCCATCACCATTGCGGTCAATCGTATCAATGTTCGCCTCAATGTACTCTTTGATCATAGCTCCCTGAAGCTCTGCACCCTGATTTGCATCAAATCCTACGTAATACGTATTGTCATTGAAGCTTAAAGCTGCCATGTCGAGCTCTCCTGTAGAGCTGTTGGACGGCTGGCGGTTAAACCATACCAGAGGCTTGTCTTTGTTTGCTACATCTGAGGAATCTCCTGTTGAATTGTCAGCTTCCGGAGTTGGAGCTTCCGTATTTGTTGCGTCTGCATTGTTATTATCTGCCGACTCTGATTCGTTGTCTCCGCATGCAGCAAGTGAAAGACCCATCATGGCTACCATTGTTAAGGAAACAAATTTTTTGTTCATTTTCATTTTGCTTTTTCTCCCTTCCTTTTACGTGTCCTGCACGTACTCTATTAACAAATGCAGTATATCTTATTTGGAATCATTAAAACATAGAATATTTTTCACTTTACATTGAAATTTATTAGCCGCGTCCTGTCAATTAATGGTGAAACAGGCGAATTCCTGTAAAACTCATCACCATTCCGTATTTATTGCAGGTTTCAATTACATGATCGTCCCGAATGGAACCTCCCGGCTGCGCCACATATTTCACGCCGCTCTTATGCGCGCGCTCAATATTGTCTCCAAACGGGAAAAATGCATCCGAGCCAAGCGTCACATCCCTCATCTGATCCAGCCATGCACGTTTCTCTTCCCTTGTAAAAATCTCGGGTTTTACCTTAAAAACCGCTTCCCATGCGCCGTCTGCAAGAACATCCATATAGTCTTCTCCAATGTAAAGGTCAATGGCATTATCCCTGTCCGCCCGGCGAATGCCATCGACAAACGGAAGATTTAAAACTTTTGGCGCCTGGCGCAAAAACCAGTTGTCCGCTTTCTGTCCTGCAAGCCTTGTACAATGTATGCGGCTCTGCTGTCCGGCTCCGATGCCAATTGCCTGGCCGTCTTTGACGTAGCAGACGGAATTGGACTGTGTATACTTCAATGTAATCATGGAAATGGCAAGATCTATTCTGGCCTGTTTCGTTAATTCTTTGTTTTCGGTGACAATATTGTCAAAAAACGCTTCATCGATTTTTAATTCATTTCTTCCCTGTTCAAACGTAATGCCGAATACCTGTTTTTTCTCAATCTGTGCCGGTTCATAATCCGGATCTATCTCAATCACATTATAATTGCCGTTTTTCTTGGCTTTTAAAATTTCAAGAGCCCCGGGCGTATATCCGGGCGCAATGATGCCGTCCGATACTTCGCGTTTGATCAACAGAGCCGTTGCCTTGTCACAGACATCCGAAAGAGAAATAAAATCGCCGAAAGACGACATCCGGTCCGCTCCTCTGGCTCTCGCATAAGCATTTGCAATGGGAGTAAGTTCCTCCTCCATATCGTCAACCCAGTAAATTTTCCGCTCTACCTCTGACAATGGAAGCCCTACCGCAGCGCCCGCGGGAGACACATGCTTAAAAGAGGCAGCCGCAGCAAGTCCTGTCGCAGCCTTTAACTCTCTTACCAGCTGCCAGCCGTTGAATGCGTCCAAAAAGTTGATATATCCGGGTTTTCCGCTTAACACCCGAATCGGCAGTTCCCCATTTTCAACGTAAATGCGGGAAGGCTTCTGATTCGGGTTGCATCCGTATTTTAATTCCAGCTCTTTCATCACAATCCTCCTATTTATTCTTATTTACAATGCGGGACTCGTATTTCCCTGTAGCCAGGTCAATAAAACGCACAAAAAGAGATACTTTATTTTGTTCATTCAGGCTGTTCCAGACCCTTTCGGTAAAGCTGTCAATATCCCCTTCTATTCTGACCCATTCGGGTTCTCCTTCAAAACTTGGAAGCGGATTGCCGTCTCCCATATAAGTATGGATGTAATGGCCTTCTCCCTCTTTGGGATTTTCGTATGCAAACGTATACCGGCTGCAGGATTTTTTATTGCCGCTGCCGCTTTTTAAAATAGACATGGCATAGTTGTAAGTGTCGTTCTCTATATGCAGTATTCCGGAAATTCTCGGCGTAAAATTCGGCGCGTCCGGTTCAAATTCCCGAATACGAAGCGATTGCTCAAACGTCTGCTGCCTGTCCATTCCTTCATAAATCGTATCCGTCTGATCGCCGTTTGTCACAATCGTTTTATTGCCCAAAACACGGACCGGCGCATAAATAATCAAACTTGGATCACTCAATTTCGCAGGATCAAACGCCTGCGTACGAATTCCTTTTCCATCTTCCACAAAAATCCGGTTGCGGCTGTTTTCGCTTCTTCCCATAATAAAATACGCCGTAACCGCGTTTTTGTTATCCTGGCTTTTTCCAATCACAATTCCCCGGCCAGGATAAGCATTGCTGCGAAGCTGTTCTTCTAATGATAACAATTCCATAATTCTATCCATTCCTTTCGCTTAAATCAGACATAAAACATCATAAAATTTGCAATGGGATTATAGCATACGCAAAATAGTTTTACAAGAACCCCCTTCCCAAAAACCATTCCCCTAATTTTTAAAACTGTGAATCGGAGCCGGAATTCTGCCTTTTCGACTGATAAAATCCTTACAGGAAAACGTATTTACCGGCATAATCGGCGCATAGCCAAACAATCCGCCAAACTCCACCGTATCGCCCACGCCTTTTCCAATAACCGGAATCAGCCTTGCCGCCGTTGTTTTCTGATTGACCATCCCAAGCGCCATCTCATCCGCAATGATGCCGGAAATCGAAGCCGCGCTTGTATCCCCCGGAATCGCTATCATATCAAGCCCCACAGAGCAAACGCACGTCATAGCTTCCAGCTTCTCAAGCGTAATCGCGCCCGCCTGCACGGAATCAATCATCCCCTGATCCTCACTGACCGGAATAAACGCTCCGCTTAAGCCTCCCACGTAAGAAGACGCCATAACGCCGCCTTTTTTTACCTGATCATTCAGCAAAGCAAGCGCAGCCGTCGTTCCAGGCGCCCCCGCATACTCCAGACCGATTTCACATAAAATGTCTGCGACACTGTCTCCAATCGCCGGCGTAGGAGCAAGCGACAAATCAATAATTCCAAATGGTATGCCAAGCATCCGGGACGCCTCCTGCGCCACAAGCTGCCCTACGCGCGTAACTTTAAAAGCCGTCTTCTTAATCGTCTCGCAAAGCGTCTCAAAGCTTTCGCCGCGCACTTTTTCCAGCGCCGTCTTTACAACGCCTGGCCCGCTGACGCCAATATTCAGCACGGCGTCCGCTTCCGTCACGCCGTGAAACGCACCTGCCATAAACGGATTGTCGTCCGGCGCGTTGCAAAATACCACAAGTTTCATACAGTCAACAGAATCCCTGTCTTTTGACCTTTCCGCCACTTCAAGCAAAATCTCTCCCATCAGACGTACAGCGTCCATATTGATGCCTGTTTTTGAGGAAGCCAGATTCACGGAACTGCATACGCGTTCCGTCCGGCAAAGCGCCATTGGAATTGACCGGATCAGCAATTCATCCGCTGCCGTCATGCCTTTGGACACCAGAGCCGAATATCCGCCGATTAAATTGACGCCAACTTCTTTCGCCGCGGCGTCCATCGTATCCGCAATCGTCGCAAAATCTTCCGGCGTCTTACAGGCTGCTCCTCCTACCAGGGCAATCGGCGTAACAGAAATCCTCTTATTGACAATTGGTATCGCAAATTCACGTTCAATTTCTTCTCCGACCGCGGCAAGATTTTGCGCCGTCTTCGTAATTTTGTTGTAAATATTTTGATTGAGCTTTTTCAGATCGGCGTCAATGCAGTCCAAAAGACTGACGCCAAGCGTAATTGTACGCACATCCAAATTTTCCTGTTCAATCATTTCATTGGTCTCTTTTACTTCCCAAATATTAATCATAGCGGCCTCCCCTGCTTAAATCCGATGCATCTTCCGGAAAATCTCTTCTCTCTGGCATTTGATGCTGACTCCGATTTCTTCTCCCAGCTGCTCCAGATCTTTCGAACATTCTCCAAAAGGTTTCTGGGCCCCATTCATATCCACAATCATCATCATATTAAAAAAATCCTGTACTATGGTCTGAGAAATATCCAGAACATTTATGCCATTCTCAGCAAGATACGTGCATACCTTTGCAATAATTCCAACCGTATCTTTTCCCACCACTGTTATAATCGTCTTATCCGCAGATTTCTCCATTTTCACTTCACCTTTCTGTTTTCAAGGAACTCCCGCACCGGGACTTCCTTTCTAAAATATTTTTTTCATCATACCATAAGGCCATATTTTTGTCATTCTTTTCTTAAACAATGCTTGCGCATATGATATTAAAATGATATTATGTATATATCAAAAAGAAAGGGCATCTCTATGAAAGAAATTATTTTAAAAAACAAAAAAAACGGTTTCCTGGTACTGCTGCTCTCTCTGCTCATCTACGCGGCGGCCATTGCAGCAACCATCAAGGGAGCATTTATGCTTAACGACGGCAAAAGCCCGGCTCTTATGATCGTCGGCATTATTTTCCTTAGCACAACCTGGCTGCTCTGGCCCGGCCTGAAAGTCCTCAATCCGCAGGAGGCTCTCGTTCTCACCTTATTCGGACGCTACATTGGCACCCTGAAAGATTCCGGATTTTATTTTGTCAATCCTTTCTGCATTGCGGTCAATCCCGCTGCAAAGACAAAGCTGAACCAAAGCGGCGATGTGAAATCCCCAAAAAATCCAAACAACATAGATCCGGAAATGTTTAACAAGAAGCTCTCTTTAAAAATCATGACGCTTAACAACAACCGCCAGAAAATCAACGACTGCCTTGGAAATCCCATTGAAATTGGAATCGCCGTAACCTGGCGCATCCAAAATACCGCAAAAGCTGTTTTTAACGTCGATAATTACAAGGAATTTTTATCCCTGCAATGCGACAGCGCCCTAAGGAATATTGTACGCATTTATCCCTACGACGTGGCTCCGAACGTGGATACCACGGGAGACGGCATTGCAGATGAAGGAAGTCTGCGCGGTTCCAGCGAAACCGTCGCCAAAAGGATCAAAGAAGAAATTCAGGAAAAAGTATCCGAAGCCGGACTTGAAATCGTAGAAGCGCGTATTACATACTTAGCCTACGCGCCGGAAATCGCGGCTACCATGCTGCAAAGACAGCAGGCTTCCGCTATTATTGACGCCAGAAAAATGATTGTAGACGGGGCTGTAGGCATGGTGGAAATGGCTCTTGAACGCTTAAATGAAAATGAAACCGTGAAACTGGATGAAGAACGAAAAGCGGCAATGGTATCCAATCTTCTGGTCGTTCTCTGCGGAAATCACGATGCACAGCCTATCATCAACTCTGGAAGCCTTTACTAGTCATGCCGGATAATAAGAAAAAACAAATTCCGCTCAGACTCTCGCCCAAACTCTACGATGCCATTGCCGCCTGGGCAGAAGATGATTTCCGCTCCGTCAACGGTCAGATCGAATATCTTTTATCGGAATGTGTGCGTCAGCGGAAGAAGAATGGAAAATATGTCTCGGATGAAATCGACATACCTCCAAAACTGGACATTTAGATTTTATCTCTTTCTGTTTCAGGGGGCTGTCGGTTAATACCGATTTTTAAACTCTAAAACTTAAAATACGAATCTC
>CAJUJL010000046.1:7112-21546 GCA_910586725.1 uncultured Lachnospiraceae bacterium | reverse complement strand
ACCATATTATTTTCCTCCTTGAATATACTGCAGCTTCCATGCTGCAAATCTTGTTTTTGTAGCGCGCCTTTCCGAATGTCTTTTATCGGTCCGACGCTGCCAAGTAACAATTGTTATCTTGTTTACTTGTTATATATATCGGATGGATGTTCCGATACTTTATAGTAAAAAGTAACTTTTTTTAAATTACTTTTTATTATCAATAACCTGCGCAGAGTAGGTCTTTTGTCCCATCATATTCTGATAATACTGCTGAACCACTTTCTGGCTGTTGCGCACACCTTTGACCTGCTCCCGTACTTCGGCAAATTTACGGGCAGCTTCATCCCGGTTCCTTAGTTCCTGTGTCTGAATCGTATTTGTCATAGCAGAAATTTCTTTAATTAAATCCTGCATTTTATGAATCTCTTCGGCATACTGTTCCCGATTGCCATTCAGAGTTTCTTTTACCCGCTCAAACATCTTTTCAAAACCGCTGTCTAAAAGATTTAACTGCTCTACAAACTGGGATTTGTAGTCCATATTCTTTTCAAAATCTTCCGGTAAAAGATTGGGATCCGAAAGCAGCAGCTTCTGCTGGCGGTTCAATTCTACAATTTGCCCCAGAATATCCCGCTTCTTCTCAAGACTTTCTATCATAATATTTATGTAATCTGCTTCCATACCATTCTCCTTACTTTGTGATTGGGTCTTAAAGCGTTTCTGCAGCCGACTCTTGCCTATCTGCCTGTTCCGGCTCTTTTCATAACATCCTTCCAAGTATCGCGCATGGTCCTTAAATGCTCCAATACTTCTTCCAGAATCTCTTTGTCTTTTTTGATATTAGCCTCCAGCAGCCTTTGCTGCAGATAGGTATAAACATTGTCAAAGTCCTTTGCCACAGGATACTTATGATCCAAAGTTGCCTGAAACTCCGAAATAATATTTTCCACTTTTACAATATTTTTATGAGCCTTTGCAACATCACGATGATCTATGGCGTCAATTGCGATATTGCAGAATTTAACGGCTCCTTCATAAAGCATCATCGTCAATTCCGCCGGTGACGCCGTCATGATTCTATTGTTTGCATATGCTGCATATCCCTGTTTGTTTGTCATCTTATAACCTCCCTGTTAATGACAGACTGCTCTTTGGAGTGTAATAGAGATTATCCAAATAAGCTTGCAAGATAGGACTGCTGGCTCTGTAAAGTAGCAAGAGCAGACTCCATTGCTGCAAATTTTTTATAGTATGAATCTTCCATTTTCTGCAGCTTCTCTTCCCATTTGCTGATGGTCTTTGTATAATCACTGTACTCTCTTGCCATTTCTTTGTCATTATACACTTTGTTGAAACTGCTCAAAGAAGTAGAGCCCATCTTCTTATTTATTACGTCATATACGCCGGTCGTCAACCGCTTCATGAATTCAACAACCGAATCCGGGTCTTTTGTCAAGGCTTCCATAAGCTTATCTGCATTGCCGCTTGTCAGCGTATCTTCCGAATCTCCATCAATATGGAACGCGTTCTGCTCATTGTCTGCCGCGTTTAAGATTCCAAGCGTATGAATTCCAAAACTTGAAAGGCTGTAATTTTGTCCGTTGATATTATATGACTTAAGCATTGCCGAAGACATTCCGCTCAAAAGAGCTCCCAGCGTGTCGTCACGGCGAAGCAGGGAACCTTTGATTTTCTCTTCCCATTCTTTAATCTCCGTGTCTGTCATTGCGTCTTTCTCTTCACTTGTCAAGGGTTCATAACCTCTGGAAGAGCCGGCATTGTAGAGCTTCGTCATTTCATTGATCAGCTCGTTGTAATCTTTCATAATGCCTTTGATTTTATCGTAAAGGCCCTGCGTATTATTTCCTATATTGACTGTTAATTCAGATTCTCCTGTTTCTGCAAGCGCATTGATAGTCAGTCCGTTCACCGTAATTTCACTTGTTGAGGACGTATACTCGGCTCCGTTAATTTCTACCACTAAATCCTGGCCGTCTACACGCGTTGCGCCGGCGCTGTACTCAACGTTGATGCTTCCATCTAAAATTCCGGCTGAATTTGTAATCTTTGCGGTTACATCCTGCGCCGTAAATGCTGCATTGTCAAGCAAAGCATGATCCGACAATGTCTTATTTGCAGCGTCGATGCCGGCCTGCAGATCATTAACAACTGTATCCAGCGTTCCGTTCTGATGCGCATCCTGCACTGCCGTAACCTGTGCGGCATTTGCAGGTTCCATCTCATAAGCCGCAACATTAGCCAGCGCGTCTTTGTATGAAGCAATCTTATCTACATCAATTACTGTTTCAATAACTTTTGTGCCGTCAGGATTCTCTTTTTCTTCCTGTTTGGTAAATCCGGCTTTTTTCTCAAGCTCCTCCAGCCTTTTCTCGCCTTCGGTCAGCGTTATGCCTTTTGCATCCAGATCCGCCTGGGTAAATGTTTCTTTGTTTTCGCCTCTGGTTGTATAAGTACCGTCAGACTGTTTATCATACAGATTGCCGTCCGCGTCAATATAGACGTTTTTCAGCGTGCTTTCATTCAACAGGGTATGAAAATCCGATTTCTCGTCATTATTCAAAGCCGAGAGGTTATTTGCCTCAATATCCTTGACCGTACTGTATGAGTTTGCGTATTTGATCTGTGCGGAATTGTTTGTAATGATAGACGGAGCTTTTCTTACTTCTTCCAGAATTGCCTCAATTCTGCTTTCCGTTGCCCCTGCATCATATGTACCGTCTGTGATGGCCTTACCGTCCGCATCATACCCGATTATATATGCCGTTCCGTTTGTGTTTAACGCATAAGCCGCCCAGTTTTTGTAAAGCTCGGTATCTGCTGAGGATTTCACGCTAAGTCCCAGTTTATTTAATGCTGCAGCTCCATTTCCGTCGCTTCCCGTCAATGAAAAGTCGCTGTCTTTTCCGGTTTTTGAAGATGCGACATAAATACGGTTGTGCGTGCTGTCATAGCTTGCTTTCACGCCGGCGTCGTTTAATGATTTTACAAAATCGGATACCGTAGTGTCGCCGTTTACTTTAATATCTGTCGTTTTGCCGTTCGCATTAACCGTAATTGTTCCGTCTCCGCCGGTATAGCCCAATTCCGAAAGCTTGCTTCCTTCCGTAATTTTACTGCCAAGATTTGCGCCTGTTAAATATCCGCTTTTGGCAATTTTTTTAATTTTTACGGAATAGCTCCCGTTAATTGCGGAAGCGGATGCTTTTACCGTTGCCTTTGTAGAATCCGAAATAGTCGCAGTTCTGATATTGTAAGCCGCCGAATATTTTAAATTGCTAAGCTTACTGTAAAAGGAAGAAATTTTACTGTTTAAGTTCTTCCATATATCCTGTTTCCAGGATAATTTGGTCTGTGCCTTTGTGTACTTCTGTGTTTTTGTACGATAAGCCGATACCAATTCCGATATTAAAGCTTCGGTATCCAATCCAGAGTTCATTCCTGTAATTCTAATGGGCATTTCTTTTCCTCCTATCTTTTCTCATCCACCATAAGTCCTGCCATCTCCCATACTTTTGCAATCATATCCAGCGTCTTCTCCGGTGGATATTCTTTGATGACTTCCTTCGTGTCTTTGTCAATAATTTTAATCGTAATACGATTGGTTCCATCGTGAACGCCGAAAATAGCTTCCGAATTTTTTGCATTTCGATTAATCTCTTCCGCCATTCTCTTCAAAGTCTCCGTTCCTAAAATCTTTGATGCGCCGTTTTCTCCGTTTCCATTGTCTGCATCCATGCCTGCCTGTACGGCAGTTTTGTCAGATATGGATTCAGCGCGGATGACCACAGGCGCGCTTTCGGAGCCTGCGCTTGCTGCTTCCGATCCTGGCACGCTTCCCTGATATGCCAGTTTCGGTTCCGGTATTGCTTGAACTGCCATTTCTAACCACCTCCATGTGATTGTATTCGGGCGTTTCTAAAAGAAACGCCCAATTTAACTTCTCTCCTGTTCTATTTTTTATATCGGATTATCACTATAAAAAGATTAGAATAACTTTTTCAAAGCCTCTGTTCCAACCGGATTCAGAGCCGCTTTATTTTCATCCTCTATCTGAAGATAAACTTCTTTCCGATATATCGGCACTTCCTTTGGCGCTGTGATGCCGATCTTAATCTGATCGCCCCGAATCTCAAGTATCGTAACCTCAATATTGTTATTTAAGACGAGGGATTCTCCTTTTCGCCTGGTTAATGCCAGCATATTTATTCACCCGCTTTCCCTTTTCCGTCTTTAATCAAATCATATATTTTATGCCGAACCGCATAATCATCTTCTACGATTATCTGACATCCTTTATTGGTACTCATGTTAATGATAATCGGAGCCTTCAAATTCACGGATATATCCTCAATCTTTTGGGGTACCGTAACCGTCACAAGAACATAAGTATTCTCCGGTGTAAGCTCCCCAAGAAATTCCAGCAGTTCGTAATTTACCGTCGGATTATAATCCGCGATCAGATCGGAAGGCGCCATAACCGGTATGGAGACTTCACCGTCATCCATAGACTGCATCCACATAATGCCGGACTTTTCCTTGCGCTCCGAATCAAAAATCAGCGTAAACTGCTTGAGGTCCGGAAATCCGATAATTCCCTGCTCCATGTTGATAATCTTTTCCTCTTCAATTTCAATCTCGCCAAATAATCTTGTATTTGCCCTCATGTTCTATCCTCGCTTTAAATATAATCTAACAGCGTCTGCTTTTCAATTTTGCTGGCTGAAAGAAGCGACGCCTGATACGCATTAAAAGCTGCCGTATAATCAATAATAATATCCGACAATTCCCTGTCTTCGTTACAGGATTTGAGCTCTTCCTGGGTAAGCTGCAAATTACTGATTCTGCTTTCCGTCATTTCAAGCTGATCTCCTCTTGCTCCAATCTCCGTATAAGCAACGTTCAGCTTCTCCATATATTTATCAAATTTGCCAATTCCCGCACTGAAAAGCTCTGTCAGGCGGCTGTCGGCATAATCCGCTTCTTTCTGCGCGCCATCAATCCATTTTTGCACTTCTTCCTGGCAATCGGCATATTTAGCCTCGTTTTTCATTTCCTTTAAACGATCCACTTTCTCGTGGGCATTGATTGCATTCTGAACCGTATCGATCAACTCGTTAACATCCTGATAAATACTCATATCGAACACTTCATCAGCCTGAATATTAACCGTCAGCGTCTGATTCAGGGAAACCATATAATTCAGATCTTCATAAATCTTTTTATAGTTGCCGTTTTCATCTACAATGCAATTGCCGTTCTGATCTTTCTGATACTTATCATACGTAACCGGTTTTGCAGGATCTGTTATATCCTGGCAGTCATAGTAATATTCCGGCCGAAGCTCGCCTTTGGCAAATCCCGTTTTGGTATACTCCATCTGAATCGTCGCCTGATTAGATTTCACAAGGTCAGCGATTTTATCTCCAAAAATAACGTCTCCCTTATCCCGTATAACTACAACCTGATACCCCTGCATTTTCTTATCCGGATACGCGGCTTCCCAATCCTCTTCGGAATCAAAATACTCCCATGTGCATCCGCCTTCTACCGTTCCGTCTTTATATACAATGCTTCCCTCTATTTTGGATACATCGTCGTATGCAAGACGCACCCTGTCATAATCATACTTAACAATATCAGAAATATTGCTGGTATTTTTTACCTCAGCCACTGACGAAGGCACTTCCACGGAGCCGAGATAATAACTGTATTCTTCCATCTCCTTATAAGATATATTCTGTTTAATCGTATAAGAAGTCTTTGCTTCGTCTTCCATAAAAGTAAGCTGGGAATTCGTCTTGTATCCCGTAAATACGGTTCTTCCCGCATTGTCGGCATTTCCTTCGGAATAAATCTGATCTTTTAAGGCTTTTAAATTTTTTAAGATCGTTTCCCTGTCTTTTTCTGTCAGATATGAGTTTGTGCCGTTGACGCATTCTGTCTTAACGTCAGTCAGAATTTTATTCATATTTTTAAGAGCCGTCTCCGTAGATTCCAGCCACGCCTGGGCGTCCGGTATGTTTTTCTCATAGAACTGGTTAATCTGGCTCAATGTGCTTCTCAAACGCAGCGCACGAATTGCTACAACCGGATTTTCCGAAGGGCGCTGAATTTTCTTTTGGGACGACATCTGCAGATTCAACGCGTTGACATTGATTTTGTTGCCATTGATATTTGCAGAAGTGTTATTTATCATCATGTTATTTGTTATTCGCATAATATGCCTCCTGTAAAAAATTCTTATACTCCGGTTCCGTTTATCAATTTATCGTACATCTCTGACATGCACTGAATCATACGGGCTGCCAGATTATACGCATTCTGGTATTTTACAAGATCCAGAGCTTCCTCATCCTCATCTACTCCGGAAACAGAAAGTCTCTGATTGGTAATTGCGCCTGAAATATCGGAAAAATTCTCCAAAAATATCTGTGATTCCTGTGAATCAATAGAAATATCCGAATAAATACAGCTCAAAAAGGCCGATGCACTGCCGCCGCGAAACATTTTGACATCACTTTCCAGCTTTAGCATTGCATCTACAATCTCATGCGCGTCTATGTTGCCGGCCGCGATCTGATCCGCTGTCGTCGTGGCAAAAATCGCCGAATTACGGATACTGGCGTCTGCAACGCAAAAATTCAATGCGTTCATCTGATAATAACTGTTTGACGTAGAAGAAATTTTCGAGTTGTTCGGATCGGTCACACCATCTGTATTTACCGACTGGTCGGCAAAGTTAAATTCTTTTCCGTCATATGATTTGGCAACAAAGAACGAACCCATCGGATCTCCGTTTAAATCCGCTCCTCCTTGCTGATACGCGTTAAAACGTTCGCTGAAATTGCGAATAAACTCGCTCATTTGAGACATATAATACGGAATTCCCATCACATCTATGCTGTCTCCGATCTGCGCGCTCTTTCCCGCAAGTCCAGCCGCTTCCGCTCCGTCCAGAATGTCGTCAAACCGGAACGTATAGGAAACAATATTGCCATTTTCATCCAGTTCCGCCTCAAATCCCGAATAATGATACTCTTTATTGCGAATGGAAATCGTGCCTTCCGCAGCCATCATCATAGATTCTACCGTAGTCATCGTTGATGGCTTGATGGTAATGCTAAACGGAGTTGCGCTGGTAACTGTGCCCTTGAAATTTTCACCATTGTTGCCGTCTCTCATCTCCATAAGCGCTTTCAGGGAACCGTCCATGGATTTTGCATTCATGTTAAAGTTCATTCCCGTATCGGACCAGACAACTTTATACAAACCGTCTACATCGGTCTGATTGACTTTATTTTCCCTTGGCACACAGGTAAGCGTGCGGTACTCAAACGTATTGACAAGCACCTGGCCATCCAGCTTTACAACATAATTTGTGCCGCCCAGATACATATCCGGATAGTTGCTGTTGGACACCGGCGTCTCTTCAACCGTTATCGGAACAATTTCGGAAAGTTCATCTATAATAAGCGCTCTTTGATCTCTAAGCTCATTGGCCGTACCGCCCTGCAGTTCAATAGAATTGATCTGCTTGGTCAGCGCCGCGACTTTTTCCGCATTGGCGTTGATGCTGCTGACTAAAGATTTGATCTCATCATTACAATCTTTCTGGAGCCTGCTTAATCCGTTTGCCACATTATTAAAATAAGAAGTAAAAATCTGCGCCTGACTGATAAAATTCTTACGGCGGTTTTCATCGCCGGCAGGGCTCTTAAACTCCTTTAACTGATTGAACATGTCTGTAAAAATCGTAGAGAATCCCGGATTGTCAACGGAATCGTCCTCAAAATAATGTTCCACCTGCTGTAAATAATTCATCTTTGTCTGGAACCGTCCCACAGAAGACTGATTGGTCCAGTATTTTGTATCGTAGTAAAAATTCCGGATGGAAGTAATCGAAGTTGTCGTCACACCGCTTCCGGTCGTTCCATATTTTTGATGCACCCTTAAGGCTTCTGCCGCCTGTCGGTTTGCCTGCTGTCTGGTATAGCCTTTTGTCTGTACATTAGAAATATTGTTTGCCGTTGTATTGACTGCCGCCTGAAAAGCATTGACAGCCGACGACGCTATCGTTAATCCAAAAAATGTTGATGGCATATTTCGTTCACCTCTCTCACTAACCCATGCGGTATATTATTGTTTCTATCATTTCACTGATTACGTTGATAAAACGGCTGGAAGCGTTGTATGCGTTCTGGAACTTAATCATATTTGTAAGCTCTTCATCGGAAGACACACCGATTACCTGCTGTCTGGCATTATCGGTTGCCAGAACGGTTCCTTCCAGTCCTCTGGCAGTAGAGCCGAACACATTGCCAAGCGTTACAAGCTCACCCGTCATCTTTGCATAAAATTCACTGAATGTGCAGGGCGTTGTATCGTGAGGGCTCAAAAACATGGAATCCTGATTCCAAAGTTCCGCTAAAGCTTCACCCAATTTATAAGCTACCGGAAGATCGTCGTCTTTGCCTCTCTGTGAAAACGCGGGCAGCTTTGACTCGCTCTCCAGCAATTCGGGATTCACCTTGATGCTGCCGATTGTATATTGCATCGCCGTATCCGACGGATCTTCTTCATTGTATACATAATACGTTTTGCCGTCGTCGCCGTTTACCGTAGTGTAGCGGGAGCATCCCGTTCTTACAAACAATTCCTGCGGCGGAAGTTTTTCATCCGCTCCGACACAACAATTTTCCGAATCCAGAATCAATGTGCCAGGCGGAAATGATACGGCGTTGCCGTTTTCATCCGTTCCGGTAATCGCTGTGTCTGACTTGATATTAGGCGCGAACAGATCATTGATGGACTTTACTATGGTATGCACCAGCATATCCAGCTCCGCTTCCACATTCATCATAACGGAATTGCCCAGCGTAGCGTCATACTCATCCATGGAAACACCCTGCAAATCCATATAATTCGCATTTTTATATCCTCTGGCCAAAACAAGCGCCTTTAAGGATCCTATATCATTTTTCTTGGCCGTGGAAATTTCGGCCGATACATCATATACTTTATAATATTCTCCTTTTTCCGTATTCGACAGCTGCGGCCAGTAAGGAGTGATAAATCCGGTTTCCTTATCGATCTGCTTGCCCATCTGATATACGCGCAGTTCATCCACCAACGGAACGCCTTCAAAATTGACTTTTACAATTCCGTTTGACAGCTCTTTGCAGGAGACATTTCCATAAACCGCCAGCTCATCCAACAGCAGGTCGCGCTGGTCCCTAAGATCCATCGCCGTTTCCACGCCGCCCGCTTCAATTCTCATAATGTTAATATTAAGCTCGCGGATTGCTTCTCCTATTTCATATATTTCGTCCATTGCATCTGAAATCTGCTGATTTAAATTGGACTGGTAAGTCTTAAGCCCGTTGTATACCGCCTTGGATCTGCTCGCAAACAAACCTGCTTTCTCAATTACCAGATTCTGATTGGCTCTGTCCGAAGGGTCTTTTGCAAACTCCTGAAACGCAACCCAGAAACTGGACTCTTCCGAGTCCAAAACTTCCTGAAACGCCGTTCCCTGCAATTCCTGGAATAAAGTCTCCGCTTCGGATATTGCCTCATATGTGGTAGAATAAAATCCCGAACGCCCCGATTGCGTCCGGAATGTTTTATCCAAAAAGATGTCCCGTGCGTGTATCACATCTCCGATAGACACGCCAAGACCTGACTGTGCCGGGCCGATTGCCACCGACCTTTTAAAGGTGTCATAATGTTTGTCTTCCTGTAAAACCCGCTCCCGCACATAACCTTTGGTATCTACGTTTGCGAAATTGTTAGCAGTCGCATTTAAAGCATTCTGGCTTGTTTTTATGCCAGATTCTCCAATAAATAAACTACCCATTGAATTGGCCATAATTCTTCCTCCCTGCTGCCGTTACTGTTTTGCGTCGAATCCGCTGCTTCCCAGCAGATCTCCCGTATTGCAGGCATCTTTGTTGTAATTTGCCGTCTCTGGCGCCTGCCGCATACTTTTAAACAAGGTGAGATCGAATTCTACCATTTCAAGCGCCTGATTCAAAAGCTCTTCATTTCGCCTGTTGCATTCCTGCATCTGATTTCCCGTAGTCAAAATCTTTGCACGAATCTCTGACAGACGTTCCTGTTCTTTTGGCTGTCCGCCCAAATATCCGATCAGCTTGGTAATGGTCATCTCTTTAAAATCTTTGCCGAGAACATCCGCCATATCTTTTAAAACGGCGTCCCGGCGATTGTCTAAATTGCGAAGCAGACCGGAAACCTCCTGCTCCTGCTCCGTAATTTTCTCCAATTCCACGACATCCGTTTTGATAATCGCCCGCTTCTTTGATTTTGACAACTCCACAAGCTTTTCATACTGGGTATTTTCTTCTTCTAAAACCTCAACGAGATTATCCATTAAACTGGCCACTGGTCTTCCTCACTTTTACGCACTTATTTCTGCAGAGCATTGTATTTCTCTAACAGTTTGCTGGCAAAATCTTTGGAATCAACTTTGTAACTCCCTGACTCGACTCTTGCTTTCAGTTGAGCGACTTTATCTTCCCTGATTCCTGAAGCTTCTGCTACTGCCTGCTTTGCAATTTGATAATCGTAGCCCGCCCTTGAGATGGTCACTTCATCCCGTCCGGCAGCAACATCGTATGATTTCTGTGTTTTTCCTGACCTACTGCCTTGATATAATTGTGCTACCTGGTTGTATGTTTCTATACGCATGACAGCATCTCCTTTCTTCCTTGAAATATAGTTTATACAACTATTTTCCTTCGCTCTTACACTATTTATCGGTATATTTATCATTTTACTTAACGAAAAAGAAAATTTTACAAATAAAAATTTCCAGTCTTCAATATATTTGCTTTTATATAATCAAGCAGTTCCTCTGAAAATACTTTCTTTCCCTGCATAAATTTCACGTCTTTTCCAATTCCCTTGTTTCCTTTTAATGCCAAAGGAGCGAGTCCAAAATCCGCGCTGTTTATCATGGAAATGTCAAATTCGCTGTCTCCCGCCGCTATTATGGTTTCTGCTTTTAATCGTTTTTTCAGTCTCAGGAGCGCGGCGCCCTTGGTTAACTTTTTGGGAACGATGTATACTTTTATTCCATTATGAAAAATGTCCACCTGGTCCGTATTGACTGCCTGTTTGAGCATGTTTACCGAATCTAAGGGCTTTTCACTCTTTGTAAAAGTGAAAAGCCCCTGAATATTTCTGATTTCCATGCACCGGTTTGGATCCTTCTTTAAAAGCTCTTCTCCATATGCCAGCGTATCTTTGTTTTCCGATACCATGGCAAGCGATCCTGCGTACCAGTCCATGTCTTCTTTTCCGTCTGCAAGCAGAACGCCGCCGTTGCACGCAAGCGCATAGCGAAACGCTCCGACTCCCAGATCTATTCTGTTGTATTGCCCGACGGTTCTGGTTGTTGTAGGAACAATGGTTACATATTCTTTCATTTCCTTTAAGATCGTATAAGTTACATCCGTGATATAGGAAATTTCTCTTTCCTTATATAATTCTACGCATTGTTTTGCAATTCCAATATCGTGTTTATAAGAATAAATCAACGTATTATCCAAATCCGTATGGAACAGTATCATTTTTATTTTCCTTTGCCCGTAAAAAGCTTTCTTATCATATCTACAGGAATCATAGTAACGGCCAGCAGCACAGCAGCCGCCCATCCCAGAATGCCAAACGGCACGCAGCTGAACATATTGCCAATCCAGGCAAACGCCGCAAACGGTATCAGCGCCGCGTTGACGATCAGCGCCTGCACCAGAATGATGATAAAAAATACTTTTAAAAATCCTGTGTTTTCGTTTAATCCTTTGAAAATGCCAAATCCATCGTCTCTGACGTTAAATCCATTGAACAAAGCGCTGACGATAAACAACACAAAATATCCGGTCAGATGTTTTGCATTGGGCACGCCGTTTAATACCTGTCCGTCCTCATTCACTGCCCATCCGCCGAACAATTCCGCAAAAAACGGAAGTTTTAAAAAGAGGAAGCTGATAAACGTCAGCCATGCGCCCATTATTACAATCTGCGTCATCATCTTTTTGCTGACAATGCTCTCGTCCCTTCTCCTTGGCTTCTCTTCCATGTATTTCTCAAGGGCCGGCTCGTTGCCCAGCATAATTGCTCCAAGGCCGTCCATAACCAGATTGACGAACAGAAGATGCGTCACCTTGAGGGGCTCTTCCACACCGAAGAACGGCGCGATTGCGCTGACGATAACTGCGGCCACATTGATCACAAGCTGGAATTTACAGAACTTCAAAATATTGTGGTAAATCGTCCTTCCATACCAGATCGCGTCTTTGATAGATTTAAAGTTATCGTCCAGAATAACGATTTTACCCGCTTCTTTTGCCGCTTCCGTTCCGCTTCCCATGGCAAAGCCCACGTCCGCGCGCTTTAACGCCGGAGAATCATTTACGCCGTCGCCGGTCATTCCAACGACAAGGTTCATTTCCTGGCACAAACGCACCATTCTGGATTTATCCGTAGGCAGCGCCCTTGCGATTACCCTGATGTTTGGAATAATTTTCTTTAATTCGTCGTCCGACTTTTCATTTAACTGTGCGGAGGTAATGGCAATATCCGTCTTCTCCTGCAAAAGCCCCGCGTCCTTTGCTATGGCAACAGCCGTCTCAAGGCGGTCGCCCGTAATCATAACAACCTGAATTCCGGCATTCTGCACCTGATGAATCGCTTCTTTGGCTTCGGCCCTGACATCATCGCGGATTCCCACAAGACCGATGACCACAATGTCGTCGTTGATCTGATTTTCCGTCATATCGCTTTCGGAATATCCAAAAGCCAGAACGCGCATTGCTTTTTCGGCGAGTTCATCTATTTTTTTGTCCAGCGCAGCCTTGTCAATCGCCTGTATTTTCCCGTCTCCGTCTATATACTTCTTCGCGTGCGCAAGCAAACGCTCCGGCGCGCCCTTGTAAAACGTCCTGCCCAGGCTCTCAATCCTGGCCTGACTGAATTTGTTGGTGGAGTTAAATCCCTGTGATTTTGTGACAACGCACGTTTTGTCGGCTTCCAAAGCGCGAAACGTATCTTCGCCGATAAACTTCATCACCGCCTGATCCGTTGCGTTCCCGCCGATCACCCTGTGCTCTCCGTCAAACATGGACTGCGTGTTTTTGCCGATCGCAAGGTCAAGAGGGCCTTTCACGCCGCCGTATCTGCTTAATTCACCGATTGGAATGGATTTGCCGTCCGCTGTAAAAAAGTCTACGACCTCCAGTTTCCCTTTTGTAATTGTTCCTGTTTTATCGCTGAATAAAATATTCAAAGACCCTGCCGTCTCAATGCCTTCCGCTTTCCGGACAAGCACGTTATGGTCTAACATTTTACTGGTATTCTGCATCAGAACCAGAGAAATCATAAGCGGCAGTCCTTCCGGAACGGCGCATACGATAATCACAACCGCAAGAGAAACCGCATTCACGACGTCCTTGATGATCTGCTCTACGCCAATGGAAAAATAAGCCGATACGCCTCCAGCATTCATAATAAAATAACCGAAATAAAGCACGGCAATCACTACTGCGCCAATATAGCCAAACGTGGAAATCTGATTTGCCAGCTTGGCCAGCTTTACTTTCAACGGAGAATCCGGCTCGTCTTCCTGCATTTCTTCGGCCATTTTTCCCATCATCGTCTTCAAGCCGACTTTTCTGACGTCTAATATGCCCTCTCCGTCAAATACAACGGCTCCACGAAACAGAGAATGCCTGTCTACAAACGTATCGCCGGTAATATCTTCCGCCAGCTCAAAGCTCTCCGGCGCTTCCGACTTCTTACATTCCTCCGCTTCTCCGTTCAATGCGGAATTATCCACCGCTAACGCTCCGGATACTAAAACTCCATCCGCCGGAATCTTATCTCCCGACTGAAGCAAAACTTTATCTCCTACGACTACGTCGTCCACATCAATTACTGCTACAATGCCGTTTCTGTGAACTTTACACTGATCTTTCCTGGCGCTGTCTTTCAATTCACGGTATTTGGTATCGCTGGCCACGCCCGTTTTCGCGGACACAAACGCCACGATCAAAACAGCCACAATTGTGCCCAAAGGCTCATAAATTTCCGCATAGCCAAAGAAAAACATAACAATCATCAGCGCTGCAATCGCAAGCAGTATCCTGATCATCGGATCCCCGAATGTCTCTTTAAACTCTTCCCAAAACGTTGTCGGTTCCGAATCCGGAATCTGATTTGATCCGTATTGCTGTCTGGAAGCTTCCACTTCCTTTTCCGTAAGTCCCTGATATTTCATCCATTACCTCCTGTGGCGCGTCTGCCGCGCCATGTATTCAGGTATGGGCTCTGCCCATTGCCTCCTGTGGCGCATTTACTGCGCCATGTATTCAGGTATGGGCTCTGCCCATTGCCTCCTGTGGCGCATTTACTG
>CAJUJL010000046.1:0-7012 GCA_910586725.1 uncultured Lachnospiraceae bacterium | reverse complement strand
CGCCATGTATTCAGGTATGGGCTCTGCCCATTGCCTTCTGATATTTTTTATCTGTACCGGTTGGCAAGCGCACCGATTCCCGGATCGTTTGTCGCCTGTCCGATTGCGTTAAATTTCCATTCTCCGTTATGACGGTATACCTCTCCAAAAATCATTGCCGTCATGCCGGAATAATTCTCAGAAAGATTATATTTGCACATTTCTCTGTTCGTTTTACCGTCCACAAGCCGGATAAACGCATTTTCAATCATGCCAAAATGCTGATTTCTCTTCATTGCTTCATAGATATTGACAACAATCACAATCCTGTCATACTCTGCCGGAACGCGTGACAGATCGACAAGAATCTGTTCATCATCGCCTTCTCCGGCGCCCGTCAAATTGTCCCCCATATGCCGGATCGTACCGGATTTGTGCTGCAGGTTTCCAAAATAAACGACATCCGACGGATCCATAAGCTTTCCGTTCTGAAGCACGATCGCGGATGCGTCGCAGTCGATCGGCTGCGGCTTCGGCGCAAAAAATCCGCCTCTCCCTCGTTGGGCCTCATCCCATCCAAGCCCAATCAATACATTGGATAACCCTGCGTTTTCTTTTGTCAGACTTACTTTCTGACCTTTCTGCAAGCTGATTGACATGTTTTTCCTCCTTTACTCTACTTCTACGCCGAAATTTGCACAAAGCGCGCCAAGTCCTCCCTGGTATCCGCTCCCGATTGCGTTAAATTTCCATTCATTTCCGTTCTTGTATAATTCCCCAAAGACAGCGGCTGTCTCGATAGAAAAATCCTCTCCCAGATCATACCGCAAAAGCTCTTCGCCCGTCTGTTCGTTATAAATCCGGATAAACGCATTATTTACCTGCCCAAAATTCTGCCGCCTCTGCTCCGCTTCATAAATCGTAACGGTAAACGCAATTTTTGTAATTTGCGCGGGAACTGACGAAAGATCCACACGAATCTGCTCATCATCGCCTTCCCCAGCGCCCGTCCGGTTATCTCCCATATGCTGTACGCCGCCGGAAGGATGCGTTAAATTTCCGAAGAATACAAAATCTTCCTGTCCGGAAACTTTCCCGGTATCCGCCAGCAAAAAGGCCGCCGCATCCAGATCAAAATCCCCGCCGGTATCAAACGCATTGACGTCCCATCCCAGGCCCACGACTACTTTGGATAATCCCGGATTGTCTTTGGTAATGCTTACTTTCTGTCCTTTTTTTAAACTAATCGGCATTTTGGTTCCCTCCTATGCTACTTCAATTCCGTAATGCGCGCACAAAGCCGCAAGACCGCCCTGGAATCCGCTTCCAATCGCATTAAATTTCCATTCTCCGTTATGGCGGTATAACTCTCCGACCACGACAGCCGTCTCAATGGAAAAATCTTCACCCAAATCATACTTAATCAACTCCCGCCCAGTCGATTCATCCAAAATCCGGATAAAGGAATTTGACACCTGGCCAAAGTTTTGTCTTCGCACCTCCGCATCATAAATCGTAACGGTAAACGCGATTTTTGCAATATTTGCCGGAATCTTCGTCAAATCAATCTGAATCTGCTCGTCGTCTCCTTCGCCTTCTCCCGTCAGATTATCTCCCATATGTTTCACGGCTTCGGTTGGATGTTCCAGATTGCCATAGAAGACAAATTCTTTTTCTGTCGGGCATTTTCCATTTTCTCCCAACATAAACGCAGCGGCGTCCAAATCGAAGTCCGCTCCGGAATCAAACGCGTTGACATCCCATCCCAGGCCTACCATAATATTTTTAAGTCCCGGGTTCCCTTTTGTAAGGTCTACTTTTTGTCCTTTTGATAAATTAATTGGCATAGCAATTCCTCCTCCATACAATTTATTTGTAACAGTCCGGGCAGCCGCCCCGTTACATTAATCCTTTTGTTGATTGGGATTATGATACATCTTGTAGAACTCTGCTTTGATATTGTTCAGACGCTCCGTATCCAGTTCGCGCTGTTTCTTTGCATTTTCCTGAATCTGCCTCGTCTCGTCAATACCGCTTACAATCGTTCTCCAAGTCGTTTCCAGCGTTTCAATTTTAATGGAGCTGCCGGATGCCATTCTGGTAATCATTTTTGACTGCTCCACCGTATTTTTGGCATTTCTGACAAGCATCTCATTTGTCTTTTCATCCAAAGCCGACATGGCGTCCGCCTGGATTTTCTGACGTTTTAACATAATTGCCTGAGCAAGAGCCTGTTTAAACACCGGCAGCGTAATGATAAATGCCGAATTGATTTTTCGAACCAGGTTCATATTGCTAAATTCCATCGTCTTAATCATAGGAACGGACTGAAGAGCCACATTTTCAGCCGTACGAAGATCCTGCGTCCTCTGTTCCAGCATCATCAGCGACTGCTGTAAGCTTTGGATCTCAAACTGAATGGACATATCGCCGCTCGCTTCCATATCGCTCTGCCTCTGCGCAATATACGTCTCCAGCTCTCTGCATCCCTGCTCGCCGGCCAGTATGTATTTGACAAGATCGTGGTAATAATTGACATTTGCCTGAAACATCTGCTCTAATTTACGGTTGGACTGTTTGATCTCCGACTCATATTGTTTGAGCTGAACGTAGATTTTATCCACTTCATCTCCCATCGTATGATATTTTGCCAGTATTTTGTCAAGCTGTTTTCTTAAATTTCCAAATAGTTTTCCAAATAATCCCGGATTTTCTTTGATTTCTTCAATATCAAATTTCTCCATGATCTTTCCCAGCGTAGTCAACATTTCGCTGGTATCGTCAATTTGAGACATATTCATGCTGTTTAATACAACATCGGAAGCCCTTGAGATTTCTTCCGCCGCTTCCGCGCCAAACGAAACGATCGTCTCTGGATTATCAATTTCAATCGTACTGACAAGAGCGTCCACTTCCGCCGAATTGACAAGCTCTTCATTCATCTTCTGCCTGTCTGCAACAATGTCGTAACTTTCAACAACCTCCAGTTCATTTTTTGCCGCTGCCGCCGCCGGATGCTGCGCCGCAGCCGTTCTGCTAAAATCAAGACCCATACTCAATTACCTCTCTTAAATATTTTTTCACGCCAGGAAGGGCGCGTTGCGGAAGAAATCTGCGAAAAATCGGGAATCTGCAGATCATAGATATATTCCCCGACCTGATGCTCTTCCAAAATTTTCTTGTTGTAATATTTTTCCGCCCCCTGGTAACCGGTTGGCAGAAAAAACAGTATATCAAATCCGACCAGATTCAAATACGCCGCCAAAATCGAATCTTCCAGTGAAACAAGCGTTTCCGTCGTGTGAATAAAAACCAGCTTGGGATTCTTTTTGGTAAAATCAAACTTTTGAATCATTCTCGTCAAATCTTTTTTCAAACTCAAGGCCGTAGAAAGAACGGTATATTCCATTCCATTTTCAAACGTTCCCCGAATCAGATTTTCATCCAGCAAAAGCTGGAGTTTGTCAAGCAGATGCTCCTGCGCCTCTTCTCTCAAAAATCCGTATGGATACGCCGGATGCTCTTTGATCTTTGCCCTGTTGATCTTTCTGTTTTTTAGAAAAGCCGTTACGTGCGCCCGGATTGGATTTGGCTCTTCCGGATGAAAGTAAGCCGTGTTTTTTAATACAACGGTATCATTTGTGATAAGCGATCGAATGCCCGTCCAGTACTGCGGCAGTAAGCCGTCTTTGACGCCGCACGCTTTTGCAAATATGACCGGCATATTCACAACGGCGTCTACCGTGCTGAAATTCGGCCTGTACTTCAATTCCTGATCCCACAGGATTTTAATTTCTTCATACGTCGTCCGGAGCGAAATGGCGTTGGCTTTTGCATACTGCCTGTCGCGGTAAATGCCGGAATCCTGATACATTAATACATCCAGCTCCCGTTCCGCCTGATACGCCGCCGTCCCCATCCGATAATGCGACTCTTCTTTCGGAAATGCCTCTAATTCCATGGAATGGGCGTATGTTTTTTCAAATAAAAGGCTGTCTTTTAAGCAGCACGCTTCGTTCAAATCAGGCTTTAAAACCGCTACGTCAACAGGAAGCCGGGAAAGCAGTTTTAAAAATAACGCCTCATTGCCGCTCTTTACGCCTCCAAAATAGACAAAACAGCCGACTGCCGGCATGTTCCAGTTTGTAAACAGCCTGGAAAGATAACGCTTTAGCCAGCATAATAAATATACCGCTTTATTTGTCAGCTTATTCAGATTCATGCCGGAAACTTTGGATTCCTCCAGCAAAACATCAATAAACGCCTTATTCATCAGGTTTTTTAGTTCCAAATTCGCAGGATATTGAATGTTTGCGGAAAGATCTAAGAGCATCTGATCTTCATTGGCATAATTTTTCCTGCGGATGGAGGCGATTTCTTCCATCGTGGGTTTCGGAATTTCTTTTTCCACAACGACAAGCTTTCTTCCGTCATTTTTTAATGCAAGCTGAAACTGATACAGATCGTTTTGATATGTCAGTTTGTCTTCCACACCGCTTATTTTATAAAAACAGTTATAAAACAGGCCCGGTTGGCTTCCCCGCTCCCTTTCTTCCGTCCTGATGTCACAAAGCCCCTTGGCTTTGATCCAGGCGTTTGTGCAGTTCATAAGATTTGGTTTTTGCCGGTAAAGCCGCTCTCTGTTCATCTGCTTTTGCATTTCTTCTCTTATATATCTTAAATTAAAATACGCCGGAAACGGCTGCATACCAGTCATTTTAAGCTCATCGGAATACATCCCGGCCGCATCTTTCTTTTGATATTCCCCGTCTCCTTTATATTGGAGCAGCACAATGTCACATCCTGCTTTTGATAATACTGAAAGCAGCAAAAGCTCGTAATTTCCAACCTCGCCCTCGTATAAAATCCTGGGCAGACGGTTCTCGCCAAGCTGATTGACAATTCTTTCAAATTTATAATAAAGCCAGCACATAAACTTAATATATGCGTTTTTTAGCATATTCCCGTTTTTGCCCGCCTTGCGCAGCCCGTCTAACGTATCGTAAATCGAAACCGCCACGGCGTTCCTCTGACGCGCATTCATTCTCGGCAGCCATTTCTTTAAGCCCGTTTCCATAAACCCCAGGCTCATCAGAAAATCCAATCCCATAATTTCTTCGTAATAACCGAGATTTCTCTCATCCGGATTTGGAATCTTCCCTTCGATCACTACGCCAGAGCTTCTGGCCGCTTCATAATATTTTCCGATAAAATTATGAATCGCTTCATTATAACCGTTAATCCGGTAAAAATAAACGCCCGCCTCTTTTCTGGCGTTTAACTCCAAAAAAAAGTCATTCAATTCCCGAAGCTTTTTACGTTCCAACATATGCCTTTCTTTCCCTTTGCTGCTTTTATGTAAATCCCTTGATAAACGGAAGTATGCTTTCATAACCAACGGCAAGATTGATGTTTTGGGCATTGTCAAAACCTGCCGTGCTGATTCCGATTACTTCTCCATACATATTTAAAAGCGCGCCGCCGGAGCTTCCGTGCGACGTGGGCGCCGTAAACTGAATCATGTCCACTCCGTCAATTTTACGAAATCCCGAAATAATTCCGTCTGAAACCGAGTTGAAAAGTCCTAGCGGACTGCCGATTGCCACCACTTTCTGTCCACGGAGCAGCTTTTGCGCCCCTGTACAGAGAGGAAGCGGCCGCAGCCGGCGGTCAATCCTTAACACCGCAAGGTCCAACACCGAATGGTATTTGATCAGCTCATCCGTAGAATAGACGGTTTCCTCTTCTTCTATCCGTATGGAATAAGAATGCCCGCCGCTTGCCACATGACTGTTCGTCAATATATATCCGTTGGGCCCGATCATAATGCCGGAACCCGTGCCGATCATTTTCCCGCTTCTGTCATGGATGCCAATCATCACTACGGAAGACGCGAGCTGCGCAAGCTGCTCAAAACTTTTCTCTGCCCGCCCCGCCGCTTCCCGCGGCCTTTGAATCGAAACCGGTTTTGCCGCTCTCTCCGGCCTTTGGATCAAAACCGGTTTTGCCGCTCTCTCCGGCCTTTGGATCGAAACCGGTTTTGCCGCTCTCTCCGGCCTTTGAATCGAAACCGGTTTTGCCGCTCTCTCCGGCCTTTGAATCGAAACCGGTTTTGCGGACTCTGTGCGTTCCTTTCCAGTCAAAACAGCCGCCCCATCAAACTCCGGCAGATTTACTTTTCCAAACGGCCCCAGCGCCACCTTCTCCGACAGCCCCAGTTCTTCTTCCCCGGCCGATATATCAGCCTCGCATTGCAGCAAAAGAACATCGCACCCCAAAAACGTAAGCAGACAGGCAAACAAATATTCCTGCTGTTTCACCAGATTGGACAAAACAATCTTCACCGATCGCCCGAATTCCCATTGCCGCAGCGCATCTTCCAGCAGAAAATCATGCCAATACAGCATCTTTATCACAAAATTCTTCTCCATGGATGCATTCACCGCTTTACGGCCCGCATAAATCTTTAATATCTTTTCCAGTCCTTCGCCAAGCAATGCGGCGTATTCCGCGCACCCCGGCAAAACCCTGGTGGATACGGACGCTTTCTGGCGCCTGTTCCAAAGATCATAATACTTCTCATATTCCAAAAGCGTATCCGGCCCGCATCCGAAAGGAAGACGCAAAACCCTCCGGTAAATCACATGTCCGTCCCGCATACGCCCCGCCATATCGCCGTCCATCCGCCTGACGTCAGTAACAAGCGTATCGCAAACGCCCACAAAACGCACAAAATAAACATCTTTACAATTCTCATTCACTCCGCCCCGTATGCTTTCAAAAGCGGAAATCGAATTTACATTCATCACATTATGACGAAATCTCCTGAGATTTTCCATCGAAACGACAGCCTCTTTTCCATCCATGATAAATCCTGTAACCTAAATATTACCACATTCTGTTTTTTTTATCTACCAATTCTTGGTTTCTTGTGCTATATTTATAGAAGTCAACGTTTATCATGGTATTTTAGCTTATAAAAAGCAATTTGGTAATATGTCAAGAGGAAAATGAAAAAGATTTTCGTGAAAAA
>CAJUJL010000045.1 GCA_910586725.1 uncultured Lachnospiraceae bacterium | reverse complement strand
TAGAGATAAGAAAACTCCCAACAAAAAAGTGGGAGTTTTTCAGTGCCCTCTATTTTCAATACTTTTGGGCTTTTTCTTTACAAATCTTAAATATATAAATATCTTCAAAATCCTTATTTTACCTACTATTCCTGTGATTGCCCTATTTTATATCTGTTCGGTAACAAATTATAATCTTGCTTTGAAAAGAAATCCTATTCATATTTTGATATTCAATTTTTTAATCCAATGCGTGAATACATCAGATACACCCTTTCCACAAAAAACTGCTGCCCTCTCAAATGTAAACCATCCCGACATACAAAAAGACACCACTACCTATATCCCCATAAGTAATGATGTCTTAAATTTTTACTATATCAAGGCTCGCCATTTGTCGTAACTTAGTCGTAAAATACAAATATCAACCTTTCAAAACGCCTGTAAATGCCTTGTTTTCGGCATTTTACTTATCAATGCTCTTCATCGTCGGGAACAACAACACATCCCGAATCGCCGCTGAGTCCGTCATCATCATCACCATACGATCAATTCCAAACCCAATCCCTCCGGTTGGCGGCATGCCAACGCAAAGCGCGTTCAAAAAGTCCTCGTCGGTATGATTCGCTTCTTCATCTCCTGCGGCCAAAAGCTTTTCCTGAGCTTCAAACCGCTCCCGCTGGTCTATCGGGTCGTTCAACTCAGAATACGCATTCGCCATCTCCCAGCCGTTCATAAAGAACTCAAACCGCTCCACATACTCCGGATTTTCCGGCTTCTTCTTCGTCAGCGGAGAAATCTCAATTGGATGATCTATAATGAAAACCGGCTGAATCAAATGCTCTTCTACATATTCTTCAAAGAAAAGATTCAAAATATCTCCCTTTTCATGCCTGTCCTCATATTCGATATGATGCTCGTCCGCCAGTTTTCTGGCCTCCTGCGTGCTGTGAATTTCATTGAAATCCACATGCGCGTATTTCTTCACAGCATCCACCATCGTGATCCGCTCAAACGGCTTCGATAAATCCATTTCATGTCCGTTATAAGTTATGACTTCCGATCCTGTCACTTCTTTCGCCACATAGCGGTACAGATTTTCTGTCAAATCCATCATGCCATGATAATCCGTGTACGCCTGGTATAATTCCATTAATGTAAACTCCGGATTGTGCCTGGTATCAAGACCTTCGTTGCGGAACACCCGTCCAATCTCGTAAACCCGCTCCATGCCTCCTACAATTAATCTTTTTAAATACAGTTCCAAAGAAATGCGGAGCTTAAATTCTTCATTCAATGCATTAAAGTGCGTCTCAAACGGTCTGGCGGCGGCTCCTCCGGCATTCGATACCAGCATAGGCGTTTCCACTTCCATAAAGCCCTGTGCGTCCAGATATTTGCGGATGCTGCTGATGACTTTTGACCGCTTGATAAACGTCTCTTTGACGTCCTGATTCATAATCAGATCCACATAACGCTGACGATAACGCGTATCCGTATCGGTCAGTCCATGGAATTTTTCCGGAAGAATCTGCAGACTCTTCGACAATAACGTAACGGAGCTGGCGTGAACGGAAATCTCGCCCGTTTTGGTTTTAAATACTTCTCCGGATATGCCAAGAATATCTCCGACATCATACTTTTTAAAATCTTTGTAGGATTCTTCTCCGATGCTATCCCTTGCCACATAGATCTGAATATTCCCTTTCAGATCCTGAATATTGCAAAAAGACGCTTTTCCCATGACGCGCTTAAACATCATACGCCCTGCCACAGAGACAACATTCCCTTCCAATTCGTCAAAATGATCTTTAATATCTGTACTATGATGCGTTACGTCATACCTGGTAATCTGAAACGGATCCTTTCCATTTTCCTGCAATTCCGCCAGCTTTTCACGGCGCACCTTTAAAAGCTGATTTATATCCTGTTCCTGTACATTTCTCTGCTCCGCCATCTTTGCCTCCCGTCTGCGTGCCCTTCTTATAAAGAACGCTGAATTTCCAGCACTTTGTACTCTAAATCTCCCACCTGTGTCTCAACTTTAACCATATCTCCGACCTTTGCGCCGATCAACGCGCGTCCTACCGGAGACTCGTTTGAAATCTTTCCCTTTAAGCTGTTTGCTTCCGTAGATCCTACAATTTTATATTCACATTCCTCATTAAATTCACAGTCTAAAATGCGAACGGTGCAGCCAATGCTGATTTTGTCCAGCTCCACTTCTTCCTCAACAACAACTTCGGCATTTTTTAATATTTTCTCAATTTCATCAATCCGCGCTTCAATGTCCCTCTGCTCGTCTTTCGCCGCATCGTATTCCGCATTCTCAGACAAATCGCCTTGTTCTCTGGCCTCTTTGATCTTCTGCGCCACTTCTTTTCGTTTTACTAATTTCAAATCCTGAAGTTCATCTTCCAGTTTTTTGAGTCCCTGATACGTTAAGATATTTTTCTTATCCATATTATTCTACCCTTCTTTAATATTCGTTTTCATAAAAAGCCTGCTCGAATTTGTCAGAATAGCGCTGTTGCGGTCTCATTTCATGTCCCCTGACAATCATAACATTATACCCGATAGGCACTGCGATGTCAAGATTTCCGACACTTTCCCAGCGCCGTTTAAAAATGGGAATATATAGTATTTTTTCAAATTTTACATCGGCAAAATCCTGATCCGCCTCCTCAAAATCCAAAATGACGTTCCCATACGAAATTTTTGACAATAAGCCGTCGATTTTCCGTGTGTCTTTTAGAAAAATCTCCACGATCAACCCCTGCTCCTCATACATATTGTCCGCATAAGCCTCAAAATATTCAGGACGCTCCGTCAGTACCACAAGCCGGTTCAAATCTCTGCTCAAAAGCTCTGCAACCATAAGCGTATCGTTCGATTCTCTGCCGTCAATCAGGATCGGAGCAAACGCTTCATATGGAATCTTTTTCATTTCCAAAACCTGCTCCATGATGTCTCTGATCTGATCAAGGTACGGATTGCCTTCCTCTTTTTCATCCTCCCATAATCCGTCCGTTTCGGTTTCCCGTCTCTTATTAAAAATATTTTTCAAAAAACTTTTGATCGCATCACGCACTGAAAATGCATTCTTTCCCATCATCTTAAATTTTCCTGCATGGCCTCTTTTATTTAGTATATGAAAGGGCCTCCTGAAATAATGCGGAAAGTTCCTCATAACACTCAACTTCATTTACTTTTGCCCGCAGCCTGGCCGCGTTCGGAAACCCGCTTATATACCATGCGGCATGTTTGCGCATTTCCCGCATGCCGGTATAATTTCCTTTGTATAAACAAAGCATTTCGGAATGGCGCAGCATCATATCAACAATCTCTTCCATCGAAGGCCGCTCCGGTTCTTTTCCGGTCTCCAGACAGGAAAGCATTTCCCGAAAAATCCATGGGTTCCCGCGCGCGCCCCTGGCGATCATAAATCCGTCGCATCCCGTTTGCCACCGCATTTCCTTTATATCCTGACCCGTAAGCAAATCTCCATTTCCAATTACAGGAATTTGAACGGCCTCTTTTACTTTGCGGATGATCTCCCAGTCGGCTTTTCCGGAATAAAATTGCTCGCGTGTTCTTCCATGCACCGCAACTGCCGCAGCGCCGGACTCTTGCGCAATATGAGCCATTTCTTCCGCATTGATATGAGCATCGTCAAAACCCTTGCGAATTTTAACGGTAACGGGCTTTCGGATCGCCCGCACCGTTTTTTCAATGATTTCCCCCGCCAGAAGCGGCTGCTTCATCAACGCGCAGCCATCCCCGTTGTTTACTACTTTGGGAACGGGACAGCCCATATTAATATCTAAAATATCAAACGGAAGCTCTTCGATTTGTTTTGCAATATCGCTCATAATATCCGGATCCGATCCAAACATCTGCAAAGAAACGGGACGCTCTTTCGGATCAATTTCCAATAGTTCTTTTGTATTCTTATTCTTATACAAGATCGCCTTGGCGCTTACCATTTCCATGCAGACCAAACCCGCTCCCTGCTCTTTGCAAAGCATACGAAATGGCAGGTCCGTAACGCCTGCCATCGGAGCCAGTATGAGATTATTTTCTAAAATTACATTTCCGATCTTCAGTGGTTTCATCATCCATTACCTTTACTTTTATTTTTGTTTTTCAAAAATAAGGCGCAGACCGGATAACGTCAAATTCGGATCATAAACATCTATACAGTCTGTTTCGTTTGCAATGATTCTGCCAAGCCCGCCTGTGGCAACCACTTTCAGATCCTGCAATCCGGCTTCTTTTGCCATACAGCGCACAATATACTCCGTCTGTCCGATTTGCCCATATACCAGGCCCGCCTGCATGCTGCTGATGGTTTCCTGCGCCAAAATGCTTTGCGGTTTGCATATTTCAATTTTAGGAAGCTTCGCGGCGTCTTCCCACAATGCCTTTGCGCTGATGCGGATTCCAGGAGCCGTAACGCCTGCCAGAAATGCACCGGAAGCGTCTACCAGGTCATATGTCGTGGCTGTGCCGAAATCCAGCGCCAGAACCGGTCCCCCATATAACGCGTATGCGCCGGCGGCATCCACAATTCGGTCCGCGCCAATCTGCTTTGGATTTTCCGTCACGACACGAATGCCCGTTCTGATTCCGGGTCCTACAATCACAGGCGTGATGCCAAAGTATTTCACAATGGCATTATTCAGAGAATGCATCACGTCCGGCACAACCGAAGCAATGATTACATTTTTGACGTCGCTGCCGCAAATATGGTTGCGTTCTAACATTTCCAGAATGCCGATCCCGTATTCATCCGAAGTGCGAAGCTGCTTTGTCGTCATACGAAACGTCGTAACCAACGTTTTATCATCAAAAATCCCAAAGGTAATATTGGTATTGCCAACATCTATCGTCAATAACATTTCATGCCCTCCTGTTAAATCTCATTCAATATAAACACCTTATAAAACATCTGCAGTGATTCCAGAAATTCCGTCCTCTCCCGCTGCATTTCCTTCACTTTCAGCGCGCTTCCAATTTCATCGTACAGATAATCCCCCTCGTCTGACGATGTGCGAAATTCAAGCTCCCCGTCCTCATTATAGACAAGCTCCAATATGCCTCCGACGTCCTCTGTAAAAAGCACGCACATAATTTTTAATTCATCCTTGATACCCGAAGGAAGTCCGTTAAACTCCTCGTTTAAGTAAAATTTCTTCTCATATGCGCTGGCCGCGCACAATACGATTTCCTCTCGTTCCATCCTGCCTCCATCAAACATATCCGTAAATTCCACGTACGGATACTTCGCCGGAAGAAACCGGCCTGATGCCATCCTCCGTTTCCACAATTAGTTCTCCTGTTTCATTAATCCCTCTTGCCACGCCTGCAAATGGATTTTGAGGATCCAAAATGCGCACCTGCTTATCTTTGTTTACAAGAAAGCCGTTATATTCCTCTATGAAACCGGACAGATTTTTTTCGGCGCAAAACCGCTCGTAATAATATTCAAACTGCCGCCATACGGCGTCAATCAGCTTTGCCCTGTGAACTTGCTTACCGCTTTCTATTACAATGGATGTCGCTGTCAATGCAACTTCCTCTTCAAATTTCCTGTTGGAAACGTTAATGCCGATTCCAACCACCACATAATTGATCGCATCTATTTCCGTACTCAGTTCCGTCAAAATACCGCAGACCTTCTTATTCTTTAAAATAATGTCATTGGGCCATTTGATTTCCGCCGACAGCTCAAACATCGTTCTAAGCGCTTTAGTAACTGCAAGCGCGGCTATGATTGTCAGCATAGATGCTTTTTGCGGCTCAAAATCGGGTCTTAACAATACCGTCATAAAAATACCGTCTTTTTCCGGCGATTCCCAGGACCTGCCGCGCCGTCCTTTGCCGGCTTCCTGGCGTCCGGCAACTACAAGCGTCCCATGCAAAGCGCCTTCTTCCGCCAGGCATTTTGCCTGTATATTGGTTGAGTCCGTCACTTCATAATATACGACGCGCTTGCCAATCCACGCCGTTTGCAGAAAATTCTTCAACTCCTGCTCATTCAAAACATCCGGCGATTCCATCAGACAATAGCCCTTGTTGGGAACTGCCTTGATCGTATATCCCTCTTCCTTTAGCTTCTGCACGCCTTTCCAGACAGCCGTTCTGGAAACGCCCAATTTCTCGCACAATTCCTGGCCGGACACATATTCGTTTGCGCTCCGCAGCGCGGACAATATTTCTGACTTCAAATTCTGTCACTCTCCCAACGTGGCCAGCATGACCGCTTTAATTGTATGCATACGGTTTTCTGCCTCATCAAAAACAACGGATCTGCCGCTTTCAAACACTTCATCTGTAACTTCGATTTCATTCAGGCCAAACTTTTCATATACCTCTCTTCCGATGGTTGTCTGCAGATCATGAAAAGCCGGCAGACAATGCATAAAAACAGCATTTTGCCCCGCGCGGTCCATTACGCTTTGATTTACCTGGTACGGCATCAATTCCCTGATCCGCGCTTCCCAGGCTTCGTCTGGCTCTCCCATAGACACCCATACATCCGTATAGATAACGTCTGCATCTTTCACCGAGGCCGCAACGTCTTCGCTCAATGTGATCGACGCGCCGGTTTCTTTTGCCACATTTTCACAATAGGACACTAATTTTGCTTCCGGAAAATAATTTTTGGATGTGCACGCAACAAACTGCATCCCCAGCTTGGCACATGCAACCATCAGCGAATTGCCCATATTATAACGGGCGTCGCCCATGTAAACCAGCTTTATCCCCTTTAATTTCCCAAAATGCTCCCGAATCGTAAGCATGTCCGCCAGCATCTGCGTGGGATGAAATTCATTCGTAAGCCCGTTCCAGACCGGAACCCCCGCATACCTGGCAAGTTCTTCGACAATCTCCTGTTCAAATCCCCTGTACTCGATTCCGTCAAACATACGTCCCAAAACACGCGCCGTATCTTTTATGCTTTCTTTTTTCCCGATCTGGGAACCGGACGGATCCAGGTACGTCACATGCATTCCCAGATCATGGGCCGCAACCTCAAAAGCACAGCGTGTCCTGGTGCTTGTCTTTTCAAAAATCAGCGCTATGTTTTTTCCTGTCAGGCACGCATGGGAAATACCCTGTTTTTTCTCCTGTTTTAATTTCTCTGACAAATCAATCAGTGATATGATTTCTTCCGGTGTATAATCTGTTAATTTTAAAAAATGACGTCCCGTCAGCTTCATGTCTACTCCTCCTGTAATCTGATCATTATTTCATTTCAACCTTCCATACTGCAAAACAGGCTGCCTGTCAGCGGCAGCCCGTATGATTCAAAACTTTATTTATCTTCCTTCGCAACTTCTATCAGTGACTTCGCAAGTCCCGCAACACTCTGAATCTCAGAAGGAACGATAATCTTCGTTGCCTTGCCGTCCGCTGCTTTTGCAAATGCCTCCAGGCTCTTTAGCGTAAGCACACCGGAATTCGGATCAGCTTCTTTCAGGAATATAAGGCCGTCCGCATTTGCTTTTTGAATTTTAAGAATGGCTTCCGCCTGTCCTTCCGCTTCACGGATGGTTGCTTCCTTATGCGCTTCCGCGCGTAAAATTGCGGCTGTTTTCTCTGCCTCCGCGTCCAAAATGGCAGACTCCTTCTTTCCCTCCGCCACCAGAATGGTAGACTTCTTTTCTCCCTCTGCTTTTAAAATCGCTTCCCTTCGCTCACGCTCCGCTTTCATCTGCTTTTCCATAGCGTCCTGAATTGCAGCGGGAGGAATGATGTTTTTGAGTTCCACGCGGTTTACTTTAATTCCCCATGGATCTGTCGCAACATCTAGTGACGCCCGCATCTTGGTATTAATCGTCTCGCGTGAAGTTAATGTCTCATCCAGCTCCAGGTCTCCAATAATATTACGCAGCGTAGTCGCCGTCAGGTTTTCAATCGCCATAATGGGGCTTTCCACGCCATATGCAAACAGCTTGGGATCTGTAATCTGAAAAAATACAACCGTATCTATCTGCATGGTTACATTATCTTTTGTAATCACCGGCTGCGGCGGAAAATCCACCACCTGCTCTTTCAGATTGATTCTTCTGGCAACACGGTCTAAAAAAGGTCTTTTAAAATGAATGCCTACGCCCCATGTCACCCGGTACGCTCCCAGACACTCTACGACCGCAGCATGCGCCTGCGGCACGATTTTAATGCAGCTTACCGCAATCAGCAATGCAATAACAAATAATATCGCAACGGTTACCACCAGTTCCATACGCAACACCTCCATAAAAAATAGTATGTCAGATATATTATATCTAACATACTACTATAATTTTTTTCATATTACAACTAGAAAAATACGTTTGCGCCAATTACTGTGCCGCCATATCCGGACGCCGCGCTTCGGAATGATAATGCTCCGTTTGTATTGTCCGTACCGCCGATTGCTTCGCTTGCCGCCTGAAGACATGCGCTTCTTACTCCGTTTGCAATTACTCTTGCTACAGAACCGTTTAATGCCGGCGGGAATTGTCCTCCCTGGTAAATTACGCCGGAAATGCTTCCCGGGTAACTGCCGCTTCTGACACGGTTCATAACTACTGCGCCTACGGCAACCATTCCTTCATACGAACCGCTTCCCGCTTCGCACTGAATCAGCGCCCCAAGCAATGTAACGTCGTCCGTACTTGCGGATACCGCAGGTTTCTTTGCGGATTCGGCTGCTTTTTCTTCTGCTTCCTTCGCTTCCTTGGCTGCAACTTCTTCACTGTTTAAAGCAGTTCCAAGATTTAATTCAACGCCAACATATTCAGCGCTGACATATGCCGTAGCGTCCGATGTGTGAACGGCTATCCAACCATCCGTCTCTTCCGCTTCTTTATCTACCTTCAGCTTGTCGCCAACATTGGCCGTCGTAACGATTTCCGCTTCTTCACTCGGCTCGCTTCTAAGCCTCAGTCCGTCCGTATTTACTGTCGCGTATATACTGCAGACCTCATTGGCAAGCTCATTTGCTTCCAATCCATAAACCAAATAATCATTCTTTACATATCCGGTAACATTTCCGGATGCAATCTGTGTC
The DNA here is from genome assembly GCA_910586725.1 of uncultured Lachnospiraceae bacterium. GTDB lineage: Bacteria > Bacillota > Clostridia > Lachnospirales > Lachnospiraceae > Roseburia_B. The sequence continues at coordinate 13,177 of CAJUJL010000045.1, read as the reverse complement.
CATTCTCCGTCAACAGAAACAATTTCCGCCACATCTCCCCGGTAAAACTTTCCTGCCAGCTCAGCCGTCTCATCCGGCGCGCTTCGAATATTCATATCCTCTTCGACATTGGCCATTACCCGGTTGTTCCATTCTCCTGCTTCCGGCGGCTGTTCTGTCTGCTCCTGCGCAGCCATCTGCACATTTTCCGCACCTTCCGTTTCCGCCGCATTCACATCCTCTGTTACTTTTGCATCTTCCGACGCTTCCGCATCTTCCTGAATGCTCTGCAAAGCCGCTTCTGCCGCAAAATCCTGAAATCCTGCTGTGCCACCCGGCAAACTTTCGTCGTCCAAGACGCCTTGACTGCTTTTGCCAACAATGTCTTTCTGTGTTTTCTCAATGCTGGCCACTTGCAAATTACCGGTTTCAAAAATTTTTGCTTCCAGATTCTGCAATTCACAGATAATTCCTGCTTTACCGTTCTTGTTCAACGCAACACTTTCTGTCTTATCGCCTGTGCCGTCTTCTGTGGAACCCCCCAATGCAGTGATTGTTGTCATTACAAGCATTGCTGACGTAACCGTCATACTCTCAATCACTTTTTTGTTTAGTTTCATCATTCAACCTCCACGTGTATTTTCTGTCAGAAATGTGTTCATTATATTAATACTTTATCGCATTTCTATTCAGAAATATTACATTTGTTACAAAAATGTTACGACATGATAATATCACAATGTAATATTCTTGTCAACCCCTCACATTTTATTAAAATTATGTTAACAAATGAAGCTTCAAAGCTTCTGCATTTAAGGGCGGAGGCTGTAATGGAGCCCTTTTGATCAAAGGACAATACAGTACATTACAACAAAATGACAAAAACTTCCGGCCATTACAAACAGATGAAAAATTTCGTGGCTGCCAAAATATTTATGCATGTCATTCAAACCTTTTAATTTCAATGCATAGACGATGCCGCCGGCGGTATACAGTACCCCTCCGGCCAAAAGCCAGGCAAATGCAGCCGCAGATAGCCTGTTCATTAAGACCGGAAAAACAATCAGACATACCCAGCCCATCGCAATATAAATCATAGAAGAAAACCATTTCGGACAGCTAATCCAGAACGCTTTTAGCAGCATCCCCGCAATCGCAATCCCCCAAATCAAAGCAAGCATTATTTTTCCTGTTTTTCCCGATAATACCAGCATACAGACAGGCGTATACGTTCCGGCTATCAAAACAAAAATCATCATATGATCCAGTTTCCGGAATATTTTTAAAATGCCGTCTTTGACGTTTAATGCATGGTAGGTTGCCGATGCGGCATATAATAAAATTACGGCCAAAATAAAAATACCCATGGCCGTTATGGCGGACGGTATCTGGCTGATTCCCGCTTCAACAAGCAGCGGAATCGCCGCAAACAACGACAGCAGCATTCCAATATAGTGCGTAATTGCGCTTCCCGGCTCTCGAATTGTAATTTGCATAATGCTCCTCCTTTTCACTTCTTTATTATGTAGTATTGATTACTACATATCATTTTATTCAATACTATCACTCAAGGCATTTCGTGTCAATGAGGAGATTTTAATATTTTATGAAAAAGATGAGATTCGAAAAAGCTCTCTTACATTTTTCATCGTGGCCTCTTCCACCTCTTGTGGTGAAATTCCTTTTATCTCTGCAATTTTTTCCGCCACAAAAGTAAGCATTCCGGAATCGTTGCGCTTTCCGCGGTACGGCTCAGGCGCCATGTATGGCGCATCTGTCTCAAGCAGAATCTTATCCAAAGGAATCTGCTCTACCGTTTCTTTTAGCTTCTTTGCGTTTTTAAATGTTACGACGCCTCCTACGCCAATAAAATAGCCCATTTTTACAAATTCTTTTGCCAGCTCGGGCGAATACGAATAACAGTGAACAACGCCGGGAATGTTTTGGGCATGTACGTCTTTCATGATTTTCATTGTATCCTCTGCGGCGTCTCTTGAATGAATAATGACCGGAAGGCCGCATTCTGCCGCCAGCTCCATCTGCCGACGAAACCAATATTTCTGGTTTTCCCGCGCGTCTTTCTCCTTTTCCCAATAATAATCCAGTCCGATTTCCCCAACTGCAACCGTTTTTTTGTGTCCTGTCTGTTGTTTTAACCAAAGAAAATTCTCTTCATTCAATTCTTTAACATCGCTGGGATGCACGCCAACCGCCGCATATATTTTTTCATACTTTTCGGCCAGCGCAATCGAGGCTTTTGTGCTCTCAATGGAAGCCCCCACATTTATAATGCCGCAAATCCGGCCGCAAAACAGCGTTTCAAGCAAAACATCCCTGTCTTTGTCAAATTTTTGATCGTCATAGTGTGCATGTGATTCAAATATCATTTTCCTTTTCCTTTCTATAATAAAAAACCGCCAGCTGTGTTCTGTCCCGCAAGTCTAATTTTTCTAATATTACGCTGACATAATTGCGGACCGTTCCTTCGCTTAAAAATAATTTTGCGGCAATTTCCTTATTGCTTAACCCCAGCGCAACCTGTTCTATGATTTCCTGCTCCTTTTCATTGATCCCGTACATTCTGTAATCAAACGGCGCAAAATTATGACTCATAAGAGACGTAATTTTTCCGGCAATATCGCCGCAGACAACTGTCTGTCCTCTGTACACCGCTTTTATCGCCGGAACGATTCCCTCATAATCCTGTTTTAAAATATACCCGCGTCCGCCCATGCGAAGCGCGTTTACCACATACTCGTCATCGGAAAACGTAGTCAGAAACAATATCCTGGCTTTTGGATCCCCGGCCAATATTTGTTCCGCGGCCTCAAGGCCTGTCATCCCTCCCATCCTTATATCCATCAACAGCACGTCCGGTTTTTCTTTTTCATACAACTGAACCGCCTCTTCGCCGCTGCTGCCCAAACACGTTACCGTAATTTCCTCTTCCGCCTCCAAAATGGTTTTTAAAGACATGGAAACTAAAACATCGTCATCAATGATCACTACCCGCATAGCGCTTCCTCCGTTTTAGGAATCGTAAGAAATATTTCAAATCCCGTTTTGGTGTGAATATAAAATGATCCTCCCAAAGAATCCACTCTTTCTTTCATATTCTGCAATCCAATCCCCCTGCCCTTCCTTTCTTTTTGCACTGTCCCGTTATCCTTGATGGAAAACTGGTAAAATGCGGGATGCTCCCGCATACTGACTGCAATCCGGTTTCCGTTGCTGTGTTTTATAATATTGGAAACCGCTTCTTTTGTTGTGGCAATCAAGCAGTATTTTACCTTCCTCGGAACTTCTTTTGACATGTCATACTCCAGCCTTACCTCGTATTTTGCGCGGACCGGCTCTAATATTTCATCCACTGCCTGTCTTAAGTCAACCGCGTCCTCATGGAGGTCATGCACGCTCTTTCGAATACTGTCCATGGCCTGATTCAGCGTATCTTTCATGCTCAAAAGCTGGTCGTGCACAATACCCTCTTTCTCTACCGTAAGAAGTGCGCCCGTCATTAAGATCAGCCTTGAAACCATATGTCCTACGTTGTCGTGGATCTCCCTTGCAATCCGGTTTCTCTCGCTTAATGTCGCAAGATGGATTTCATAGTCCTGTTTTTCCAAAAGGCTCCTGTTCTTCTCTTTTAGCGCCAGATTCAATTCTACCCCGCTGTCCCGAATGCGGATCAGCTCATTCGATAAATATTGCTTTTTTTCTGTCTTATATGCAAAAAGCAGGGAAATCACGGCGGCTAAAACCCAGGCGGCAATCCGTTCCATTGTTTCCGGAAGATTTAAGCCAAACAGCACTAAAAACAATGCGCCCATGACGTACATTTTCTGCCGCGCCATATCATAGAAAAATACCGGAAAAAAGAAAACCAGAAACGGTTCAATAAGAGAGAGCGCAAAAACGACGGCAAACAACAAATACAAAATCTTTTTTTCTTCTATATAAATTCCAAGAGCGGCAGCCGTAACCGCAATAAGCAGCGCAACGACAGAATTCCCCGTCTCCTTTTGCTCTAAAAGCAAAAGAAACGCCAATGCGATCAAAATAAGTTTATCCGTAAATTCATCCATCTTTTCCCTTCCTTTTTTGAATTATTATATCAAATAATTGACATTTGTCACATGGAATCGTGATTTGATTCACTTCTATTTTGGCAGACAATTTTATATCGTAGAATCAGAACAGAACAGAAAGGAAGATTTTATGCAGACACCCGTTATAAAAATCGAAAATCTTGTAAAACGCTACAAAGACTTTATCGCCCTTGACCATTTCAGCATAGAAATCAACGAAGGAGAGATTTTTGGCCTCCTCGGCCCGAATGGTTCCGGCAAAACCACAACCATCAACTGTATTTTATCCCTTCTCTCCTTTGACAAAGGAACCATAGAAGTATTTGGAAAAACCATGCGTCCCGACAGCTATGACTTAAAACGCCAGATTGGCATTGTGATGCAAAACGTCGCTGTCTTTGATACTTTGACCGTCTATGAAAATATCGACTATTTCTGCGGCCTCTACATCAGAGACAAAAAAACCAGAAGAGACTATGTGGAAGAAGCGATTTCTTTTGTCGAACTGGAGCAATTCAGAAAATTTTATCCCAAAAAACTCTCCGGCGGCCTTCTGCGCCGTTTAAATATTGCATGCGGCATTGCCCACAAACCAAAGCTCATCATCTTAGACGAGCCGACCGTAGCCGTGGATCCGCAGAGCCGCAACAAAATCTTAGAAGGAATTGTGGATTTGAACAAAAAAGGCGCTACCATTATTTACACGTCACATTATATGGAAGAAGTGGAGCAAATCTGCAGCCGGATTTCCATCATGGACGGCGGAAAAAATATTGCCGTGGGCGCTTCCGATGAATTAAAACAGATGATTAAAAAAAGTGAAAAAATCAAGATTGAAGTCCCGATGCTGTCCGGAGAACATTTGCAGAATTTACAGCAGCTTCCGCATGTATTACGCGTCAATTATGAAGGCTGCCAGCTCAATATCCAATGTTCCGGCGGCCGGCACAATCTGGTTCATATACTGGAATACTTACAGCGGCATAATCTTTCGTTTGACCGCGTATATTCCGAACTTCCGACGCTAAACGACGTATTTCTGGAAATTACCGGAAAAGAGCTGCGGGATAACGCATGAGAGGAGGGCTTTTCTTGTTTTTACACGAATTTAAATATGAAGTAATCCGCGTGCTGCGGCAAAAAGAAGAATTGTTCTGGGTCTTATTGTTTCCTGTCATTTTGGGAACTATGTTCCATTTTGCCTTTGACAACCTAAGCAATGCAACCGAAAATTTTCATACGATTCCCGCAGCCGTGTGTCTGGAAGAAGGAACCGAAAATGAAGCCTTTGAAAACGTTATGCATCTGTTAAGCGACGAAGAAAAGCAGCCTTTGTTAGAGCTGACCTATACAGACTGGGATGACGCTATCACTTTGCTGGAAGGAAATCGCATACGCGGAATTTTTAAAGTTGGAGAGGACGTTACGCTGCACTGCGCTTCCAATGACAATGCAAATGCGACAACTCTCGCCTTAGAACAGAGCATTCTGGAAACGATTTTACGGCAATACCGCACAAACGCAGGCATTATTACAGATATTGCCAGGCAGTCTCCGCAAAAACTTCCAGACATCATTTCCATGGCCGAATCCAACGCTGACTATGGAACTGCGTTAACCCTTACGTCAGGCAATATGGACTCCATCGTACAATATTATTTTAACCTGATTGCAATGGCCTGTCTGTTTACCTCATTTGCGGGCGCCTACATTGCCATGCACCATCAGGCAAATCTTTCCGCGCTGGGGGCCAGAAAATGCGTTTCTCCGGGCAGCAAATTTCACTCTGTCGCCGCACAGCTTCTTTCCTGCCTGCTTTCGCAGTTTTTCTGCGTAGCCGTAAACGTTCTGTATCTCGTTTACATTATAAAAGTTGATTTTGGCACGTCTCTGCCTCTGATTTTACTGACCTCTCTGATCGGATGCATTCTGGGCGTAAGCTTTGGCTTTTTGATCGGAAGCATCGGACGCGTCAGCGAACCCGTCAAAAACGGTATTATGATTTCCGTATCGCTGCTCTGCTGTTTTTTAAGCGGCCTGATGATTGATAATATGCGTATGGCAGTAGAATCCTTTTGCCCACTGATCAATGACATCAACCCCGCGGTTTTGATTTCCGACAGCTTTCTGACATTAAATATTTACGGCGTAACCGCGCGGTACGGCGCAAATCTCTTCGTTCTGCTGCTGATTGCAGCCATATTTACCGGCTCCGGCTGCCTGATGATAAGGAGGAAAACGTATGCAAGTCTTTAAAGCATTTTTTAAATCGGCCAGAAAACATTTACCGGTTACCCTGATGTACTTTTTGATATTTTGCGCCATTGCGGTTGCTGCTGCCAATAACGGCTCCGACCCCAAAAATTCTTCTTTCAAAACCGCCTCTCTTGAAGTCGGAATCATTGACGAGGATAACTCCGCAGCTTCGGAAACATTGTGCAATTACCTGGAAACAATGCATACGCTTACGCCGCTTCCATACGATAACGCGGCGCTGCTCGACGGTCTGTTTTACCGCACCATCGATTATATCCTGATTCTTCCCGATGGCTTTGAAAACAAACTGCTTTCCGGTGCCAAGGAAGACTTATATGAAACCGTCCAGATTCCGGGCGTTTACAGCAGCGCGTTTATTGATGAACAGATTCAGTCTTTTCTGAAAACAATCAAGATATGCCTCACCGGAGGTTTTTCTCCCGATCAGGCTTTTTCTCAGGCCACGGCCACGCTAACGGAAGCCTCCAATCAGGTGCAGATGGTGGAATTTGATGACGAAGGGGACAACGACTCTTCTATGACGGAAATTTATTACCTGTATCAGTTTCTTGCTTACGTTATTGTCAGCATGATTTTAACCGGACTGACTCCCATTTTAACCATTTTTCAGGAAAAAAATATTGCGAAACGAACGTCATGCTCTTCTATTAGTCTGCTTAACCGCAATTTACAAATTGCATTCGCAAGCGTGATTTATTGCCTTTGCATATGGGCATTATTTATCATAACCTTCGGCGTTCTGTGTGGTACGGCTATATTTTCCGAAAAGGGGCTTTTATGTATTGCAAACAGCTTTCTGCTGCTGCCGGTTGGCGTTTCTCTCTCCCTTGTCGTAGCCTGTTTTTCACCTTCCGGCAACACCATTAATATGATCAACAATGTTTTAACGCTTGGAATGAGCTTTTTGTGCGGCATTTTTATTCCTCAACAGATATTGGGAGAAAACGTTCTTGCGTTTTCCAAATATCTTCCGCTTTATTGGTACATCAAAAACAACGACATGATTTCCGGTTTTGGAAACGATGCATTTGATCTGGCCGCCTATCAAAATAATCTTGGAATCCAGGCTCTCTACGGCATAGCAATTTTTGCGGTCGCGCTTGCCATATCCAAATACAAAAGTTCAAGGCAAAAGGCCTGAATACGACCAAACCCTTTGGGTGCAGATCTGTAAAATGTCTGGCAGACGCCCGGCAAAAAACCGGGATGGCAGAAGCTATAAAAACTTCCTGCCATCCCAGCTTTTGCTTTTCTGTTTCAGCGCCGTTTATTCCTTACAGCAAACAATTATTTTATTACCTGTTTCTCTTTTAATCCGGCTTTTTTTAAAATCTTCTTGTATTTCTTCAGCTTCTTGGCTGGCGCTTTCACCTTCAGACCGGATTTTGCGCCCTTGAACGCCTGTTTTCCCGCATCTTTGAGTTTGGTTGACTTAATCGTTACTTTGCTAAGTTTTCTGCATCCTTTGAATGCGCCTTTTCCGATTGTTGTCAGACTTGATTTCGACTTTTTGCCAATCGTGACTCTTTTTAACTTCGTACATCCTGCGAATGCATTTGCTCCGATTGTTTTTACATGCTCTCCAATGGACAGGCCGGTGATCTTCTTATTGTTCTTCATTGCGCCTACTCCAATCGAAGTCACTTTGTACTTCACGCTGTCCGTGCCTGTAACCGTATCGATCGTAACTTTCGTTGCCGCAGATTGCACCTTGGTCACTTCCACTTCTTCGTCTGCTTTTGTTACTTTATAAGTAAATCCGTCCACCGTAAACATCTGGTCTTTTTCAAGCGGTTTCTGGTCTTGCGTCTGATTTTCACCACTTCCCGGTTTTCCTGATCCTCCCGGGTTGTTCCCGGTCCCCGGATTACTGCCGTCTCCCGGATTTTCGTTTTCTCCCGGGTTGTTGCCGCCGCCTGGGTTGTCGACGCCGCCTGGGTTATCTCCACCGCCGGGGTTATTTCCACCGCCCGGATTGTCGCCGCCTCCTGGGTTATCTCCACCGCCCGGATTGTCGCCACCGCCCGGATTGTCGCCGCCTCCTGGGTTATCTCCACCGCCCGGATTGTCGCCACCGCCCGGATTGTCGCCGCCTCCTGGGTTATCTCCGCCGCCTGGATTTTCTCCGTCTCCGGGATCGGAACCGGTGGGTGGTACAAAGTTATAGCACATCTCTGCATTTGCCATTGCAGCTGTGACATCCCCTGACTTAAATATGCTGTTCCACTGTTCCTGGGTACCAGTATAATACACCTTTGACAAACGACACGCGGAAAATGAAGCGCTCTCAATTGATGTTACACTATCCGGAATGATTACCGTAGTAAAAGAGGAACAGGACGCAAATGCCATTGTTTCTATACTTTCCGCACCCTGTGGAATTTCCAGGCCTGCAAGACTTATACAACTCTGAAACATACCCTTACGAATAGCATTTATGCTTTTGGGAAGCTGCACACTCATCAGATAGTAACATTGCGCGAACATATCTTCGCCCAAAATCACCCGCTTACTGCCAGGGGCAAATTTTACGCTTGTCATGCCCTGGCATTGAATAAATGCGGCATTGCCCACTTCTTCAATACTGGCGGGCAGCTCTACAGATCTTAAGCTCGTGCAGGAACGAAAAGCATTTTGCCCAATTGTTTCCAGCCCTTCGGAAACGGTAACCGAGGCAAGATTTTTGCACTCACGAAATGCGCTGTCTCCAATTCTTTCTACATTTGCCGGAACAGTTACGGAAGCAATCGAAGAACCACGAAATGCGCTATTTCCAATTGACGTTACGCTGGATGAGATTTCCACGCCAAGAACCCCGCAGTTCCAAAAAGCACAGGACCCGATACTGGTAACGCCCTCTTCAATAACAATTTTGCGAATTTTACCGCCGTTATCATTTTGGCTCCATGGCTGATCTGCAACCGTTCCCCAATCCGGCATAGCTCCCTTACCAGAGATGGTCAGTATTCCGGCTTTGGTCAATTTCCATGTAAGTCCGCCATCCAGCGTTCCTTCTGCAATTATTTTGTTTGCGTCCGGATCATCCGGAGTATAGCCGTCCGGATAACGGGTAATGTAGTGACTGGTAGTTTGCATTACCTCTTCTTTCGTTATTACCCGTCCCCAATGTACCTTGCCTTTATGATCCCCGGTACTGACATTTCCCTCGGCAAGCTTTACGGCCATGTCGGTTACCTCAAGGACAATAGCAGTATGAAAATCATCGTTTAACCTTAGAATATCTCCGGCTTTTATATCCTCATATTCAAATTGACCTTTTGCATACATTCTGGATGGCAAATCGCCAAATGCCTCATCGCTAAGTATAAAAGCAAAGGCTACGCAGCCTACGGCGCAGATCCTTTTTCCATCCAAAAGACCGCCCTTCCAATAATATCCGTTGCTGCCCGAATAAGGCTCGTCGTTTGTCCAGGGCGTTCCCTCTTTATACTCTTCAGTGTCCTTCAGTGCGATCATAGCCTCATAAACCTGCGTCGGCGTAGGGATCTCACTGTCACTGGCAGCAAGCCTAACCGCGGATTCTTCCGTAAGAACATCGGCTTGCATCAACGGGTCTTCCTGCCATGCATATGCCGCTGATTGGGATGTAATGCATATGCAAAGCGCCAAAGCAACTGAAAGAATTAGTTTTTTCAATTTTTTACCTCCTGATTTTATATTGGGGAAAAATTTCATTTACAGCGCTCCCCATGTAAATATATTGTTATTTTTTTACTTTGTCAATAAGCATGGCCGCTTTGAAAAGTGAATGAAGCAGTAGTAACCTCCTATTTCCACCATTTCAATCATAAAAAACGGCCGTCTTGAAATCTGTTGTTTCAAAACCGTCGTTTGGTATTCGTTTTCGTTTGGTGTGCGTTAATAGGCATCTGCCAGCACAATCAGTTGTACTCCGTGTCCATCAACGCTAAGAAAACAAAGGCGGCGCATATTGCATTCCGCAGAATAGCGAATAGGGAAAACGAGCTCTTTTTCGGTTCACCGCTCCCACGTTATAATTTCCGAACGCCTAACTGCGCCAGCCAGCCTTGCAGTTTTTTTGCAGGAAAGCCCGTAAAAGAATAGGGTTTTCCAGTCCGGCTGTGGATTGTTACCTGAGTGAATATCGCCACGCCGCTCACCGAAAAACCTTTGATGTTTTCCAACGGCAAATCCATATCCAACGCACCGGGCATCATACTGATTTTGAAACATGCCCGCTGGTCGGTGATATAAATGTTGCCCTGGAACGGCTTCTTCGTCAAACCCTGCTTGAGATAAAGGGACATCATCCCGCTGCCGATCAGTGTTTCGCCGGGGTTCAGTTGAAATTTCGCCATAGCTCCACGCTCCTAATTGAGATTATCTTTCGCCATCCATTTCAGAACAATTTTCCCAAAGGGCGGTTGTCCTGCCATATCACAACAAAAAACGCTCTCAGCCGCGCAGGTTCCTGCGGACAGAAGAACGCCAGTCTCGACCGTATAAAATTGAAAATGACAAAACTGCGAGACTAAATAGTTATAACGCCGCTCTGCCTGTTTTAGGATGACACACTTTCTCATGCTTAACAATCTTCTTTTCAAAAAATTTACAGAAAAATCCGATACAATTATAACAGAAATTTATCTGTCACGCAAGATGTGAATGCGTATAAATTCCCCTGCCGTTTTCAAAGTGGATCAGGAAATTTACCCTGTATTCTCTTGAATATATAATATTTTTTCCTCGGCAAGTAAAACAGATTTTGTCGATGGATTAATTGTTCTTTCAGCCAAAGATGCCGCATCATACTTTATCAAAACAGTCTGCGTAAGCCAAACCGTTTCATCCTGAAAATTAACGTCTATGCATGTTCTCCTCCCAAATAGCAGTAGCTTTTAATATTTAAATAACGTTTCTCTATTATAAATACTCACCTGAATAAAAAGAAGTTTTTGCATAGGGCAGTTTTTCTCTTAAGATATAGATATGAAAACCACCTTATGTATGGCGCTTACATCTGAAATCATTTATATTTCCTAATGCTAATTGCTCAAGGAATTTATATTTTACTGGATAATAATCAATAAGCCCTCCCATAATAAATCGGCAATAATTGTCTGCCTTGAACTGATTGTATAATGGATTATCATGACCGGCAATTGATATTTGCTCGATTTCTGAAGGAGTTGTACCAGCAAAAATGATACGAATCTTGACAGTCTAAAAAACACATACCGTATTAATTAACTTTGCTGCTCTTTCAACAGCTTGAAGAACCGATGTTTTTCCGCTCCTGCGCAATCCAAAAACTCCAAAATTTTCGCTAATATTATGACGGCTTTATAATTCATGAATATAATCTCGTATACAAAAAATAAATCTCTTCAATCGCATTTTTTATCTTTACTTATAATAAGACTACAAATCCGATCCATTCTAAATTGTTGCTCATTGCGCCTATAAACTTCTGCAATTGCATCAAATGTCCGAGGTTTTTCGGAGTCTGCCCGATACGCCTACAAAGCTCTACCAGACTGATATTCATTTTCTCACACAACTCTCTTATCATATCCGATGTTGTCATGATATACCTCCACTAATATACTGCTATTACAAACCGTCTGGTTGATAAACTCAATATGCTTTTGTAAAAATTTAAAAAGCGCCCTGTATTTCTACAAGACGCTGATATACTTTCTCGTAATATTTATCTCTTCACATCCGTTGTCATCCCAGATTTAAATTCCACTTTAAACTTTTCTTCGTAGACCGTAGCTCTTTCGACCAGCCAGCGTACAAGCTGTTCATCATATTCCTCCAATCGGAAGGAAAATCTCTTCATAATACGGAGAAATTAACACATATACACCCGTATTTTTTCACTTGCGCCCCACTGCCAGATATGCTATATTATAGACAGAAAAAAGGGAAAGCTATAGAAGCGGCTCTACCCCTTAAAAGTTTCAGTTACTACCTCATATGAGGTCAGCCGTCACTAGTGGAAGTAGTGGCGGCTACTTTCTTTTGTCCTTAAAAATCTGGTAAAACAGACTGCTAAGGGCAACAATGAACGTACAGAACAAAAAGAAATCCTGATATGTAACATACATTATATCGCCCTCCTTTCTTTCGTCTGGAGGACTGTAATACCCTCCGAAAAAACAAGTGGGGTAAAAGCCGCCTTTGGCTCCATGGTTTTCCCTTAGAGGGTGTATAACACACATTCCCCTGTCGGGCAATCATAATGTCAGGATGATAAAACATTGTTAATTCCATAGCATTTGCTACAGTATCCAAAGATTCTCTATTTATTCCTTTAGCATTTAAAATCCTTAAAATTTCCTCTTTATTCTGATGCGGAATAATAATTATATCAATAAGTCTCGATGTAGGTATCGTTCATGGAATATCGGCCAATTCATTTGTGATAGTCACTAAAGGGATATTTCTACTCATAGCACAAATATAAGCGAAAATATAAATAAGCCTACCTTGTTCATTAGCGTCAGACTTATTATAGTCAATCTGGAATGCTGTAACCGCCAAATAATGATGCGGTCAGATATAAAATTACCCCAGCCCTTTGCGAGTTGGAGTAATTCACTATAATTCACATGCGATTTTTGATTGGAGTTTTTTACTCCAGGGTGCAAGCTCTGTGAGCTGATCATCGGTCATCTCTTTTGTTGGACGATGATCCAGCAGAAATTTCAGATATCCGTAAATGTTCAGGTCATGCGCTTTTGCCATCTCAACCATAGTGTAGACCACTGCGCTGGCATTGGCGCCATTTACAGAATCACTGAACAGCCAGTTCTTGCGGCCAACCGCAAATGGACGGATTGCGT
>CAJUJL010000044.1 GCA_910586725.1 uncultured Lachnospiraceae bacterium | reverse complement strand
AATGGCTACATTTAATGTGACGCTGAAAGCATCATTTAATTTGCCAAACAACACCCGACATCTTTTGCTGACGCACAATATAATTCCATTTGGCGTCCCGATATAACGTCCGGTCATTGTCATTAATCTCATGCCTTCCTTTCCTGCTGCAAATACTTTCCTATATTAGCAAGCAAATACTATCCCCATCACTATCTATTTCATAAAACAATGCGTTCCGACAAAACAGAGCCGATCAAGGCTCTGTTCTGATTTCTTTTATATCTCGCAGATAACGCTGTTGATATGATATTGTACGCCGACACGTTGTCTTCCGACAATAAATTTCTGATTAATTCTCTTTTCCACAATTTCACAGTTTTCTCTTGTTGTATTCACCAAAAGAACCAGAAACTGCCCTTTTCCATATTGATTGACAATATCTCCATGTCTGACGGAATATCGGATCGCCTCGTTTAGTCTTGACGACATTTCTTCCAGGCGTTCCCCTTCTCTCATGGGATTTCCCTTTCCGTCCACCAGTGTGCACAGCATCAGGTAGACGCTTTGTCCTCCACGTTCCATCAAACGGACCACCATATGGTAAATCCCCTGAAATACCGGATAGGAACACTGGTATCCCCCACGCCCGTCCATCTCTTCACTTAACCCCTGCTGTATCTGGTCCAACGCCTCATGCGTATGCTGTATCTGACCGCCCAGCTTTCCCATCATTTCCATCATTTTTGCAGACGGGCTAACGCCCTGTACTTTCGGATAATTGTCTGCCGTATCCGCATAAAACTGTACGGCTTCCTCGTACCTTCCGCTCCCGATCAAAGCTTCCATAATCAGTTTTTCCCAATCGGCATACGGAAGGACTTCCACCACATATCTGCCAAGTTCTTCCAGTCGTATCCAATCCTGCCTGTTCCTTATAATAGAGGCCGCCCATTCCACGCATTCGCAAAACCGCTCCCGATACCGCCTCGCTTCTACGCTTGCCCACAAAACCGCTGCACAGCTTGACAAAAATTCTCCTTTATAGGTATAACAGGCCTCCAAACAAAGCTCCAGTTTCTCATCCTCGTTCATACATGCATTTGCCTGGTCATACAACCGGTCAAACAGGTCCGCATCCTCAATGACGGGAATCTCCGACGTCCAATAATAAACTCCTTTTTCCAAAACAATATAATTCACATCCGGCAGTCCCTTATCCTTGAGCTTTTTCTTGGCTTTATAAATAATCGTCTGCAATGCCTGATGACGGTTTTCCACATCGCGATCTCCAAGCAAAACATCTTCCAGATAATCCCTGGCGACGCCTGATGCAGCAAAATCTGCATCAGGCTTGTAAAATATGTATCTCTTATCTTTTCTCCCGTCAGAAGATTCCCATTATAATTCATTTGATAATTTCCAAACATCTGAACATATAGCACATCTGGTTCTTCCATCCCCATCCACCCTCATTTCTCGTTTTTGTCAAATACATTTCAATTTCTCAAAAATAACTTTCCAAATACGCATGAAGCATATGCATAAGTTCAAGCACGCTCCGAAAATAAATTTTTATCCCTTGACTTCTTTCACGCCCTGTATGGGAATGAGAAGCAATTACCATACAGTACCATACTTTATGGCATCAATTCTCTATTCCCCACCTCTTAAAACGCTTTACGGTTTCCCGATTCCTGTACCCAAAGCCGCCTCCAGGCATACTATACTATAACGAAACGAAATAAGGAGGCTTTCTGATTATGAGCGAAACAAATTCCCCTATTACAAATTCCTGCTCCTTCGCCGGCATACAGCCGATTCTGATGGACTTACCATACCCGCCCGTTACGGTCACAGAAAAAAATCCCGCTTACGCAAATCTCTTAAGCATGGATTACTGCGGCCCGGTATCTGAAATGTCCGCCATTACGCAGTATATCAATAACGAAAACCGTTTATCCTGCGAACTGTGCCCGCTGGCAAAAACGCTTTTGGGCCTTGCAATGGCGGAAATGATGCATCTGCAAAAGCTGGGCCAGCTGATCGTCCTGCTGGGCGGAAGCATTGATTTTAGCGCAAGACTGCAAAACGGGAAAAAAATGCTCTGGACGCCGGAATATCTTTCGATTCCGGAACACGCGAAAAAAATGATTTACGCAGACATAGACGCAGAAAAATCAGCTATCAAGCAGTACCGCATGCATATCAAAATGATTGGCGATCCATGCGTAACCGCCGTACTGTTTCGGATTATTCAGGATGAAGAATATCATATTATGATTTTAGAGCATCTGCTCAAAGACCTGCCATAACCGCAGAAAAATGCAGTCAGCCGCCATCTTCCATCTCGGAAGCCGGCGGCTGACGTTTTAATCTTTTTCATATCCGTTTCTTTTATAGAGTAATAAAAACACAAGCACGCTGATGGCCAGCTCTCCAATCAGAACTGCCATATCCAGCGGCCTTATCACATACGGCGTGTTATTTGCAAAGCAATTTGTCATCTCCACCACAACGCCTGTAAACAAAAATCCCGACAGCTTATGCAGCGTCTCAGACATATTTCCAAACATCGGAACCATCATAAATACCATCATAAACGGATATGCAATCAGGTTCGCGTTCATCTGGTTTTTCGCGCATATTCCGACAATCATCCCAATGACGCAGCTGATCAGGGATGCAATGACGCTGACGAATAGAAAGACCGGCATTGACACATAGCTAAGTGAAACGCCGCTGATATAAAGCACAATCACATTGATTACAACCGTCAGCAGAAACGGCAGCGCAATGCTGCCAAAAAAATACTGCCATCCCGTTATCGAAGACGTCATCAGCACGCGCAGCGTATGTTTTTCTTTTTCTTCCGCAATCGCCGTTCCAACCATGACAAATCCGTCTCCACAGATATTTGTGGAAATTCCAATGCATAAAATCATTGCCATAAGCGGAGGCGGCAGCTCCCCTCCCGTATTCTCTCCATACAAGATCTTACATCCATAAACCAGGGCTATCGTAAGGACAGGCCCCAGCATAATCATGGTATTTTTGCTGATGCAAATCCATTTAATCTTTGCAACCGCCGTTAATTTACGAATTCCTTCCATCTCAAATCCCCTCCTGTTCGTTCTGTTTTTATCAGGGAGCAAGCGACGCTCCCGTAACCTCAAGAAATACGCTCTCCAGCGTAGGCTCGCAGGAATGCAGACATAAAATCATATCTTTCCGCATCCACTCCGAAATCTTTTCCGCGTTTTCCGGATTCTGCTCAAGCACAAGCTCCTCTTTGCTTCCGTTCAAAAGCAAATGATAGCGTTTCTCGCGGTTATATTTTAAGCAGATTTCCTGCGGAGTCCCAAATTCCACAATATTTCCCTGATACAAAAGCGCCACATGATCGCAGAGCTTTTCGGCCTCCTCCATGTTGTGCGTCGTCAAAAATATCGCCATGCCCTCCTTTCTCAAATCCAGAAGCATTTTATGAATGGCAACCGCCGTAGACGGATCCAGCCCGCTTGTGGGCTCATCCAAAAACAGGATTCTTGGCTTATGCAAAACGGATCTTGCCAGAACAAGCCTCTGCTTCTGCCCTTTGGAAAGCTTTCCGGCCAGTTTCTTTTTATGCTCCGTCAGTCCCACCTGCTTTAATACTTCCTCAATCCTTTCGTCCGGCACGCGCCAGATGTTGGCAAAACAGCTTAAATTCTGCCACACCGTCATCTTTTCATAAATACCGCTGTTATCGGAAACAACGCCTATTTTTTCATAGATGGACGCGTCAATATTGGCGGAATCCGTACCAAGGATTTTCGCCTCTCCCGCCGTCTGCCGAAGCTGCCCGGTAATGATTTTTATCGTCGTTGTCTTTCCCGCGCCGGACGGCCCCAAAAACCCCAGGATTTCTCCTTTGCGCAGCGTAATGCTGATGTCCTTTAATGCAAGCTCTGTCTTATAACGCTTGGAAATATGCGACAGCTTTAGTAGTGCATTTTGTTCCATAAACAAACCTTCTTTCATTTTTTGTTATTTACGAAACCATCGTACCTTTCTATTCAGGGAAATGGTGAAAAAATGCCCCAATCGCATGATCCGCTGCCGGAATTGTTCTTTTCGCCCGGAAATAAACGATTCGCTGATTACGTTTCCATATACCCAAAAAAGCAGCAGAGATTTCTCTCTGCCGCCTTGTTTCTTAATCATATTAAGTATAAATTTCGTCCAAATCCCGGTAAGCGCGTGTATAGAGCTTTACAACATATTTATCCAATTTCTAAGGTCTGTAATCGGTCTAATCCGCGGCATGTTATACGCCTCCTTTCTTGTACATTATTATAACAGAATTATGTACAAAATACTGGCATATCAAATAGCCCCTTTTCTGTCGTCGGATAATGAGTTCTGGCAATCTACTTTTTCCTCCCCGTATATTTTTTCAGCTCTTCTCTCAGATACTCATACCGCAGCCGTTTCTCTTCTTTTGCAAAATGCGCTTCCCGAAACTGTTCCGGATTGTTTTCATAATCTAACGCTTCCTCCCCAAACTGTTCGCTCGTCAGATCGAATACGCAGCCGCCCGCCGCATTATAACAATGATAATTTCCTCCGTCTCTTAAGATTCCATATACCTTTCCCCCAAAAATATCCTGTGCCAGAAACGCCGTAATCGAACACTGCCCCAGCGTCCGGTTGTCCCTGCTCCAGTCCTTCCGCATTCTTGGAGCGCAGGTGTCCTCACACCAGATGTCTGACAGCGCATCGTATAAATCTTTCGGCGTCTCAATCCCCTTGTATTCATCCGTAACCGCAGGAGCGTTCGCCCGTTCCCATCCATAAAAATGATACTCCATATTTTTCATCCATCCTTTCTGATTTTAACCCGAAATTCCTCCCGTGTTCCGTATCTCTTTCATCCCTTACACTCGCTCCAACAGCATCGCTTTGACGTTTCGCGAAAACAGGCACTTCTCCCCATTCTTCATCCGAATCTCCCGATGCTTCAAATCCAGCTCTAAAATCTGCTCCATATTCACAAGATACGATCTGTGGACCCGCAAAAACCGGCTTCCAAGCTCCTCTTCCAGCGACTGCATGCTTCCGATAAAATCAATCCTGTCCTGTCTGCCGTGCAGCTCAATTCTGTGCGTGCGTCCCGTCGTCTCAAAAAACATAATTTCATCCACCGGAATATGCTTCACCACGTCCATTACCTTTACCGTAAAAACCTCCCGCTCTTCCCCTTTTTCCCGGCGCATCCGCTCCGTAATCACTCCAAGGCTGCGCCGGATTCCCTCATACATTGGCAAAGCGTCTTCCCGCAACAGCCCCTCGTCTTTCACAATATAATCCAGCGCTTCCAGATGATAGCGAAACGTCTCAAACGCCAGATTACGAAACGCCGTCACGTATACGAGAAATCCTCTGGCGTCCAGCTTACGAATCTGCTGTCCAAGCGCAAAGCCGTCCATCGACTCTCCCTTAAGCTCCACATCCAGAAAATAAATTCCCCGTACCGGACGCTTTTTCACCGCTTGAATAATCTCCTCCGGATGCCCGCTGCAAAGAGCAATCTCCATATCATATTCTTCAATTAAAATCAGTTTCCTTAAAAACTCCTCCAATGCCAGCAAAACCGCCGCGTCATCTTCACAAATATATATCGGAAGCATAGAAATCCTTTCTACTCCTGAATTTTTAGTTCCTGAATAAAATACCCGTCCGAAACCGTCGCCAATGAAAACACGTTGTCATAGCGTTCCAAAATCTTCTTATAGCTTGCCAGACCGATTCCCCGGTTCTCACCCCTCGTCGAATACCCCTGCCTCCAGATTTTCTGAAAATCCACGTCAGAATATAATAAATTTTTGACCCGAAACGTCGTACATCCCTCCTGGCTGCTAATCATAAGGGAAACGCTTGCGCTTTCCATCCCGCGCACCTCGTCTATGGCATTATCCAGCAAAATCCCGAGGCACCTGCATAAATCCGTTCCTCTCATTCCGGTTTTTAAAAAAGGACGAAACACCTCCAGCTCAAACGCAATCCGCTCTTTTTTCATCTCTTCCGCTTTCCCAAGCAAAAGCCCTTTCACTTCCATCATATGCACATTTCCAAGCTGCGTCATCTCCCGGATCCGCCCGCCGACCTGGCTGTCAAAATCATCCGTCATATCCTCAATAAACCGCTGTATTGCTTCTATATCTCTCTCCCTTGCCTGCGCATACACGCCGGTCATCATATTTTTATAATCATGCTGAAACCGCCGCATTTCCCTTTGCAGTTCCTCCAGACTGTCAATATACGCAGATTGCTGCTGCAGCATAATGCGCTGCGCCGCAATCTGCTTTCGCTGCAATTCCTTTTGTCTGCCAAACACAAACATTACCAGCAGGAAGAGAACCAGCAGAATGCTGAGATTATCCTGTTCGCTTTTCAGCATCTTTTTGGCGTTTATAAATTTCATGACTCCATGTATCCAAACCGGATAAAGACTTATTGTGATCACAGAAACAAACGAGAATTCTTTCTGCTTCAGCCAGTCCCCAATCATACGAATTATGCCGGGCTTTTTCAGGCACAGCACAATGGTATATTCAACCAAAGGTATGACAAAAACCATGAAAGCCAGATAAAGCATCCGCTCTTTTAAAACCGCCAAACGAAACGGATGATTCCAAATCAGGAAAAATCCTGCCATATTTGCGGAAAAATCGTTCAGCAGATTCAGCAAACAAACAAGCAGCCAGCAGATTACCATACTCTCCCGATATACCCTGTAAAAGCAAAAAGCTATGCAAAACCCTGAGACGTACCATGCCATGAGATCACCAAGCCACAACAAAGCCGAATCACGAAAATATCCCTGTGTATAAAGCGCCGCGCCCGTCGCAGATGACAAAACAAGCAATCCTGACAGCAAAAGCGCCATGCCCGGCCGCCCCCATGCTCCGGGACGGGGCTTCATTCCAAACCACCATGCCAGAAACGCCATATGAATCGCCAAATAAAAGCCCTGCATACACAGATTCCAAACAGTTACTCCCCAAAAAGACATAAAACAGCATCTCCTTAATCCGCCACGTTTTTTAACTCCTCAAATTTAGCCGCCATCGTCGGGTTATTCTTCGTCAGCCGCTTAATGCTTAAGCCTTCCGCCTTATCATTGGCCAGACGCAGATTGTTTTCGGAGGAAAGCAGTTCGTCTTTTGTCTTTTGCAGATGCTTAATGGTTTCGTCAATTTCACGAATCGCTTTCTGAAATTTCTCACTGGCCAGACGATAATTCCTGGAAAATTTCTCTTTGAATTCATTCATATCGCTTTCAAAGTGAGAAATATCCACATTCTGGCTTTTCACCGCGGCAAGCTCCTGCCGGTATTCCAAAGAATTTCTGGCCGCATTGCGCAAAATGGTAATCATCGGAATAAAAAACTGCGGCCGGATCACATACATTTTCGGATAGCGGTACGACACGTCCACAATTCCCGAATTATATAATTCGCTGTCCGGTTCTAAAAGCGAAACCAAAACCGCGTATTCGCAGCCCTTTTCTCTCCGGTCCTTATCCAGCTCTTTCAAAAAATCTTCGTTCTTCTTCTTTGTCGCCGTCTGTTCCATCTCGTTTTTCATCTCAAACATAATGGAAATAAATTCCACGCCGTTTTCATCGGATTCCCGGAATATGTAATCCCCTTTGCTTCCCGTCCGAATATCGTTATCTTTTTCAAAATAAGCCGACTGAAATCCCGTGGCCCTAAGACGGTTAAACTCCGTTTCGCAGTGCTGCTCCAGGCTCTCGCCCACCATCTTTGTCGACTGGCGCGCCTTGAAATCTTTGTAATAGGCAATCTGCTCGTCCTTTGCCCGAAGCTTTTCTTCATAGCTTTCTTTTAACGACTGCTCTTTCAGACGGCGTTCTTTTTCCCCGCTTTCTATGTCCCCGGAAAGCTGATAAATCTTTTTGTCTTTTTCCGCAAGTTCTTTCTCTTTTCCGGCGACCGCCTGCGTCACCGCAAGCTGCCTGTCTTTTTCTTTTGCTTCAATTTCTGATTTTAGTTTTGCAATCTCTGCTTCTTTCTTTGCCAGCTCGCTTTGGAACGCGCTTTTTTCCTCGGCCCGCGCCAGCTTTACGGCGCTTTCCTTTTCCGTTTCAAACTGCGTTTCCCGCTCTCTGATTTCTTTTCCAAACTCTTTGTCCCTGACTTGTTTTACAATAGCGGCATAGCCCGATTCATCCACCTGAAACACTTCGCCGCATTTGGGGCATTTGATTTCCTGCATAAATGCTCCTTCCTTTAATCTCTGTTTTTGCTAAATTTTATTATACGTGCAAACTTTCTTTATTACAATTATAAAAATTATCTTTTACCGGACTCTTTTTTCGCACCGCCTATCATCCCTTGACATCCGATTCCATCCTGCGATACGATGTATCATAACCAAAAAATTTATAAAACGAAAGGACGGATGTAATGAAGTTGAGAAACGTGCTGATTGCCGTAAACGACATGGAAAAATCCATTGCTTTTTACAAAAACCTGTTTGGTCTGAACGTTATCTTAGATCAGGACGGAAACGTCATTCTGACGGAAGGGCTGGTTTTACAGGATGCAAAAATATGGAAATCCTTTTTAAAAAAAGAGATGATTCCAAACAGCAATTCCTGCGAGCTGTATTTTGAAGAACCGAAAATCGAAGCCTTTGCCAGAAAACTGGATCAGTATCCGGAACCGATTGTATATGTCAACAGGCTGAAGACACACGACTGGGGGCAAAAAGTTATCCGGTTTTACGATCCGGACGGCCATCTGATCGAAGTTGGCACGCCAATGCCGCAAACCAAAGAAACGCTCTGAACATAACATCAGCGGGACAGTGGGATTTTACAATTCCCACGTCTCCCGCTGAAAAATGTTTGTTATTTGATGCGGAACTGGCTAAGCAGACTGTTTAACGTCCGCGCCTGGTTCGACAACTCTTTGGATACCGCGGCGCTTTCTTTTGCCGTAACGGTATTTGACTGAACAACCTGTGAAATTTCTTTGATTCCATCCTCCACCAGAACAATCATTTCCGACTGCTGCGTGCTGGCAGACGATATTTCATCCATTGACGTCTTAATAGACTGAATGCAGTCGGCGATAACCTTCATTGCAGAAACGGCATGATCCGTAGATTCTGTTCCCGTTTTCACATCCTCAATAGAATGGTTGATCAAATCATTGGTATTTTGCGCCGCTTCCGCAGATTTGGCCGCAAGGCTTCTGACCTCTTCCGCCACCACGGAGAACCCTGCTCCCGCCGTACCGGCGCGGGCGGCTTCCACCGAAGCGTTCAATGCCAGAACATTTGTCTGAAACGCAATATCTTCAATTGTTTTGATGACTGTTACAATCTGAGCGGACGACTGATCAATATTTCTTGTCGCAGTCATAAGCTGCTCCATCTTCTCATCCGCTTCTTTCGCGTAACCAGTCGCCTTATCCACAAGCTCATCCGCGCTCCTGCAGTGTGCGGCGCTGTTTTGAATCTGCGACGTAATGGCCGTCATATTAGTAACCAGACCTTCCACGGATTCCTCCTGCTCCATCGTTCCCTGAGACAACTCCTGCGCACCCGCAGACACCTGTTCCGCGCTTAAATCCACCTGGTCTGCAACATTCGAAATATCCCGGATTACGTGCACCAAATTGGCGTGGATAGATTTGAGGCTTTCAGATAAAACCCGGAAATCACCGATGTAATAAGATTCATTCCGGGTTACGTCTACGGTAAGGTTTCCGGCTGCGATCTCGCCCAATATCCGACCAACGTCGTCAATCGTTTTCCGCAGACAGGAGCATACATGATGCGTCGTCTGCGCAATCATGCCAATTTCATCTGACCTTCCGTAAAACGCTTCCAGTTCCCGGTCTGCAGAAAAATTCAAATCTCCCAGGCGGCCAATCGCGCGCTCTACCGCCATCAGCTCTTTTCCTTCCCGGTATAAAATAAAAAGGGTAACAAACGTAACGGCAACCGCCATACCCGCGCAAAGCGCTCCGACTAAAAAGCGAATCCTTTCCACAGAGCCGTAAACTTCCATGGAACTGTCCCTGACCATAAAGACCCATCCGCGGTCTTTCAGATATTTATACACCACCAACTGTTCCTCGCCTTTTTCATCCTCATAGGAATATGTATTCACTTCAACGCCGCCGTCTTTTTGGATGCGCCGGATAATTTCCTGATAGCCGCCGTCCTTTGTCTCCGTATTCAGAAGCTCCTCATCCTGATGATACAAATATACGCCGTTCTCGACATTCAAAAATACATACTCACTGTCTGGCAGCCCTTTGATATTCAAATCCAGCAGCGCGTCCGTCAAATGACTGGCGAATACGCCGGCGCCCACATAGCCGATGCATTTCTGATTTTCAAAAATCGGGTAATACATAGAAAGAATCATACTGCCGGTTCCCGGTGATTTCATGATTCCGAGATTTGTGAGCTCTTCGCCAGACAAAATGGTGTCCTGAAACGTTTTTAACGAATCGCCTTCTCTCGTTGTAATCCCAATGGCATCCGGGCTGGTATGCGTCAAAACATACGTTTCCGGAGTTGCAATATATAAACCTTCAAACACGCCTTTCACGGCGGCAAAATCTTCGGTATATTTCTGTGCCTGTCTTAACAGCTCCTCATCATCCGGGTCCTGCAAAAGTTCCCGAACTTCGCTGCCCAAAGCAAACGCCTTCATATATTCTTCCGCGGAAGTGACGTAATCGTTAATGATAGCAGCTCTGGATTCTACGGCATCCGTCATCTGATTGGTAATATCGCTTTTTACCAGCGAAGACGCATTGGAAGACACTACAAACCAAAGCAGCAGCATCCCGACCAAGTTGATTGCTGTGGTAATGATGCCGATGCGCACAGCAAGTTTTTTGTTGACTAAAAATTTCATAGGCTCTCCTCCACATAAAACAGATTTTTTGAAATCCATTGCTTTTATCTGGCGATTGCTTTTCTATGACGGATCAGACTATGTAATAAAGACCCGATTTTGTATGGGAATATCCTGCGTGATTGACGCGCCATATTCGCAGCAGACGGCCGCAATGTGATTTCTTCTTAAATTTCTTCATATTAAGAATATAGATCAGAAATCTCTTCCTGTTCTGAATGGATGGCAAGCGACTCCTGACCGACTGGCTTTCTGGGAAAGTCACCTGTTTTAATATACTACGTTTTTTCTTCTCTGTCCAGATGGTGAATGCCGATATAGGATTTTTTTTATCAAATGCAAACGAATGGCCAATAACGCTTATTGACATTTTCGACATCTTCTGGCATAATAAAACAGAAATTTATAAAAATTTTATATTATTCAAAAAATTTTAAAAGTTAGGAGAGATGACAAATGGAAAACAACAATATTGATAATGGCGGGTTTCTATGGGGACTTTTAGGATGCTGTATTCCGGTTGTTGGGCTGATTTTATTCCTGGTATGGAAAGACCAGAAGCCAAAAACCGCTAAAGCTGCCGGAATTGGTGCGTTAGTCAGCGTAATCGCCCTGGTTGCATTCTACATTATATTCTTTGTAATCATGGGTGCGGCAGGACTTGCTCTTGGAGCATTCTAGATTCGGAAGATTCCTGCAGATTTTCTTTGGCTGCCACGCCAGGCCGGACCGCTCTTTTTATTTCAGGGGAAGACAATTTCCAATCTGTGCGCGCTGCACGGGAGAACTTATCGGCATCATCACAGGTGTCCCTGTTTGTATTTTTCTGGAATGTCCCCATTTTGGAATTGTTCTGGCAATGATGGTTCCTTTGATATTTGACGGATTTTTGCAGAGGCTGACTTCTTATGAAAGCGGCAATATCCGAAGGCTCATCACCGGAATTCTATTTGGAATTGCACTGGTTTTTTTCTTTTTGTATTTTCATCGCTTTTGCATACGAACTGCAGGTATGATCTTAAAAGCATTTGGTGCAGATCCTTTATCTGTAGAACAGATCATCCAAACGTTTGGCGGTTAAGTAAAATTTATATTCAAAAGCCTTTTATTCATTGCATCAGTGAATAAAAGGCTTTTTGTCTGTTTCAAGTCTCCTGGCATCCGCCAAACATTTGCTCATACGTTTGATTTAAATATTCTGCAATCTCCTCCAGAGACTCTTCCCGAAATGGAAATGCCCTCTTTGTCTTCATTTCCTCCGGCGTTGCCGCAAAATTATACGGCCCGGGCCAGGTAACTGCCAAAAGCACGTCCTCCTCCCCCTCTTTGTCCTTCTGTATCAGATACCGCATTCCCTGATTACTTCCGGTAAACTTTTCTTTTTTATAGTAATTAAAAGTAAGTAAATCGTTTCTCTGAATCATAAATCATACACTCCGTTTTTTATTTTTATTATAATCTATTTTTCTCCTTTCCGCATTCCAAAAATTTTCTCTTTACCTTCCAAAATAAATGTGTTATGATAAAACCCGTAAAGACGAAGAAAAGGAATAGTACCTGTCTTGCCTGATTTCAGAGAGCCGCCGGTTGCTGTGAGGCGGTAGACGGAACACAGGGAACTCGCCTTGGAGTCGCTGCCCGAACGCTGATTTCCATATCTTTGCAAGTAGACGCAGACGGAACGCCCCGCCGTTATCCGGGAAAGGTATAAGGAGCTATGCTCCCGTATCTTGCAGAGTGCATGATTTTTTCATGAATTAGAGTGGTACCGCGTAAGATGTCTTACGTCTCTAAGTATTTTTATAGAGGCGCAGGGCTTTTTTTGTTACCGAAAACGTAACTTTTTTCACAAAAGCCCCGCCCGGACGATAAGAAACAGAAAGAGAGGATTCGACATGAAAGGATTTGAAAAGTATCGGAAAATGTATTTTATGCCGCCCGAAGACTGCTACGACTGGGCCAGAAAAGATTCCGCCACAAAAGCCCCCATCTGGTGCAGCGTGGATTTAAGAGACGGCAATCAGGCTTTGATTGAGCCAATGAATCTGGAAGAAAAGATAACATTCTACCAGATGTTAATCGACATCGGATTTAAACACATTGAAGTGGGATTTCCGGCGGCATCAGAAACAGAATACCAGTTTCTGCGCGCCATTATCGAACGGAACATGATTCCGGACGACGTTACCATACAAGTGCTGACCCAGGCAAGGGAGCACATTATTAAACGTACGTTTGAAGCCATTGACGGCGCGCCAAACGTCATCGTGCACGTTTATAACTCCACCTCCGTCGCACAGCGCGAGCAGGTATTTAAGAAATCAAAAGAAGAAATCAAAAAAATCGCAGTCGACGGCGCAAAGCTTGTCTATGACTTATCCAAAAATGAAAAAGGCAATATTTCCTTTGAATATTCTCCGGAAAGCTTTACCGGAACGGAGATGGACTACGCGCTTGACGTCTGCAACGCGGTGCTTGACGTCTGGCAGCCGACGCCGGAGAGAAAGGCCATCATCAATCTGCCTTCCACCGTGCAGTACTCCATGCCCCACGTATTCGCGAGCCAGATCGAATACTTCCACAAGAATTTAAAATACCGCGACAGCGTTTTCATCTCCCTGCACCCGCACAACGACCGCGGAAGCGGAATCAGCGACGCGGAGCTTGGCCTTTTAGCCGGAGCGGACCGAATCGAAGGAACTTTATTTGGCAACGGCGAACGCACCGGAAATGTAGACATCGTCACGCTGGCTATGAATCTGTATTCCCTGGGCGTAGATCCAAAGCTTGATTTTCACAATATGAAAGAAATCCAAAACACCTACGAAGAACTGACGCATATGGCTGTTTCCATGCGCCAGCCCTACGCCGGCGATCTTGTCTTTACCGCATTTTCCGGCTCCCACCAGGATGCTATTTCCAAAGGCATGGCCGTGCACGATTCCGGACAGGACGCCTACTGGACCGTTCCCTATCTTCCGATCGATCCAAAAGACGTAGGCCGCACTTACGATTCCGACGTTATCCGCATCAACAGCCAGTCGGGAAAAGGCGGCGTAAGTTATGTCTTAAAGCAGACCTACGGCATTGCGCTTCCGGACCGGATGAAAGAAGAATTCGGCTATCTCGTCAAAGACGTTTCCGACAGGGAACACAGCGAACTGGACGCCGAACGGATTTACAAAATTTTCAAAGACACTTACCGCAATATCGCAAGCTCTTTCCACGTATCGGAATGCCATTTCCGGCAGCATAACGGCATAGAAGCGACCGTTACCATCACATCAAACGACGGTACGACCGATGTAGTAACCGCAAACGGCAACGGACGTTTGGACGCTGTCTCCATTGCGATCAAAAAACACTTTAACATTACCTACGAACTGACGGAATACGCTGAACACGCGCTTTCCCGCGGTTCTTCCTCCAAGGCTCTCGCTTATGTGGGAATTACCGCACACGATAAGCTCGTCTGGGGCGTAGGCATGGACGAAGATATTATTACGGCCTCTATCCATGCGCTGACCGCGGCCATCAACAGAACAGGCCTTGATACACTTGAAAAAGCATCCTCATCCAAAACGGTATAAAGCTAAAACAAAAAACTCATGCATATTCCAATCTCTCAAACGAAAAGACGTGAATATGCATGAGTTTTTTATGGCTTTTATCAGACGCCTTCCGGCTCCTTATCCTGAATCATAGGCGGAATCTGCGACAATAGATTATCTATATCTTCAAACATCGCGCTTTTTGTCGTTCCAAGATTACTTGCATAACTGATATGTTTGACTACTTCGTTATACTGCATTTTTATATCGTCAAAAAACTGGCAGACCGTCTGCAGCTCTTGCTGCGAAGCGTCAATCACATCTGAAATCTGTGTCTGCACCGATGCCGCGCTTTCCGCCGCCGTCGTAATCTCATGAAACGATTCATATGTAGTGTTTACCGTGTCAATATTCTGGCCAAGAGCTTCTTTTGACTCCGCTATGCTTTCGTTTAACTGACTTGTGCCGCTTTGCACATCCTGAATCCCCAGGTCTACCTCTCTTGCAAGTCCTTTGATTTCCTCCGCAAGCTCTCTTACTTTTGCTGCGACAACAGAAAACCCTCTTCCTTCTTCACCGGCTCTGGCCGCTTCAATGGATGCATTAATAGCAAGAATATTCGTTTCATCCGCAATGGATACGATCTTTTCCATACACTTTTGAATTCCCTCCACAGCAATTTTCAGCTGCTCAAACATATGCTCCATATTGCTGTAAGACTCTTCCACCTGTATGGAAGCCACTTTTAAATCTTCTACTTTATTCTGTGTTTCCGAAACAGTATCTGCAATCGTCCCACGTACCTTGACAAACTGTTCGGCTGCATGGTTAATGTTGGAAAAAGACTGTCCGAAATCCTGTAATTCTTCCTGGAAATGATCTGCCTTTTTCATAACTTCGGCAAATGAGCTGCCAACCATTTTAAGCTCCCACAGAGACTGAACTTCTTTTTGAATCAATTCTTTTTTATATTCTTTTAAACTGTCCGTAACATACAACACGGGATAGAGGCTTTTCTCGCTATGACGGACGCTTCCGCTCTTTTGTCCTTTTCCTGAAAACAACATCTTTCCTATCCCTCCCTTTATTCAAACACCGCGCAGGTCATGGACTGATTGACAAAGCGGTTGTTATAATGTTCTCCATATCCTACAAATCCCGCATGGCTTCCAAGTGACGCCATTTCCTGTAAATATTCCTGCATATAATTACGCTCATTGAACAGCATATAGCGAAACAGGCAATTTACGGAAAAAACAGCGGATCTCTGTGGAAAATCCTCACAGATTTTACGTATCGTTTCTTTTACAATCGCCTTATAATCTCCAAGCTCAAGCAAAATCAAAACATCCGAATCATTGACCTGACGAAAACATGCCAGAGAATTGCCGGCAACCTCTTTGATTGAAATAATACAGGTATCGTTTCCATTGAGCTTGCCAAACGGATTTTGAAACGTTCTTGTAAGTATCTCCTGATCCGTCACATGAAGAATGCTCTCATAGACCTGCTTTGCCGGCTTTCCGTTCAACGAACCAATGATGTACCTGGCTTTGTCCGTGTTTGACGCAATAAACCGATAATTTCCATATGGATGGTAAATATTTTCTTTGTAAGTTTTCACGCGGCCGTTTAAGTTCTTTACCAGAGCATAGGCTACGGCGTCCTGATAAACCTTTCCATTGACGGATACCATGCCGGCGTCCCCGGTGCCGCCGACCAGAGAAATATTGTTCTTCCGTAAAGCCGTATGTATCGTTGTAAGCGCACAGGCGTCATTTCCGGTGCAAAAGTCAATGCATACCGTATCGCGTCCCGTTCCTTTGACTTTCTCAATATCCTCTTCCATCCGGCGAATGTATTTCACCGGCATGACAGATACCTGCTCCAGCACATTCACGCTTGCATTTACTCCGTCCGTAAACGCGATCACACCGACCCCTTTTTCCGCAATTCTTGAAGCATAACTCATTCCTATACATCCGATACTAGGCACTTTCGGATAAATCTTCTCTAATGCTCTTACATGCGCCTCAAACTGATCTTTATTTGACAACAACATAATAAACTGTGGATTGTTCAGTCCGTAAAGCGCTTCTTCTAACTTTCCGCTTTGACTCATGCCAAAAAACTGCTTCATTTCCGCTCTCCTCCCTTTTCTTCTTATATGGTAACTCCTCTAATCCTGCTATTTATTATATGTTAAAACAGACAAACACGTCAATACGTCATTTTCGCCTTACGAATCCAGCTTTCCATAGACTTCCATCGGCACATACGCCCGGATCCATATGCCATTTTCCTCATACGATTCTTCTAACAGCTCCCCCTGCTTGCGCACAAGCTGCAAAACACCCGCGTTTTGGTATGGAATCAGCCTTTCTACAAGTATTTTCTCTTCCCGCAGCAGCAATGCCAGAACATTTTTCACCTGATCTAAGCCGCTGCCGTATTTTGCGGAAACAGCAATCGTATGGTCCGCCTGAAAATCATGCAGCGCTTCCCCATCCTCCCTTGCATCCTGTTTGTTAAACAACGTAACAATCTTCTTATCTTCCACGCCAAGTCTGCGCAGCGTTTCATATACAATATGCATCTGCATATCGGCGTCTTTATTGGAAGCGTCCACAACATGTAAAATATAGTCCGCATATTTCGCCTCCTCCAGCGTGCTCTGAAACGCCTCTACCAGATGATGCGGAAGTTTGCGGATAAACCCTACCGTATCGGTCAGAAGGATCTGCTGCCTCCCCGGAAGCTCTAAAAGCCGCGTCGTCGGATCTAACGTCGCAAACAGCATATCTTCCTCCAACACGCCGGCTCCTGTCATTGCGTTTAGAAACGTCGATTTTCCGGCGTTTGTATAGCCCACGATCGCAGCTACGGGAATGCCGCTTCTGATTCGCTGCTCCCTGGTGATTTCCCGGTGTCTGCGCACTTCCGACAGCTCCCGCTTCAACTGGGAAATCCTGTTTCCAATCAACCTCCTGTCCGTCTCCAGCTTCTTTTCTCCAGGCCCTCTTGTACCAATTCCTCCGCCAAGCCTTGACATCGCGCGGCCCATTCCGACAAGCCTGGCTGCCCGGTACTTTAGCTGGGCAAGCTCCGCCTGAATCTTGCCTTCGCTGGTAGACGCGCGCATTGCAAATATATCCAGTATGACCAATGTCCGATCCATTACTTTCGTCTCAAGCAAATCGGAAAGATTGCGCAGCTGAGCCGGCGACAATTCGTCGTCGCAGATAATCCCGTCCGCATCCGTCTTAAAAAGCAGCTCTCTGATTTCTTCGATTTTGCCCTTGCCCACATAAGTCGCAGGGTGCATTCTTTCACGGTTCTGAATCAAAATGCCAACAGATTGCGCTCCGGCTGTCTCCGCCAAAGCTTTCAGTTCTTCTATGGAATCCTTAGCGTCATCCCCGTCCTGTTCGCTCACTCCAACTAAAAGAAATCTCTCTTTTGCCTCTTCCATCCGAATCATTCTTTGCCTGTCTCCTCATCTTTATCCTTATTTAAAAATAAGTATTCCCTTGCCGCAGCGGCGTCATTCGGATAATCCGCTAAATATGCACGCATTTTTTCTGCCGCGCCCTCAAAATCGCCGCTGTATTCACACGCTGCAATTAAATTGCTCCGCAGCTCCTGCTCATTTGTCACTACTTCCAGCGCCAGCCCTTCTTCAAAATAGGAAACAGCCTTCTCATAATCTCCTTTTTCCATTTCTTTGCATCCAAGTTGATTATATGCAACGCTGCTTTTTGGATTCTCTTCTATATACGCGCCGATGCACGCGTCCGCTTTTTCTTTGTCTCCCAAAGCCTCATAGGTCTTTGCCAGATATAAGTTTGCCTCCACATCTCCTTTGTCGACTGCCGTCGTAAGATGCTCCACTGCCTCCTCATATTGTCCTTCCAAAAAATAAATCTTTCCTTTTACCGTATAATTGACAGCTTTTTTGCCCGTTTTCTTCGAAAGCGCCTCATCCAGATAACGTTTCGCCTCCGCTTCATATCCCGCTCCATTTAAACTATTGTAGATCACCAGGTAAATTTCATCGTTTTCCGCGTACTCGATCGCCTTATCATAATCCTCCTGCGCTTTTGCGATTTCATTTGTCTTCAAATAAATACATCCCCGTAAAAAATATGCATCGGAATTTTTATGGTCCGCCTCCAGTAAAACATCGTATGTTTCAATGGCATCGCCGTAATTTCCCGATGCAAATAAAGCCGCCGCTTTATAAAAACAAATATCTATCTCATTTGGCCCAATGCCATTCGCCTGTGCCAAAGCGCTGTTAAACGCTTCCATGGCCGCGCTGTAATTTCCCTCTTCCATCGCATTGATGCCGATTGTTCTGTATGCCGCCTCTTTCTCCAGCCGTTCTTCGTCCAGCCCGCATCCTGCGAATAAAAAAGCAGATGCAAGCAAAACCGCCATTTCTGCAAAATAACACTTTCTCTTTCTCATGATTCCTCCATTCCTGATACGGCTATGCAATTGCCTTAAATAACGCGCTTCCGCATCCGGCCTTACACAGTGCAAAACAACGTTTTCATTCCGATACTATTCCATAGTAACAGGCGTTTCTAATATCTGCAAGAAAAAAGAAACATAGAAAACCTATGTTTCTTTCAAATGCCGGCGATGGGACTTGAACCCATACGACGTTGCCGCCAACAGATTTTGAGTCTGCCTCGTCTGCCAATTCCGACACGCCGGCATATCTGTCCGTCTAACACGACCGGACAAATGATATACTAACACAACTTTACAAAAAATACAAGTATTTTTATTTATTTTTCTGTCAGGAATTTGTTTTTTTCTTCAGGCGTCCGTATAAATCAAAACAGTCAAACGTCGCAAAATAATCCTGCGGCGTCTCGGCCCTCCGGATCAATTGAAAACTGCCGTCCTCTTTCAGTAAAATCTCCGCCGATTTCAATTTGCCGTTGTAATTATACCCCATGGCAAATCCGTGCGCGCCCGTATCGTGGATCACAAGAAGATCTCCTTTCTCAATCTTTGGCAGCATCCGGTCAATCGCAAACTTGTCATTGTTTTCACAAAGGGAACCCACTACATCGTATTTATGGTCACAAACCGCGTTGTCCTTTCCCATCACCGTGATATGATGATACGCCCCGTACATTGCCGGCCGCATCAGGTTGACTGCGCACGCATCCACGCCAATATATTCCTTATACGTATGCTTTTCATGAATGGCCCTGGTCACAAGATGCCCGTACGGCCCCATCATAAAACGGCCCATTTCCGTATAAATCGCCACATCGGAAAGTCCCGCCGGAACTAATACTTCCTCATAGACTTTTCGCACGCCCTCGCCAATGGCATAAATATCATTTGGCGTTTGCTCCGGCGTATAAGGAATGCCTACGCCGCCCGAAAGATTGATAAAACGGATGTCGCATCCCGTTGCTTCCTTTAATTCGACAACTGTTTCAAACAGCGTTTTTGCCAGAATCGGATAATAGTCGTTTGTTACGGTATTGCTGGCCAGAAACGCATGGATGCCAAAGCGTTTCGCTCCTTTTTCTTTTAAAATCCGGAAACCCTCAAACAGCTGCTCTTTTGTAAATCCGTATTTGGCGTCGCCCGGATTGTCCATTATGCTGTTGCTGATCTTAAAAACGCCGCCCGGATTAAACCGGCAGCTGATTGTCTCCGGAATCTTTCCAATCGTCTTTTCTAAAAATTCTATATGCGTAAAATCATCCAGATTAATGACCGCTCCAAGCTCATTGGCATATACAAACTCCTCCGGAGGCGTATCGTTAGAAGAAAACATAATTTCTTCGCCTGAAAAACCAAGCGCGTCCGATAACATCAGCTCCGTCATGGAAGAACAGTCAACCCCGCATCCGCACTCTTTCAGCAAGTCGATCAAAAATGGATTTGGCGTCGCTTTGACCGCAAAATATTCCCGAAAACCCGGATTCCAGGAAAACGCCTCGCGCACCGCGTTCGCGTTTTCACGAATGCCTTTTTCATCATACAAATGAAACGGCGTTTTATACTGTTTTGTAATTTCCTGTAATTTCTCAAACGATACAAATGGTTCTTTTTTCATTTAAGACTCTCCTTTCAAAAGCCGGATCAATTCAATCTCATTATGCATGGAATCCTTGAAAACACGCACAAAATTAGGCTGCCCGGTATACAGGCAGGAGCTTTCTTCCTCTCTGCCAAGCTCTCCCGTAAGCACATGGGAGGAATCGGCAATCACGCCGATTTGCACACCCTTTTCCTGCGTCTTGTAACAGAGAGCTCCGGGAAACTCCAAAGGCCTGTCCGTTAAAATCACGACTTTTTTGCCCTCTCTTACGGCGCTTTTAATTTCTTTTTCAAACAATCGGACAAACCGTTCTGTCATGGAAAGATACACCCGATGACGGGAGCCTTCTATCATATTCCTGGCTTTGTCCCGGATATGCCTGTCTCCTTCAATCGTCAAATATCCTTCCGCTTCTTCTCTCTGCACTGGCATAGATGATTTTATTTCAGACCTAAGCTCCTCTAACGCACGAATCTTATTGGCGCAAAATTCATCCACATCGACGGCATGATACCGGACTGCCGCTCCTTCCGCTGCATAAGCCGCGCCTTTATCCGCCAGTCCGGCCAGCCCGTTATAGGCGTTCGAGCGGGAAATCCGGGTCTGTTTCGCAACTTCATAACCAGTCAGGTCGCCGTTTTTTGCCAGACACAGATAAATCACCGCTTCCTGCCTGGTCAATCCAAAACACATCAGTTTTTCAATGACTTTATTTCCATCCATATGTTCCTCTGATCTAATAGTAGTACTTTCTTGGAATACTATAGTATGTTTTCTGACGCATGTCAATACCAAACGTTTTATTTTCTTTTACAATCGGTCTTCGTCAGACAAATACGCACTGGATCAAATACATATAAAGCGCCGTTCCCACGCCGATGCTTAAAAGATTATTCCTCTTCCAGATATGAAGCGCCACCACAACAGCGGCCGCAATGAATTCCGGAGCCGCATGCGGATATGCAAAAAAATCAACCGATTTCAGACAGTAAACCACCAGCATCCCAATAACAGCGGGAGGAAGCGCCGCCCCTAAATATCTGACCAAAGGGGGAATCTCCTTTCCCTTTGGAAAAAGCAAAAACGGAATTACCCTGGTTGAAAACGTAACGACAGACACCACGGCAATAATCAATAACGAACGCACAATACTAATCTGCATGGGAAACCGCCTCCTTTTCTATGTACTTTCTTCCCGAAACAAGACAAAGCATAATGCAGATCATAGACGGAAGCACAAAATTATTCGCGCCGAACACAACCCGCAATGCCGCCGAAGAAACAATTCCGATCACTGCCGGAATCCTCTTCCCGCCCGCCATCCACTGTTCCGTAAAAATCACCAGAAACAACGCAGTCATGGCAAAATCGATGCCTTTTGCATTAAAAGGAATCACCGCTCCCGCAATGGCTCCTATGGCCGAGCCGGCAATCCAGTAAAGATGGTCCAAAAGCGCAATCGCAAATAAAAATTTCCCCCTGGAAACCCCGGATGGAATTTTCGTCGTGCAAAGCAGAGAATACGTCTCGTCCGTCAGTGAAAAAATCATATACCATCTCTTTTTTCCCATCTCTCCAAATTTTTCCAGCAGCGAAAGTCCATAAAAAATATGACGCACATTTACCATAAACGTCATAAAAATCATATTCAAAAAGCTTACGCCAGGCACAAAAAAATTTACCGCCAGGTACTGCCCGCTGCCCGCATAAACCAAAACACTCATAAAAACAGCCCATAGAAAATTATAGCCCTTTTCCTGAAACATCACGCCAAAAGCAAGGCCAATAAACAAATACCCGGTCAAAACCGGTATCGTATACGGAAATGCAGTTTTGAATGCTTTTGCATATCCATTTTTTTTCATTCGTCCCATCTCTCTTTCTTCCGCATCCACTAATTCAGATACACTCTACACCAGTCATTTTTGAAAATCAATATTTTTTCAAAAAAACGCTTCATTTTTGAAAAAAATATGTTATAGTCCCGAGTTTGACACTTGTGAAATCAAAAAGTGGCTACAAACCCAGTAGTTATGC
>CAJUJL010000043.1 GCA_910586725.1 uncultured Lachnospiraceae bacterium | reverse complement strand
ATGAACTTCAAGTACGGATGACCTATAACTCCAATCACATAGAGGGCAGCAAACTAAATGAAGTTCAGACCAGGATGATTTTTGAGACAAACACAATAGACATCGAAGAAGACATCCGTGTTGATGACATTATCGAAACTGTCAATCATTTTCGGGCCATTGACTTTTGTATAGATATGGCAGAAGAACCGCTTACCGAAGATATAATCAAAGAACTGCACCGCATTCTGAAGCAAAGCACAAAAGATTCCACACTTGCATGGTTTGCCGTTGGGGATTACAAAAAAAGAGCCAATATGGTCGGCGGCCATGAAACCGCAAAGCCGAAAGAGGTTGCTCCACGCATAAAAGCTCTGCTTTCCGAATATGAAG
Organism: uncultured Lachnospiraceae bacterium; assembly: GCA_910586725.1. Classification (GTDB taxonomy): domain Bacteria; phylum Bacillota; class Clostridia; order Lachnospirales; family Lachnospiraceae; genus Roseburia_B. The sequence goes on along the minus strand of CAJUJL010000043.1, from coordinate 22,264 downwards.
CCAAAACTACTGTCACGATGAACGACATCATTTGCTTCCATTACGCATTTGAACGTATTCATCCATTCCAGGATGGCAACGGCAGAGTCGGCAGACTGATCGCTTTAAAAGAATGTCTGCGTTTCGGGCTTATTCCGTTTATCATTGAGGATACCAAAAAAGCGTATTATTACCGGGGGCTCTCTGAATGGGAGTGGGAGAAAGGCTATCTGACAGACACTTGTCTGGATGGACAAGATACCTTCAGAAAACTGATGTCCAAATTCGATATACGGTCATAAAACCCTCAAGGGAATTCTTTACATCATCCCAATTTACAGGCTTTTTCCCTTGAAAATAACATGATTGCCTTTTCATTTTTAACATAAAAAAAACCTGAAACATTCAGGGTTCTCAAAGCTGGCAACGGGAATCGAATCAGTCACCGCAAAACTCTTGTTTCTGCCTACTCGCATTCACACATATTCATAGATTTTCTGGTTTGGGATGGTATTCCCTGCTACGTCTGATATGATATGAACTATCACGTCCCCGATGTAGTCAGCGTGTCCAGTTAACACGGATAGCATTTTGACTCTGCTATCTGTCACGTTTTCCCGTTAGGTTGCGGAAATTTAATGAATCAATTATCTTTTCTCTAACCTCGTTTGCAATCTCTTGTTGCTTTGCCTTGTTTACGATCCTGTTAGCACTCCACTTTACAGGACGTTAATAGTTACTTTGTTTTGGGAAATTTCTGCCGATTGACAGATTGTCAAGAATTGTGTTATACTCTACTCGCATTCTTAATTGTTCTTTAGTCATGCCCTTTTTATTGAGCATATCTAATAATTTATAATACGCAATCATATGTTCACCTTCCTTATAACCTGATATGCTGATATTGATTGTTTCATTATACCAGATTATTTTTCTCTTTAAAAAGGTGTAAAGCCTTAATAATTCAATAGACTTTACACCGTGGTTTGTGATATATAATTGTTACTTACTCTTTAATCTTGTCAATATCTGTCATATTCACGCCTGACACTTGCAAGATTGCTTTCAAAGAAAGATATTCGTCTTTTAGACTTGCATACGTTTTTGTTGCACCCTCTTCTTTTGCTATTAACATATGTCTTTGTATTTTTGCAAAATCGTCAATAGCTTGTTTGGTTACTTCAATACCAGATGGCATATAATCACCTACTTTCTATGTTGTGATTGTGCTTTGTATTGCTACAATATAAGTATATCACAACTGAGGTATAAAGTCTATTCAATTATCAAGGCGCTTGTGGCGCTTCTTGGGAGTTGTGTTGCTATCCCGACTACCCTTGTTTTGGGTAGTTTCGTCTTAATTTTTAAAGACTCTTCAGGGGATTTATTTAATTTGTCTATTGATTCGTCATCGGAAACGGAACTGGTTCATCAACCCTTTCCAACGCCCTGCGCGTTACCTATCTTGGCGACATCCTCGGAACCAAGGCCTTCCAGTCCTCCGGAGCCGATTACGCCGAATTTATCAAACCATGGGCAGACGGTAATCCTGATAACGAAGACCGGGTCGGATATTTCGTCACCATAAAAAACGGCTATCTCCACAAAGCAAACGAAGGCGACTACATAACGGGCATCACCTCCGGCAATCCGTCTGTCGTTGGAAATGCAGACGAAGATTATTACTGGCGATATGAACGGGACAACTTCAATCGCATCGTCATGGAAGACGTGCCAGAAACCGTACAGGCAACCGATGACGAAGGAAACCCACTATTTGATGAAGAAACGCACGAACCCATTATGGTAGAAACTGGAAATATTATCCCAAATGCACGCATGAAATTAGCAAAGGATTACGACCCGTCTTTACAGGAAAGTTATGTAGAACGCAAAGACCGGAAAGAATGGGACTATGTCGGAATGCTTGGCGTTTTGCCGGTTCGTGATGACGGAAGCTGCATACCCGGGCAATTTTGCAGGTGCAAAAGCGGGGGAATTGCAACGCTGGCTGAAAAAAGAGGAACGGACACCTATATGGTGTTAGAAAGGATTTCAGACGATGTTGTTAGTGTAATATTGAAATGATTTAATTTTTTTACTATTTCGAAACGAATTGCTACTATATAAAACTCATTGAACATCTTGGAATATTCACACAACTTCATATTAGGCTCATTTAGAAATAAAAATATTTGTAGTAAGAAAAAATACAACAAAAATATTTTGTAGCATGTATGAGACAAATAAATGATATAGAGGATTTTATTGATAACTTAATCAACACATTTAATTAAATGCATTCATTTAAATCATCAATTGAAATTGATCATACGTGCAAGATACTCCTTTCTTGTTTTTTAATCGAACATATGTATGATTACCTTTTTGATTACCTTTTGATTACCATAAAGAAAAAACCCTGAAACATTCAGGGTTCTCAAAGCTGGCAACGGGAATCGAACCCGTGACCTCCGCACTACCAATGCGACGCTCTACCGACTGAGCCATGCCAGCGCTTCACTTATTTTCTCAACGACTATTATCCTACTATAACTTCTGCATATTGTCAATATTGATTTTCAAATTATACGCAAAGGATTCTTCGCCGTCCGGATACGCTACACCATCAATTCCTGCATCACGTCATGCACCGTAGATATTTTTTTAATATTTCCTACATCGGCTCCGCAGAATACCAGACCGTTTTTCACGTCTCCCTTTACGGCCCTGATCAAAGCGTCCGTAATGCAGTACGGAATTTTTGCAGAATTACACTTTTCCAGGCATCCATAGCATTTTTTGATTTTCAGGCGCTTTTGCTTTATCTGTTTCAAAAAGTCATTTCTTAGAGCTCTTCCCGGCATTCCGACAGGACTTTCAATAATCTCCACATCTGATTCCTGTGCTGCAATATATGCTTCTTTATATGCGTCGTCCGCATCACATTCTTTTGTTGCTACAAATTTGGAGGCAACCTGTATCCCGTCCGCTCCAAGTTCCAATGCGTGCATAACGTCTTTTCCAAAACAAATTCCCCCCGCAACAATCACCGGAATCTTCTGATCAAACTTTTCTTCATATTCTCTGACTGTCTGAATAATCTTTTTAATCTCAGCGTCATAATTCAATTCCTCTCTGTGCAAAAGAGCTTCCGACGAAAAACCCAGATGACCGCCCGCGTCCGGCCCTTCTATTACAATAAAATCCGCCGTCCTTTTATAGTTGCGCGCCCATAATTTAAGAATAATGCGCACCGCTTTTTCACTTGAAACAATCGGCGCAATCTTCGTATCGGACCCTTCCACCAGCTCGGGCAACGAAACCGGCAGCCCTGCGCCTGAAATCACAACATCCGCTCCCGCCAGAACAGCCGCTCTCACATGCTCCTTATAGTCTTTCAGCGCTACCATCACATTTACGCCTACCAATCCTCCATTCGCCTGTTCTTTTGCAAGTCTGACGTGCTTTTCAATTGCCTTTAAATTACATGCTTTCTGATCTGTTTCAAATCCTTCTTCATCATAACCAATCTGCGCGGTTGAAATTATCCCGACTCCGCCTTCTGCCGCAACTGCTCCGGCAAGCTTTGACCGGCTTACGCCGACTCCCATTCCTCCCTGAATCACAGGTATTTTGGCGATCTTATTCCCAATTCTAAGTTCTTTCATCATATTTAACATCCTTTTTTTGGCATTTATTTTTTATATCATATCACCATTTAGTTGCCAAGTCAATATATAGAGGTTATTATATCTTTTTTATATAGTTATCAATACTATGTACTAAAGCATTAAAAATCAAATGAGCAAAATAATTCCAAATAAAAAAGGAACGCCGTACTACTCTGTTCCAGCCTTCCCTTTCATTCTTTGAATTGCATTATCAATTGCTTTCGGTGACTTACCCATTATCTTTGCAATCTTCCGATAACTAAAACCCTCCAGCATATAATCAAATACCTGCTTTTCCATCTTGCTTAATTTCCCGGACAATGCCTCCAGCTTCTGCTCCACACTTTCCCTGTCAATCAACAGATATTCCGGATTTTCATCTTCTTCCCCTCTTAAAACATCCGCAAGAGCCATCCCCTCTTCATCGGAATCATCATACAGTGAAATATAGGAATTTAAAGGCGCATGCTTCTTTCTCCTGGAGGCCTCTATCGCCGTATACATCTGCCGTTCCACGCAAATCCTCGCGAAATTATAAAAAGAACTGTCCTTATCCGGGCTAAAATCCCGAATCGCCTTGAACAATCCAATCATTCCTTCCTGAATCAGATCGTCGGTATCCCCTCCAATCAAATACAAAGCATTCGCGCGCTTCCGCACCAACGGCTTATACTTCCCCAAAATATAATCTGTAATTTCCTCCTTACTGCCGCATGGCATCAAGGTATCCTTTAGGGTTTCCTCTTTACTGCCGCATACCCTCGCTTTCGCTGGGGCAGACCCTGGCATCAAGGTATCCTGTCCCCTAAGTCTTGCAATCAATTCCTCATCTGAACAGCCTCTGTAATCCGCCATTCCCATCCTCCCATTTCCTTTAGGGTTTCCTCTTTACTGCCCTCACCCCTGATCCATCCGCCAGATTCCTCTCTGGCGTACAATCTCATAAGCAAGCACTCCCGCCGCCACAGAAGCATTCAAAGAATCAATATCGCCCTTCATCGGTATGGAAGCGTTAAAATCACAGTTCTCCTTTACCCGCTTTGAGACTCCCTCTCCTTCACTCCCAATTACAAGACCAATCGGCCCCTTCAAATCCAGATCATACATAACGGAACCGCCCATATCGGCGCAGACAAACCACAGCCCCTCTTTCTTCAGTTCCAAAATCACACTTGTCAGATTTGTCACCCTGGCCACCGGCGTATAGTAAATCGCCCCTGCCGAAGCCTTGGCCACCGTCCCCGTCAGACCCACAGCCCTGCGCTTTGGAATAATCACGCCATGGGCTCCGCAAAGATTGGCCGTACGGATCACCGCCCCTAAATTATGCGGATCTTCAATGCCGTCAAGCAAAAACAAAAACGGCTCTTCCCCCTTCTCCTTCGCTTTTCGCAGCATATCATCCACCGACGCATACGAAAATGCAGCAGCAAACGCAATCACTCCCTGGTGCTTCTTCGTCTCTGAAAGCGCATCCAGCCTCTCCCTTGACACAAAATTTACAATGGTATCCCGCTTTCTGGCTTCCCTTAAAATTGTCTGCACCGGGCCGTCCTTACATCCGTCCAAAACAAAGAGCTTGTCTATCGTTTTCTCCGAACGAAACGCCTCCAGCACAGAGTTTCTCCCTTCAATTCTCAATTCTTCGTATTCCATACCCTAAATCCTTTCTCCAAGCTGCCCGATACCTTCTTTTACCAAAAAAAGAATCCGCTCAAAATCTCCCGTAAGATACAGATAGCCAAGCAGCGCTTCAAATCCGGTCGCTTTCCGGTAATCCGAAGGCGTCGCGTTTTTTGCCACAGTAGACGACTTGGCGTTTCTGCCACGCCGGTAAATATTCTGCTCCTCCTCTGTCAGATACGGCAAAAGCTTCTGAATCATTTCCGCCTGTGTATGAGCCTTGACAATGTGACTTGTCCTGTAATGCAGTTTATTGGTTTGCGTATTGCCTCTTCCGACTACAATCGTACGGATAATCAGGTCGAATACGCCGTCTCCGATATATGCGAAGGCAAGAGGTGAATACGTACGGACGTCCACCTCTTTTTCCTCAAAATATTCCCTGATCAACGAATTTATATCCTTTTCCATTGCACACCTTCTCTGGTATCTTTCAACATAATCCCTTTGGCCAAAAGCAAATCCCGAATTTCATCTGCTCTGGCAAAGTTTTTCTCTTTTCTTGCCGCCTGACGTTTTGCAATCAGACCTTCTATTTCCGAGTCCAGATCCTCTTCTTCTTTTTCCAGAATAATTCCGAGCACATCACACAGCGTTTTCATCTGACGATACAGCTCTCCCAAAAGCGCATTGGAGCTTTCGGCAGAAACATTGCTGTTGATAAACTTCACCAGCTCAAACACGGCCGAAATTGCATCCGCAGTATTAAAATCGTCATCCATCGCGGCTTCAAACTTCGCCGTATATGATTTGCTCTTTACCGCCAGAGATAATTCGTCCTCCGTCATTTCCACGTTCGGCGCCGTCTTTGACAAATGACGCATATGTTCCGCGGCCGTAACAATGCGCTCCAGTCCGTTTTTGGCCGCTTCCATCAGATCTGCGCTGAAATTAAGCGGACTTCTGTAATGCGCGCTTAGCATAAAAAACCTGAGAATCTGAAGCTCATACTTTTCCGATACTTCACGCACCGTGAAGAAATTACCAAGTGATTTGGACATTTTTCGATTGTCGATGTTTAAAAACGCATTGTGCATCCAGTATTTGGAAAACTCCGTGCCGTTTGCCGCCTCACTCTGCGCAATTTCATTTTCATGATGCGGAAAAATCAGGTCTTCCCCTCCCGCATGAATATCAATTCCCTCGCCCAGATACTTCTTCGACATAACGGAACATTCAATATGCCAGCCGGGACGCCCGTCACACCATGGAGATTCCCAATACGGCTCCCCTTCTTTCTTAGGTTTCCAGAGAACAAAGTCAAGCGCATCTTCTTTTAAATCTCCCGTTACTTTAATGTCCCTGTGCCCCGCCTGTAAATCATCAATATTTTTGTGAGAAAGCTTGCCATAATCCTTAAATTTACGCGTTCTGAAGTAAACCGTCCCGTCCGCTGCCGGATATGCGTATCCCTTTTCGATTAATTTGGCAATCATCTCTATCATGCCGTCAATTTCCTGCGTCGCAAGGGGATGGCAGGTTGCCGTCTTTACATTCATGCCGGCCATATCTTTTTTGCACTCTTCAATAAAGCGGTTCGCCACATCTTCTGCCGTACTTCCTTCTTCTGCCGCCTTTGCGATAATTTTATCGTCCACATCCGTAAAATTGGACACAAAATTCACATCATAGCCTTTGTATTCCATATACCGCCTTACCGTATCGAATACAATCATCGGCCTTGCGTTTCCGATGTGGATGTAGTCGTATACGGTAGGTCCGCACACGTACATTTTTACCTTTCCTTCCTCCAACGGAATAAATTCTTCTTTTTTTCTTGTCAGGGTGTTATAAAGCTTCATGTTTCATTGATCCTTTCTCAAATTTTGCAGCTCTTTCATTTGTTGTTGCAATTCAAATATTTTATTGCAAAGCGCCGTATTTTCATGCTGCAATGCAGCAATGTCTTCTTTTACCGGATCCGGCAGATTGACCTGATCCATATCGCTCCTGGGAACCTTTTCATTGCCCCGTTTGACAATTCTGCCCGGGACTCCGACTACGGTGCAATTTGCAGGCACCTCCTCAAGGACGACGCTTCCTGCGCCGATCTTTGAGTTTTCTCCAATCGTAAAAGAACCCAGAATCTTGGCTCCGGCGCTCACCATAACGTTGTTGCACAGCGTAGGATGGCGTTTGCCCGTTTCTTTTCCGGTTCCTCCCAGCGTCACGCCCTGATATAAGGTAACATTGTCCCCGATAATCGTCGTCTCCCCGATGATTACCCCGCTGCCATGATCAATAAATAACCCTTTCCCGATTTCAGCGCCCGGATGTATCTCGATTCCGGTTTTTCTGGCCGCCCGCTGGGATATGTATCTTGCTCGAAAAAAATGGCCCCTCTGATACAATCTGTGCGCTCTCCGGTAGCTTAACATAACCCGAAACGTAGGGTATAAAATCACTTCTATCGGTGACTTAATCGCCGGATCCCTCTCCTGTATGACCTGGATTTCTTCTTTTATAAATTTGATGAGTCCCATATTCCTCCTCTTTTTTGCTTTTTCATAAAAAATATGCGCCCACGTGCGGCTGCGGCAATAACAAGCCTTCTCCTGTAAATCAAAAAACTCCGTCTCAGATCAAGAGACGAAGTTATCCGCGGTTCCACTCTCATAAAAGCCAGGGCTTTCACTTAAAATACGTAACGTGTATGATTCCGTACCCGGCTACTAACTTCACCGGATCAGCTCCCGGACGCACTTTGGAAATCTTGTATAAAACTGCTCCCAGCCAATGACAGTCTCTCTCTGGATGACAGAGGATTCCCTACTCTTTCCGTTCTTTGCCTTTTCCTGTTTCTTTCTAGTTTATGCATTGCAGAAATATTTGTCAACACTTTCTTGCGCAGCCGGCACAGTTTTTCATCCCGCTCTCCGATACCGGCACGCTGTTCTCATAAAATCTGCCCAACGCGCAGACCGCATGCGAGGAAATCCCTTCTTCACTTCCCGTAAAACCAAGCCCCTCTTCCGTCGTCGCCTTGATATTAATCTGGCTCTTCTCCAGTTTCAGCGTTTCGGCAATGTTGACTTCCATTTCGTCAATGTATGGCCGCAGCTTCGGTTTCTGAGCCACAATCACGGCATCGATATTTTCAATAAAAAACCCTTCTTTTACAATCAGCTCCCCGACGTGCGCCAAAAGTTTTCTGCTTGAGATTCCCCTGTACTTCTCATCCGTATCCGGAAAATGTCTGCCTATATCGCCCAGCGCCGCCGCGCCCAAAAGCGCGTCCATAATGGCATGAATCAAAACATCTGCATCCGAATGCCCAAGAAGCCCCAGTTTATGAGGAATCTCCACGCCTCCCAGAATCAATTTCCTGTTCTCTGTTAATTTATGCACATCGTATCCCAGTCCTACCCGCATTTTATTCTCCCTTCTCATACCATTTTAAAATCAGCCTTACTACTCTGCTGTAACTTTCCACTCCGTCTTTGACGCCATTAATTTTCAAATTTCCGTCTAAAAAAGCATTCGTTGCCTGATTCACGGTTTCTGTCTTAACCAATGCTTTTTTCTCCACCCGCTCCCATTCCTCTTCTGTTAAGAATACGGCGTCCTTTTGCACCAGATCGTTTGGAACCGCCATTGTTTTTCTCGTTTCCAGATCCACATTTTGCCGCACTTCATGGCTGACATACCCCAGTACGCTCAAATATCCGCTGTATGCAAGAAACGAATCTCCAGACCTAATGCAGGCAAGAAATCCAAAAAAATTAGCCTCATCTTCTAAAATCACGCCTTTTAAATGGCTCATTTCATGGCAGATCGTCGCCGCCTGGTTCATTATGTACATCGTCGTATTATAATTGGCCTCCAGAGTAAACGGAAAATATATTCCGGCCAGATTTTGCTGGCTCATAAAATCAGAAGCGAGTATCTTTTTCGGATTTGGATAATATCCTCTCAAATATGAAAATTCCTCTCCCAGCGACCGCATCGCAGATTTGCACTCCTCGTACAAATCCCCATGATAAACAACGCCGCCTTTTTCGTCCCGCTCCATTTGCAAAGACAGCTCATTTGCACGCTCCACCATATCGTTATAAACGACAACCAGCGTCTCTTCCTTTCCTGCTATACCCGAAAAATAAGTTTCCTCCAGCGTACCGGCATGGTATAACATATAGCAGTTAAAATTCTCCGTTGCCAGAACCCAGACAACAGCCCATAAAACGCCTTCCAAATAAAGCTTTCCAAATGCTCTGACCCTTCCTTTGAAAAAAATGCATAAGATGCCGGTCAATACCGCAGCGGCCAGTGCAAAAATTCCCAAATAAATCAGAATTTCCCCGACAGACCACGAAACCACAGACATAAGCCTTGAAAGCGTATTGGTTCCAATCGGAAAAATATAATTTTTATACCAGTCCACCGCCCCCGGAAACTTCCAGGAAATCCCATAGCAAACCGCCGTAACCACAAGGATTCCCGCCATTGCCTTATGCCTTGCTTTCCATTTTTTCATGATTCCATCACCTGATTCAAAATTCTAATATGGAATCTCTGTTTCGTCAATATAACATTTTTTCCAGAAACTAATTTCTCAGCAGAGAGAGAAATGCGTCCAGATATTTGAATTTTACTTTTATTTTTCCTCCTGCAAGCATTTCCTCGTATTCCTCCTCCGTCAAAACATTCTTAAGCTCTTCTTTTGCGTTTTCATCAGCCACTTCATAAACGCTTCCTGAAAAGCAGAGGTTTGGATACATAACGCACCACCAGTTTTCACCGGCGCCCTCTCCGATTACCACCCTAAGCGCCCGGTAATTTCCTCTGGGAAACGTATAATTCCCATATGTTTTCTCCGGAAAATCCGTATTCTTTACGGATGCGGAAACGTCATAATCATATCCTTCTCTCCAAATCACTGCCCTGGCGCAGTCTTCTATCTGTTTCAGATGATCTTTCACTGTCTGCTCACAGGTATGCAAATCCAGATTTCCCGACAACTCATTTCCCAGATATGCCCCAATTTCATCCCGGATCTTCAGTTTCAAATCCTGATCCTCTTTCGTGTTGCTGTTTGCAATGACATGAAACCGTAAGATTCGTTCGGCAAGATCGGTTTGCAGCCTGTGGCAGCGATAACGGTAGGCTCCCGTAAAAACAAATGCAAACACCAGAAAAACTGCGCCTGTGCGATATAATCTTTTCATATTTATTCTCCAATCTTTGATGTTATTTCTTAAAGCATTTCCAGAATCTGGAAGTTTAAACACAAATTGGAGCTTATTTTTATCCTCTTTCGTTTAGAATAATCACATCCACCACAAACTCACATTGCATATCTTTGATATAATCGTCCTGTTTTCCCCGATACCGTTCATATTGCCCTCCGCCGTCCTTTCCAAGTTTATAAAAACTGTTTGTCAGATCAATTCCCGGAGCTTCCTTGAGATTTTTCTGGCTTTTATTCAGGTTTTTTTCAAACAGCTCTTTCAACTGCCGCTTAACATCCTCCTCATTTCCGGTTTCGTTTTCTATCACCGCTTCCAATTGCAGTTCGCATTGATAAGAAATGTTCTCTCCGGCAGAAAAGCTGCCTTTTTGCACGATGCGGTTGATTGATACCGCTGTTTCATTCTCCATCGTAAACGCCAGCTTTTTTAATTTTCCCTGGATCAGATAAGACAATACCCCTTCGGAAACAGAGATTTCCCCTTTCGTCTTTCCTCCGGATATTGCGTAATAATTGCGGATAACCGGAATCCCTCCGTCGTCGGCAAGCACGGGAACGAGCAAAAGCTGCTCTTTATTTTCCATTTCATTGTACAAATCCCCAAGCGTTACCGCATCTTTTAACCGATAATCCTCTCTGCTGTCTAACATCTCCTCCAGATAGCTTCCGATTGCCGTATCCAGGTTTTCATCCAGTTTCAAAATTTTAGCCGCATCCTCTGCAAAAAAGAGCAGCGTATTTCTGGCAATCAGGCTTTCTTTGCCGCAAATCTTTAAAAAATCCGAAAGAGCCTTAGCGTCCTCCGCAAAATCCTCCGATAAAATCAACGCTTTCATGTGGTTGTAATCCATGATCTTATTCGTATTATTCGCATACTTTGAGATGCCGGTAAAAAAATCCTGCTCTTCTATAAAGAAATCCGTTCCTCCCGGGCTGTCCGCGTTTTCATCCGCAACGGTGGAAAGATTTTGAAATTTATAGCTGATTAAACAGGAATCTTCTTTTTTATCTATGCCCATAGCAAGCGGAAATTTCCGGTTTTCAAGCTCCTGAGTGCTGCATCCCATAAGCGGGAAGATAAAGCACAGCAGCAAAAGACCACATGCCGCCTGTCCGCCCTTTTTGCCAAGTTTCATACGCAGCGCGGCCGCAAGCGGGATCAAAACGACAAGCGGCGTCGCCACAAGCAAAAACACACGGGCAATCTGGTCCGTAAAAGAAACCGACCGGTAGCTCCACACAGCAATCCCAAATAAAAGTACGACCGTAACCGCAATCCATAGTTTTTCTTTTTTTCCCGCAGTCAGCTCTTTTAAATTTTCAACGGCATAAAACATGCTGCTGCTCAACAGCGCAAACACCGTAAAAAACCAGATTGCAACCATCAAAGCGTCCTGTCTCTGAAAAAAACCTCCCGGAACCTGAATCATGCTCATCAGCGTAACCGCGGGATATTCCAGAACATACATGGCCTCCGTTCCAAATATACCCTGTAAAATGCCGTACAGCGCGAAAAGCACGACGCCGCTGAATAAAACAGCTCCTATGCACGCCCCGGGAATGGATTTTTTCTGTTTTGCAAACGGCGCCAAAAACAGAGAAAAACTTCCAAGCGAAAATACGCTAAAACTATAATAGCTTCCGCGCAAAATCCCTCCCCAGTCCTCAATGTACAGGGGAAACAAACGCGGCGTCTCCACATCCCTGGCCGCCAGAAAAAGCAGAGCGAACAACGGCGCCATCAAAAACCAGAATAAAATTTCATAAATTCTGGCTCTGCCTTCAATACCCTGCATAATGCCGTATGCGCAAAGCAGAAGTATTCCCGCCACTATCCAGTAAAAGGACTGGTCTTTTAACAGCTCAGTAATCATCAGATGCCCAAAAATATATGCGGAATACCCACCCAGACACAAATAATACAACGCATAAAAAAGAAAAACAACCGTCCCAAAAAATGTTCCGAAACAACGCTTTAAAAAAGTCGGATAACTTTCATCCTCCCTCACAAAACGAATCAAAAACCCCAGCAGCATACAGTATAAAAGCCCGGCTCCAATCCCGATTCCAATGGTAAGCATCCCATTTCTTCCCGCATCTTTTGCAAGCGCAGAGGGCAGCAAAAGCGTGCCGATTCCCAGCAAATCATACATCAACAGGCGAAACATCTGCCGTTTCGAAATTTTATTATTTTTTGAAAACATCCGCATCCTTCTTTCTTAAACGTATTCTCTGATTTCTTTTCGCATAAATCGGCCGCCGTTTCATAAAAAACAATGGCACGCGGATCAGCGAATCTCTTTCGTCTTCATATCCGTTCAAATCCGCCCCTACAAACGGCATAAGATAAGGAATCCCAAAGCTCTTCAAATGCGACATATGAATCAAAAGCATAAGCAGACCGAAAAGGAATCCATAAAATCCCAGCCACGAACACAAAAAAATAAATCCGAATTTCAACAAACGAAACGCTGTGGCAAATTCCTCATTGGGAATCGCAAAAGAGCATAACGCCGTAAACGCCACTACAATCACCACAATGGGGCTTACAATATTTGCTTCCACCGCAGCCTGCCCTATAATCAATCCTCCTACAATACCGATTGTATTCCCCATGGCTCCCGGCAGACGCACGCCCGCCTCACGCAGAAGTTCAAAGGAAATCTCCATCAAAAGGACCTCCACAACCGCCGGAAACGGGACGCCCTCTCTTGCCGCCGCAAAAGACATCAAAAGCGTCGTCGGCAGAATCTGTGTATGAAAATTTGTCACCGCAAGATAAAGCCCTGGTATGGTCATCGCAAAAAAAGCCGCGATATACCGTATCATTCTTCCAAAAGAGGCAATCTCCCAACGATTGTAATAATCGTCGCACGTCTGAATAAACGAGTTATAATCCGTAGGCAGAATCAGCCCCGTCGGGGAATTGTCCGTAAGAACTACAATCCTTCCCTCCAGAATTGCCATTGCAGCACGGTCCGGCCGCTGTGTCGTCTGAAACTGCGGAAACGGAGAATACCATTTTTCTTCCGAAAGCTGCTCCACCATGCCGCTGTCTAAAATTCCGTCGATTTCATAGCGGTTTAATCTGCTCCGCACTTCATCCAACAGGGACGGATACACTAAATCCTCCATATACACAAGATCGATATTGGTATTCGAACGCGTGCCGGCCTTTATTTCCTCCACCTTCAGCTTCGTCGTGCGGAGGCGTTTGCGAATCAGAGCCGTATTGACTTTAATCGAATCCACAAAGCCCTCTTTTGACCCGCGGATCACTTTTTCCGACTCTGGTTCCTTGACCGGCATAGCGGGATAGCCTTTATCCGGAATTTTGATTGCCTTGTCAAATCCATCCACAAATAAGATGACGTCTCCGGTCAGCATGCCCTCCGCTGCCTCTTCAACGGTTTCAAAAGCCGTCATATCCGAAATTCCAAGCGCGTTTTTCTCAAGGCTTTCCAGAATGTCCTTTTTTGACATCAGGCAGAATTGATTCAAAAGCTTTCCAACGACTGAATTTTCAAACAGAAAGCTTCCCCCGGTCACCTCTATATAGGCGATAAAACAGCCAATGTCCCTTTTTAATCCAAGCTGCATGGTCTTTTTCTTAATATCCGCAGACTCCCCCAAAAGTTTTAGAAATGCCTGCCTGTTTTTACTTAATTCTTTTTCCATATGCTTCACATCCACCATAAAAAATAGGAATAGACAACCATCTACTCCTATTTCTAGTATTTTCTATGTGAACTTGTTTTATTCCTGCTCGCTAATAATATTCTTAATCGCTTTTTCCTGATTCTTGACATGCTTTTGGGTCATTTCCATTACATACGCTTTATCTCTGCGTTTTAACCCCTCGGCAATCTGCTTATGCTCTCCCACCAGACAAGGATGCATCTCTTCTTTTTTCAGATACTCCATGCGGTAACGGTAAATCTGCCCCCGCAGATTATTCAGAATCATTACCAGCCTGGGATTCGATGCAGCCTCAAAAATAATATCGTGAAACGCTATATCTGACTCAGCAATTGATTTTATGTCTTTTGTTTTGACGACTTCCTCAAATTCAGCCACGTTTTTTTCCAGATCTTCAATTTGTGCAGCCGATATGTTATCGCACGCAAGCTGTACGGCCAGAATCTCCAACGCCTCCCGGATCTGAAGCACATCCTCCATATCTTTTTGTTCAATTCCGGCAACTTCCGCTCCCTTCCGCGGAACCGTAATCGCCAGGCCTTCCTGCTGCAGCATGCGGATCGCTTCCCGGATCGGCGTACGGCTGACGCCAAGCTTTGCCGCAAGCTGAAGCTCCATCAGGCGTTCTCCCGGCTTCAAATCTCCTTTTAAAATCGCTTCCCGCAAAGTATGAAAAACAACATCCCGCAAAGGCAGATACGCATTGGCATTCAATTCTAAATTGTCCATAGAACCTCCTTCTATCGTCTGCGATTATTGTATATGCTCGTCAAATAAATCTGTTTTGCAAGATGAGACTGCGCTACTTCTTTATAAGCCGCTCTTGCAGTCTCTTCATCCTGAAATAATCCAAATACCGTCGGACCGCTCCCGCTCATCATCGCGTTCATCGCACCGTTTTCCATCATAAGGCATTTCAGCTGATGGATCACCGGATAACGGGAAATTGTCACGCTTTCCAAAACATTTCCCATATAACCTGCGGCCTCTTTTAGCCGTCCCTGCTTGATGGCGCCAATTTGGCCGTCAATATCCGGATGTATCGTATGTTCATCCAATTTCAAATTTTCATATACATATTTTGTAGACACGCCGATTCCCGGCTTTGCGAGCAATACGGCACACTTTGGCATTGGAGGAAGGCTTTTTAGCTTTTCTCCGATGCCTTCTGCCAGAGCCGTTCCCCTCATCAGACAATACGGAACATCTGCGCCAATCTTTACTCCAAGTTCCATTAATTTCCGCCGCTTAAAACCCAAATGAAACAATTCATTCATCCCGTATAAAACCGCAGCAGCGTCCGTACTTCCCCCGGCCAGCCCTGCGGCTATGGGAATGCGCTTCTGCAGATTTACAGCAATACCCCCGTTCATCTGACAAGTATCCTGCAATAATTTTGCTGCTTTATAAATCAGATTATTCTCATCCGTAGGCAAAAAATCCAGATTCGTTTGAATCGCAATCCCCGGTTCCTTCGTCTTTGTCAACTCTATTTGATCATATAAATGAATCGTCTGCATAATCATTCTGACTTCATGGTAACCGTCTTCTCTTTTACGAACCACATCCAAACCCAGATTGATTTTGGCCAGCGCTTTCAGCTTAATCTTATCCATCTGCTTACCCTCCGTAGCTTTAAAATCGCTGCGATGTATTTTGTATACATGATATTCTAACATTTATAAAAAAAAAGTCAATTCCACTTTATTTTTTCTTTTAAATCGCCGATATGAATATTGATAGCAATTATAGGGATATATTTTATTATGCCAAGGAGGGTTCACATTATGAGTAATGTTGGTGCAGTCAATCATTCTTCGTATTATAATACCGCAGCCGCAGATACTTCTGCCAGGACATCCGAAAAGGAAAGTACGAAGGAAGCCGAGAAAAACACAAAACAAAACGAAGGTGTTGTTTACGAAAGAACATCTTCCACCAAAAACACAAATTATGTAAAGAAAAATGCATCTCTCATCAAACAGCTTCAGGCTGATTCCGATGCCAGAATTTCTCAAATGAGAGGCATTGTAGAACAGATGATGAGCAAACAGGGCGCTGCAATCGGCAAGGCAGACAGCATGTGGCAGTTTTTAGCAGGAGGCAACTTCACTGTTTCCGCTGATGTGAAAGCACAGGCGCAAAAAGACATCGCCGATGACGGTTACTGGGGCGTTGAACAGACTTCCGACCGTATTGTGGATTTTGCCAAAGCTCTTAGCGGTGGAGATTCCGAGAAAGCCGACAAGATGATCGCCGCTTTCAAAAAAGGATTTGAACAAGCTACCAAAAGCTGGGGAAAAACGCTTCCGGATATTTCCCAAAGAACATACGATGCCGTTATGGAAAAATTTGATGCATGGAAAAACGGCTCCGACACAGAATAATTCAGATTTTATGCAGATGAGGATTCTTCCATGGAAGAATCCTCATTTTGGTTTGTTATGATTTATGGTTGTATCGACTGCTCTTCTTTGGCTCTCATAATCGCTTCATTCAGACTTAACATCTTCGCATCCAGCATCGCCACCAGTCCCGAGCATTCGCGTAAATCCCTGCTGATATATTCCGGTGCGTTCCCTTCGAATTTATAATATATTTTATGCTCAAGGCTTGCCCAGAAATCCATTGCAATCGTCCGGATCTGTATCTCAACCTTTGCGTCCACAACACGGTCCGACAAAAAAATCGGAATCGTGACCAGCATATGGTAACTCTTATAACCGCTCTTCTTTGGATTTTTGATGTAATCTTTCACAGAAACTACCGTCAGGTCATTTTGTCTGCCGATCATTTTGGCCAAACGATAAATATCGGACGTAAAAGAGCATACGATACGGATTCCTGCAATATCATTTACATACTCCGTCATATTGGAAATCGTACTCTCGTAACCGTAACGCTTCAGTTTCTTAACAATGCTCTGCGGCGACTTGATTCTGGATTTGATATACTCAATCGGATTATATTGATGAACATGCTGAAATTCATCATTTAAAATTTCAAGCTTGGTTCCTACTTCTTTTAATGCGCTGTTATAAATAAGCATCACGGTCTTCCAACTATCCACATCTTCTCCAATGCCGATATTCTGTGTGTGCTGCATCATTGACACCTCCATAATATCCTCTCTGAAATTTGCTGCAATCCATAGTACGCCTTTTCATTATAACATGATTCACACTATTTTTGTAAAAAAAGATAGAATTTCACAAAAACTTAATAGTTTCTCCTTCCTATTATATAAAAACTGCACAAAAAAGTTGCCGCAAAACACACCTCATATACAATAGATGGATATGACCTGTCGGGTCCAACTCCTACATCCTGTATACGACGGCTATTTTGCGGCAGCCTCTTCTTGTCTATGTATTTCTTAGAATATTCTTCTGATCGCGATAATCTGTCTGTAATTTGCAGGCGATGTGTACTTAATGCCTCCTGAAGGCGTACTCGCATGAACAATCGTATTGTTGCCAATATAAATACCGACATGTCCGCTGTAGCAGATAATATCACCCGGCTGCATATCCGACACTCCATATCCGACACCGCACATTGCCGCGGACGAATGAGGCAGTCCTACTCCGAAAGCTGCATATACCGACATTACAAAACCAGAGCAATCTGCTCCATTGGTCAGGCTTGTCCCACCATATACATAAGGATTTCCAACAAACTGACACGCATAATTTGCAACCGCGCTTCCACCGGAGCCGCTTGGCCTTGATGTTTTCCCGGAGGAACCGGAAGAACTTCCCTTGCTCTTAGACGCCGACGCCTTTTCTGCCGCTTCCGCAGCCGCTTTTCGCTCTGCTTCCTCTTTCGCAAGACGGGCTTCTTCTTCTTCTTTCGATTCGGCCGTTACAAATTCAACCGATTTATTGACAAAATCATTCGATACATAACCTTCGCCTTCTTCAATCGCAACTTTCGTCCAGCCGTCTACCGATTCATCCGTCACCGTCAGTTCTTCCTGATCCGGAACCATGCCCAGCACATCGGATTCTGTCGTAGGTTCCGTACGGACAAATAACGTCTCCGTTTCTACCTTGGCAATGCGTCTGCTTACTTCTTTTGCAAGTTCTTCATTGTCACGGACTACAAATTCGCTTTTGACAAAACCCGTCACATTTCCGGAAGTAATTTTATACCAATCTCCTTCCACAGCTTCCACCGTCGCCGCAGAATTATTATAAAGCTTTCCAACTACATTGCCTTCTTCACCAGCGCTGTCTCTGACATTGACATAATTGTCCACCTGTGCGATCGCTATATCCGCATATTCTGATTTCTTTCCCAAAGCCGCCTCTGCTGCCGCTGCCGAAACACAATCGGCCAAGTTCAATGATATGCCCGCCGATACCGTTACAAAAGCGCTCTTTACTTCATCCTCTAAAGCAATAGACATCACAGCAGGCGCTCCTGCAACAGGCATGTCCGCATATGTTGCTGCCGGCGTGCTGCCAAGCGTGATTGCTGCTGTCATGCAGCATGCTGCAAATCGAAAGGCCCTACGATTCCTGTTCATATAATAATATCCTCCAAAATAATACACATTCATCCTGTATGTTACAAAAATATTACATTTTTTTACGAGGACATTATAGCAAATCACCCATTTCGCGTCAACCTTTTTCCATGATTTTTTCTATATCTGCAACAGCGTTTGCACCATCCGCCGCTGCGGTAACTACCTGGCGGAATGCCTTCGCCCGGACGTCTCCAGCCGCATATACCCCTTCCTCACTCGTCCGGCAGTTTTCTCCCGCCACAACAAATCCATCATCCGCAAGTTTGACCTGTCCCTGCAAAAGATCCGTATACGGCACAATTCCAACCGCGATGAAAACGCCGTCCACCGCAAGCTTCTCTGTTTTCTCTTCTTTTTTATGATATACGAGAATCTCCCTTACCTGGCTGTCTCCACAGATTTCCTCAATGACCGTATCCATAACCAGCTCAATATTCTCATTTTCTTTTACGCGTTTTTGAAGCGCTTTAGCGCCGCGGAACGCGTCCCTTCTGTGTATCAGATAAACCTTACTGCAAACTTTTGCCAGAAACAGAGCGTCCTCTAACGCCACGTCTCCGCCTCCCGCTACCGCTACCGTTTTTCCACGGAAAAACGCTCCGTCACAAGTCGCGCAATAAGAAACTCCCATTCCCGCAAACTTTTCTTCTCCCGGCGCGCCCAGCTTTTTATGCCCGGCTCCCGCCGCGTAAATCAAAGCTTTCGCTTCATACTCCTGTTTGTCGGTAACGACTTTTTTGACGTCGCCCCGGCACTTGATCTCAATCACTTCCTCCGAAACCTGCCGTATGCCAAGCCCTTTCGCATGATCCATAAATTTCTGTCCCAGCTCAAATCCGCCGACGCCCGGAATGCCCGGATAATTGTCCACCTCGGTCGAATTTAAGATCTGACCGCCTCCCACAGGCTGTTTTTCGATCAAAAGCGTATCCATGCACGCTCTTGCAGCATAAATCGCGGCCGACAATCCTGCCGGTCCTCCCCCGATAATAATCACATCAAACATAATCTTCTACCTTCTTCTTATAATTTTCGGATGCCTGTTTCCGTAATTTCAATCTTTCGTTCTTTGTAAAGTCGTCCGACTGCGCGTTTGAATGCATTTTTACTCATCTGCACTTCCCGTTTGATAACCTCAGGCGAAGACTTGTCATGAAACAAAAGCGTTCCGCCATAACGGTCCAATGCGTCAAGGATTTTGGCGGCGTCCGCATCCATTTGCAGATACGCCCTTTCGCGAATGGAAAGATCCAGTTTGCCGTCCGGCTTACGATTCGTAACCCTTGCTTCAATCACATCACCGATCTGACAGGAGCTGCAATCCTCAAATGCCGGTATCATGGCCGAATATTGATCATCCACTGCAACAAACGTACCAAAATTTTCACTGAATTCATAAATTCTGCCGGTCACCTGGTCATTCTTCCGATACGAAGAATCCTTCCGCAACAAATCGTACAGATTCCTCATGCTCGCGCACAGTCTGCTGCTTTTATCAATATACAGCGTAACCAAAACCACGTCGCCCGGCTCTACTTTTCTCGTCATCTCTTTATAAGGGAGAAACAGATCTTTTTCCAGACCCCAGTCCAAAAATGCGCCGATTTCTCCAATTTCAAGCACTTTCAAGGCCGCTGTTTTTCCTAAACTGACATACGGGCTGCGCACGGTTGCAATCAGTCTGTCCTTAGAATCTTTATATAAAAAAACTTCCAATTCATCGCCGATTTCAATGTCTTCGGGCGCCTGCTTTTTGGGAAGAAGCACTCTCGTCTCATCTTCCGGACGCTCGGCCAGATAAATGCCGAATTCCACTTTTTTTACAACTGTAAGCTTTTGTTTTTCGCCTAATTTCATGTTCTATCCTCCATAAATTCTATGATTGTATAAGGCATTCCTCTCTCGTTTTCCAGAGATACCACAACTTTACCGTCCAGTTCTGTTACTTTTGGATAAATGACATCCGACAAGACCGCGGCTTTTTTATATTCTGCCCGAAGTTCTCCGGTCCGAAACCCCATCGGCAGATATTCTTCCGCTATCATCACATATTTCCCGTTATTGACGTGATGATTCGTGTCTATAAGAGACCTTCCCACCCGTATGGGCTCCCTGGGCCGCATATCTTCCGGCAGCCGTATTTTACGCTCCGCACGCTCCATTTCATACGGCGGTTCCAAAACATAGCGGTCTCTCACCTCTTTGGGCACGCGCGCCGGAAGTCCGCTGCCCGTATCGATATAGGACCATACGGAGTTGGCAAAAACAATTGTTTCCCGGCTTGCATCCTCAATTTTAAAATTGCGACTGCCCATAAACCCTTTAAAATCATATGGCCAGGTATATGCACAGATCTTCTCACCCATTCTGGGATAACGCTTCACCCGAACCTGCCAGAACGACAGTACCCAGGCCCTCCCCGCCTGACGCAGAAAATCAATTCCAATGCCCAGCTCTTCCGAATGAAATGTACAGCAGTCCTGCAACAGATCCAGAACAGACGGCAGAGTCATATAATTTTCGGCATCAATCTCACTATATCTTACCACACTGTCAAAACAATACATATCAGCCTCCCGGCCCAAATCGGCGCTTGCGCTATGCAAAAAATTTTCCTGTTACAAAAAAGAATCCCGCGCTGCGAGATTCTTTGCTTTATGTAATGCTATTATAAAACTGGCCCACAAGGATTCGAACCTTGAAATGACGGAGTCAGAGTCCGTTGCCTTACCATTTGGCGATGGGCCATTACCTAACCAACAATCGATATTATACATAGGAAAAATGGATTTGTCAACACTCTTTTTCAAAAATTTTTATTTCATTGTCAATAACCGCAAATTCAACCTCATTTCCACGTACAAACCGGGCGCATCCGTTCGTCCCTTCCGTAATCTCCTTTGTCAGATCCGCTTCTTCCTCCACGGAAACCATACTGTGAATTTCTACATGTTCGGTATAATCCGTTTTTATGACAGCAATCTTTCTTTGCGCCAAAATATATTGTATTTTTCCAAGACCGTTGTAATCGGTCTGTATCACAAGCAGCTTTCCCTGCTTTTTTTCAATTAAAACGCAGTTGGAAAGACCTTCCTGAACGGATTTTTGGTATGCCCGCACCAATCCTCCTGTTCCAAGAAGAGTTCCGCCGAAATAACGTGTAACAACAACAGCCACGTTGTAAATCCCCTCCCGAAGCAGTACGTCAAGCATCGGCCTTCCTGCCGTCTGGCTTGGTTCGCCGTCATCCGAACATCTTGTCAGCTCCTGATTTCTGCCGATCACAAATGCCGAACAATTGTGCCTGGCGTCCCAGCGCTTTTTTTTCATTTCCGCAATAAACGCGGCGGCCTCTTCTTCGGAAACGACTTCTTTTACCGTTGCTATAAATCTGGATTTCTTTTCTGTAATTTCACCTTGTCCGCCCTGATAAACTGTTTTCATCTCCATCCACTCCTCGTATAATAAGTTTGTAAGCAAGAAAAACAGCTTACAGGCTTATTCTTT
>CAJUJL010000042.1 GCA_910586725.1 uncultured Lachnospiraceae bacterium | reverse complement strand
TGGCGGTCTATCTCTTGTTTTCGGTTGCTTGCTTCTTTACCGTACATGAGCATTGACCTGGGGCTGAAAGCAAGAATTATAGATTCAATCCGTGAGATGAGGGAGGAACTGGAAGAGCCGTGTTCTGAGCCGGAGTGGAAGAAAAAGATCATGGAAGCGGACGAATTAGTTTCTTATATCGCGCAAAAGGCCGGCATGTCCGAGAAACAGATTTCCATAGACGACAGCGTAAGCGTGACAGAAGAAGAGGTAATGGAAAAAATCTTAGAGATTCTGAACCGCTGCTATGAGGACAGCGGGCTGCAGAATGACGGATATGAAAGAGGCTACCGCGAGCATACGGAAAGAGCGGAGCGGGACATGCGGGAAATGACGAATACAGAGGCGAATTTCAAGGAGGCCTCATCTGTGAGCGCATTTTGCGATTATTTCAAAAATGTCGCCAAACGCTATGAAAACCGGATGAATGAGGAAGCAGAACGCTATGCACAGGAGCTTTGCGACGGTTACCAGGGTGCGATGAAAAAGATCAGCAAGATGATTTCCGCCCTCAAACATGGCGACCTTGGAATCACAAGAGCGCAGATTTACAAGCAGTGGGATGTAAATATGGACGGCGTGGCGCGGAGCATAAAAAACGAGGCGGTGAAAGTGGAGAAAGGCGGCGCTTCAATCGCCGAATTTGGAGAAAAGAATGTCGGGGAGGTTCAGAAGATCATCCAAAAAAATGAAAAGAAACGGGACAGGATGAAGAAAATTCCGATTTATGTAATGCTTGCGGTTCTGGCCGGCTTCGCAATTGCCGTAACCTTCATCATCAAGTCGGTCGGCGGCGCAATTTCGAACGCGGGCATCACGGCGGAATCGGCCGGCGAAACCCTTGACTTAATTGAAAAAGGGGCGGGACTTTTCGGGATGATCGCAAAAGCGGCTGGCGGCGGTTTTTCGGGACTTATTAAGGGCGTACTTCCGTTTTTGCTTGTGGCTCTGCTGCTGGCGGCGGCTTTTTGGTACTTGCTGATCAAGCATGCGGATAAAAAATACAAAGAGCGCGTCTGCAAAGAAATCAGCAGCTTTATGATCAGGCAGACAGGAGCTTTCTGGAAAGAAGAGCCGTTGAAAGAACAAATGCTGGAAAGCGAAAGAAGGATTCGCAGAATTGCGGACGAGCATTACAAAAGAATATTTTCACCTCTGTTCCAGAACGCGTTTCCAAACGGCAGGGCGAATGCGGACGCAAGAAACAGGCTGTTAAAATTATGCGGCGAATGGGAACTGGTCAAAAGGAGCGTATAAAAATGGGAGTGCCAATTTTAGATAAAATAAATGTGGCAGGTTTTTCTTCATCTAAAAATGTAAAAAAGGCAATGGAAGAAAAATCGAAGCTGTTCGGTTACATAGGCATGGACGTGTGGGACATGAAGAAAGAAGGTAAAATCAACATGCCGGAATTGGATCCGTATTTTGAAAAACTGTCTTTGTTAGAGCAGGAAATGCAGGAGCAGAAAGTGGAAAAGCAAAAAAAAGGGGAAGTCGTTTGCGTCTGCGGCCGTAAGCTGGAAAAAGGCATAAGATTCTGCTCGTACTGCGGAACGCCGGTAGGGAATGAGGAGGAACAGGGCGCCCGGGAACGCGCCGACGAAAACCGGAGCGAGCCGGCAAGCAATTTCTGGCGGGGAACGTCGGACTTTCAGACGAATGGCGAAGCGCGTTTCAAGAGTGCAAGGGAATGTATCTGCGGCGCGAGGATCCCGGAAGGGCAGTTCATGTGTATGGAATGCGGAAGAAGACTGGATTAAAAGAGAAATAAAACGAATAGGGGATATAAATGAAAACGAGAAAATACTGGGAAGTAGGAGCATGCCCACAGGAGAAGCGGGAAGCGATGATTCGGGAAATCGAGAGCTGCCTGAATGTGAATCTGCAGCGATGCTATGCAAGGACGGCTGTGGCCGGGGAGACTTATACAACGACGTGCGGGATGTACAATTCCGGAAAAAAGGGTGCGGAAAAGACGGCTGTGGTGATGCGGATGTCGTTTTTCGGAACGGTCTGCAAAGTGGATTTTGAGTATGATACAAGCAGGGTGGTTTTTAATTTCATACTTGCCGCGGTGACCTCTGTTTTTGTCATTCCGGCAATTGGGTTTTGCGTCACGGCCCTTTTGCGGCTGCGCGCATTTTCAAGATTGAGAAAGGATCTGATAGGAATTATGAAAAGATACGCGGCCTGAGGGCCGCGTTATGTGTCATGTCGGCTATTGATGTTGTGTCAAAATTCTGTTTTATTATTTTCTGTTCTTCTGTTTCCAGTTCTAACTTCTGTAACAGATCTCTTATCATTCTTTTATTCATTAACGCAGTCTGCTCATTCTATCAGGGGCAGTCAAATTCGTGCAGGGTAAACCGCCGCCCACAGAACATGGAAAAAACTATAAATTGACAGACAGTAAGAAAAATTTTATAATAATAGAAATTGCCACGGTTAAAAATATGGAGCGGAAAATTATATGGGAAAAATGACGCGGGGAGAAAAAACAGAATATCTCTTATCTGAAATAAAGAAAAAAATGGATGAAAATGGAGGAATTATAAAAACTCGTCAGATAACAGGCATGGGCGTGGATTACAGGCAGATTCTTGCGTGGGTAGAAGAAGGAGCCTTAGAACGCGTTAAAAGCGGTTATTATTCCTTCGGATACAAAGAACGTTCGGAAGAAGATCTGATCCGAGGGTTGTTTCCGGATGGAGTGCTCTGCATGGAAAGCGCGCTTTTTTATTATCATTATATTGGGCAGAAACCTTATACATGGCACATCGCGGTTGATAAAAACACTTCCAAATCCAGGTTTAAAATGGAGTACCCGGTCATTACTCCTTATTACACGGAACCAAAAACGTTAAATCTGGGTGTGACCGAGATTCTATTTGCATCGGGCAGGATGAAAATTTATACAAAAGAGCGGCTCCTTTGCGACTGCCTGAAATATGAAGAGAAATTGGAAAGAGATGTATTTAAGCGGGCGGTTCTTTCCTATATTGCAGATGGGACAAAGGATATTGCAGAGCTTTTGCGTATAGCAAGAGAAAGGAAGGTCTTGCAAAAAGTACAGAATATAATCGGAGTGTGGCTT
Source organism: uncultured Lachnospiraceae bacterium (assembly GCA_910586725.1). Classification (GTDB taxonomy): domain Bacteria; phylum Bacillota; class Clostridia; order Lachnospirales; family Lachnospiraceae; genus Roseburia_B. The sequence continues at coordinate 19,504 of CAJUJL010000042.1, read as the reverse complement.
TGATGCAGGAAAAAATTTTCAATCATATCAATATTTTAAAAAGATCAGGGGAACTAAAGCTTTCGTTTTCCGATACGCTTGGCGGCGCGGTGTTGGAAGATATTGTATATCGAATCGGCAGTTCGGAATATGGAGAGCGGCTCTGGCTGCGAAACAGAGCTGTTTTGGGAGAAGAGCAATACAAAAACAAACTGATTCTGCATTTAGAATATGTTTACGCACCGACAGAGCAGAAAGTGGAAGAACTGAAAAAAGACGAGAAAGAGCCTCTTTCGGAGCTGGCTGCGGCGTTCAAAGAATCTGTTTTTTTTGAAGAGGAAGACGCAGACATCTCGTATTCCCAGAGCGAAATTTATTCCAGAGGACACCTTCAGTTGCAGCTAACGGCGCAGGTTGAGGATATGCAGGTTCCCGTTTCTATGGAAATTCATCTGTTGTATGGCGAAGAGAAAACGCCGGTGGAAGAGAGCTTTTGCTGTATGATGGACCCTGAAATCATCATTTTTTATCACAGCATTCCTGTCGAATGGATTCTCGTAGAAAATTTTATAGAAATTATAACGAAGATGGAACTGATTGTAAATATCGGTGCATATTACGAAATTTATTCTTTATTGGACAGGGAAAATCTGGATACCAGGAAAATCAAAGAAGATATTGCAAAACAGTGTAATTTAGCCGGCCTTGAGCGACAGAACCATTATCTGGAAACGATAGCCGGATATAGAGACTATACATATATGAAAAAGAAATGGAAAGTATTTCTCCGTTCGATCAGAAGCGGCGGCCCTTCCTGGGAAAGCGTGATGGACCGGTTTTTGAAATTTTTTGAGCCTGTCTGGAAAGCGGTTGTGGGAGAATATGTATTTTTTGGAGACTGGATGCCGGAATTAAACCGTTTTTTGTAGGGAGAATATAAATGCTGGACTTAAAATTAGAAGCGTATGCAGAAAGCGGCGTGTATCCGTTTCATATGCCGGGACATAAGAGAAATCCCATTGATATGCCGAATCCTTATACGATTGATATTACGGAGATCGACGGGTTTGACAATCTCCATGCGCCGGACGGGCTGATTTTAGAGGCGCAGGAACGAGCAGCGAGGCTCTATGGATCGAAGAGAAGTTATTATTTGGTAAACGGCAGTACATGCGGCATTCTGGCAGCAGTTTCAGCGGCCGTACGCCCTGGAAAAAAACTGCTGATGGCCAGAAATTCGCATAAATCCGTCTACCACGCGGCGTATTTGCGCAATCTCTCCACAGTATATCTTATGCCTCCGATTACGGAATTTGGAATTTTGGGCGCGATCGATCCCGGAGAGGTGGAAGAAAAGCTTGCCCTTGATCCGGATATTGAAGCGGTTATTCTGACGTCTCCCACATATGAGGGAGTGGTTAGCAATGTCAGGGCCATTGCGGAAATTGTACATTCCCGTGGGATTCCTTTGATTGTAGATGAAGCGCATGGGGCGCATTTTGGCTTTCACGGGATGTTTCCCCAAACGGCGGTGCGGCAGCACGCGGACATCGTGATCCAAAGCATGCACAAGGTTTTGCCGTCTCTGACGCAGACAGCGCTGCTGCATTTAAATTCGGATTTTGTAACTCCGTTTAAACTGCAAAAATATCTAAGCATTTACGAAACAAGTTCACCGTCGTACGTGCTGATGGCAGGAATGGAAAAATGCATCCGTATGCTGTATGAGCGGGGAAATGAATTATTCGATGATTACGCCGGACGGTTAGCGGATTTTTACAGAAAAACGGAACAATTTAACAGGCTTTGCGTTATGAAGCGGGACGATTTTTCGGAACAGGAAGTATTTGATCTGGATTTGTCTAAAATTGTCATTTCAGCGAAAAATACAAATATGACAGGGGAAATGCTCCACAAACGTCTGCTGCATGATTATGCGCTGCAAATGGAAATGTTTTCGGGGTTTTATGCGCTTGGCATGACGAGTATAATGGATCGTGAGGAAGGTTTTTTAAGACTGTATCAGGCGTTGGAAGCGTTGGATCAGCAGTCTGTGCACGTCAGAGACGACGATGAAAAAGACAATGCGGTACAGGCGCTGTATGTTCCGAAAGTAAAAAGAATGAATTTGCAGGAGGCAATGGAGATTGAGACAAGAGCGGTTTCTTTTGATGAGGCGCCAGGAAAGATTTCGGGCTGCATGGTCTGTTTATATCCGCCGGGCGTTCCTCTGCTGCTTCCCGGTGAAGCAATTGACGCCGATTTTATAAATAATATTCGAAAATGTAAGAAAATTGGACTGAATTTGCAGGGAATTGCCGATATAATAAATGAAAAGATAGACATTGTCAATTTTTAGACAATATATTATACTTTAAGCGGGCGTTTATAGATAGCTCATAGAAAATACCTGGAGATAATATGGGAAAAATTTTTTGTATCATAGGAAAGAGTTCTTCCGGAAAAGATACATTGTATAAGAAGATAATTGAAAATGGAGAGCTTTCTTTGTTCCGCATCGTTCCATACACAACAAGGCCCATGCGTTCCGATGAAACAGACGGAAAAGAATATTTTTTTACGGATGAGGCAAAGCTCAAAGAATTAACAGAGGCAGGCCGGGTAATTGAGGTGCGCGCATACCATACGATCCACGGCGTATGGAAGTATTTTACGGTAAATGACGGACAAATTGACCTGACGGCGCGCAACAACTATCTGATGATAGCGACTCTGGAAGCATATGAAAAAATCAGGGATTATTTTGGAGCGTCTTTTGTCGTTCCCGTTTATGTAGAGGTGGAAGACGGACTTCGTTTACAGCGCGCGCTAAAGCGCGAGCGTCTTCAGACAAATCCCGGGTACGCGGAAATGTGCAGAAGGTTTCTTGCGGATGAGAGCGATTTTTCAGAAGATAAAATCAGAGAAGCGGGAATTTTACAGCGGTTTTCGAATGAGGATTTAGATGCGGCATATCACAACATTACGGCATTTATCCGCAATTTAATATAAAAGGAGTGTATCGGATGGAGATCAGGGTAAATGAAATGACGCCGGCGGCGCCAACGGAAGCGGCGGCAAAAGCGCCGGAAGCGGACGGGAATTTTAAATTCACGCTGACAAGCGCAATTGGGGAGGCTCAGCTTCAGGAACGCTTGAATATACTGCTGGATCAGATTACGAACCAGGGTGAACGAATTGCGCAGCATATGGATATTCGGGACATGAAAAAATACCGCGGCCTGGTAAAGGATTTTCTGAATGAAATCGTAAACCGTTCCCATAAGTTTTCCAGAGAAAATTTTCTGGACCGCAAAGGAAGGCACAGGGTATACGGCATTATCCGTTTGATTGACGCCAATTTAGACGAACTGGCGAGCGAATTGGTAAAAGATGAGAAAGATCATCTTAGCATATTGGATAAAATTGGAGAAATACAGGGATTGCTGTTGGATATTTTTACATAGAGGAGTTTAAAATGAGAGATTTTTCGAATATTATCGGTCACGAACAAATAATAGAATATTTTCAGAATGCGATTTCCGTGGACAAAGTAAGCCACGCTTATATATTAAACGGAGAGGAAGGCTGTGGCAAAATGATGTTAGCGGAAGCGTTTTCCGCAGCGCTGCAATGTGAAAAAGGCGGGGGAAATCCCTGTATGGAGTGTCATTCCTGTAAACAGGCGGCGGGCAGAAACCAGCCGGATATTCGATACGTAACGCATGAAAAGCCAAATACGATCCGCGTGGAAGATATACGCAGACAGATCAATGACGACATCATTTTAAAGCCCTATGCGAGCAAATATAAGATATATATTGTGGATGAAGCGGAGAAGATGAACGTGAACGCGCAAAACGCGCTTTTAAAAACGATCGAAGAGCCGCCTGGTTATGCGATACTGATACTTTTGACCACAAATGCGGATGGATTGCTGCCCACGATTTTATCCAGATGCGTTCGTTTTGACTTAAAGCCCGTCAGTGACGAGAAGCTGCGTAAATTTTTAATCGAAGAAAAAGGAATCGTGGATTACCAGGCAGACGTATGCGTTGCATTTGCCCAGGGCAATGTTGGAAAAGCCATAGCGCTTTCGTCTTCCGAGAATTTTAACGAGATGAAAAACGCCGTTTTGAATTTAATCAAACGGCTGGATGACATAAATCTGAATGAACTGTCTGCGGAAATAAAAAAAATCACGGAGTATAAGCTTCAGATTCAGGATTATTTTGATCTGATGATGGTCTGGTACCGCGACGTGCTTTTGTACAAGGCAACCGCAGACGCTAACAGACTGATTTTTCAGGATGAAATTTATAATATCAAAAAGGCGGCAAGCCAAAGCTCATACGGAGGGATTCAGGAAATTCTTGCGGGACTGGAGAAAGCCAAAAAGCGCCTCCGGGCAAATGTAAATTTTGAGCTTTTATTAGAACTATTACTTTTGACAATAAAGGAGAATTAGAATGACAAAAGTCGTTGGAGTCCGGTTTCGAAATGCCGGTAAAGTATATTATTTTGATCCGGCCGAGATTTTGATTGAATCCGGCGATCATGTGATTGTAGAAACAGCGCGCGGCGTAGAAATGGGAACCGTAATTTTGCCCCCAAGGGAAATAGAAGACGACGCGGTAGTGCATCCGCTCAAAACCGTGATCCGTGTAGCCACGAAAGCAGATGAAAAGACGGTAGAAGAAAACAAAGCCAGAGAGAAAGACGCGTTTCAAATCTGTCTGGAAAAGATTGAGAAGCACAATCTGGATATGAAGCTGGTAGAAGCGGAATATACGTTTGATAACAACAAGCTTTTGTTCTACTTTACGGCGGACGGCCGAATCGATTTTCGCGAACTGGTCAAAGACCTTGCCGCGGTATTCCGTACCAGAATAGAGCTTCGCCAGATCGGCGTAAGAGACGAAACGAAGATTTTGGGAGGCGTTGGCATTTGCGGACGGGCTTTGTGCTGTCACACTTATTTATCCGAATTTATTCCGGTGTCTATTAAGATGGCAAAAGAGCAGAATCTTTCTTTAAATCCCACGAAGATTTCCGGTGTGTGCGGAAGACTGATGTGCTGCCTGAAAAATGAGCAGGACACGTATGAATATTTAAACAGCCATCTTCCGACAATTGGAGATACGGTAACTACGCCGGAAGGCTTAAAAGGCGTTGTGCAGAGCGTAAATGTCCTGCGTCAGCTTGTAAAAGTCGTGGTGGAGCTGGAAGATGAGAAAGAAGCCAGGGAATATAAGGTAAAAGAGCTGAAATTCCGCACCAGACGAAAAAAAGACGTGAAAATTTCCGCGGCGGAGATGAAAGAGCTTGCGGCATTGGAAGATAACGGAGGGAAATCCAGAATTGACGACGGAAATTAATCTGAAACCACAGGAGCGTCTGGATGAACTGCATCGAAACGGCTATGTTATCATTCAAAATCCCAAAAAGTTTTGTTTTGGGATGGATGCGGTTCTGCTTTCCGGATTTGCCAAAGTCAAAGAAGGCGAACGGCTTTTGGATTTGGGAACAGGAACGGGAATTCTTCCGATTCTTCTGGAGGCGAAAACGGAAGGCGCGCATTTTACAGGGCTTGAGATACAGCCGGAAAGCGCGGATATGGCGCAAAGAAGCGTAAAATTAAATCATCTGGAAGAAAAAATAGAAATTGTTACCGGAGATATTAAAGATGCTTCCAAGTTGTTTGGGGCATCTTCTTTTGATGTGATTACAACAAATCCTCCGTATATGATAGGAGAACACGGTCTTTCCTCTTCCAATGAGGCGAAAGCAGTCGCAAGGCATGAGATTCTGTGCACGCTGGATGACGTGCTGCGGGAAAGCTCAAGGCTTTTGAGGCCAAAAGGAAGATTTTACATGGTGCACAGGCCGTTTCGTCTTGCGGAAATTATGAATAAAATGATCCGGTACGGCTTAGAGCCAAAGCGCATGCAGCTGGTATATCCATTTGTGGATAAAGAACCCAATATGGCGCTGCTGGAAGGGCTGCGTGGAGGAAATTCGAGGCTTCAGGTAGAAAAGCCCTTGATTGTATACCAAAAGCAGGGAGTTTATACGGACGAAATTTATGATATATACGGATATTAACCCAGGGAGGATGTATGGCCGGAAAATTATATTTGTGCGCGACGCCGATTGGAAATCTGGAGGATATTACCATGCGGGCGCTTCGTATTTTAAAAGAGGCGGATTTGATCGCGGCGGAAGATACCCGCAATTCCATACGGCTTTTGAATCATTTTGAGATCAGGACGCCGCTTACAAGCTATCATGAATACAATAAAATTGAAAAGGCGCACCAGCTGGCGCAAAAAATGAAAGACGGTTTGACGGTCGCATTGGTTACCGACGCCGGAACGCCCGGCATTTCCGATCCGGGGGAGGAATTGGTGCGTATCTGTTATGAGGAGGGCATAGAAGTGACCTCGGTTCCCGGCGCGTCTGCCTGTATTACGGCGCTTACCATGTCCGGTCAGAAAACGAGAAGGTTTGCTTTTGAGGCATTTTTGCCCAGAGACAAAAAGGAGCGGGCAGAAGTTTTAGAAGAAATCAAAAACGATACCAGGACTTTGGTTGTGTACGAAGCGCCGCATCATCTTTTGCATACATTGCGGGACCTGCATGAAACGCTTGGGGAGCGTTCCGTTACTTTTTGCAGGGAGATGACAAAAAAATTCGAAGAAAAACGCAGGATGACGCTTTCGGAAGGAATCGTTTATTATGAGGCGAATGAACCAAGGGGAGAATTCGTCCTTGTAATTGAAGGGAAAAGCCGCAGTGAACTCAAAGAAGAAAAGCAAAAGTCATGGGATAGCATTTCTTTGGAAGATCATATGAAAATTTATGAGGAAAAAGGATTCGATAAGAAGAGTGCAATGAAAGCAGTGGCCAAAGACAGAGGAATCAGCAAAAGAGAAGTTTACAGCCAATTATTGAAACCCGCGCACAGTCAGTAACAGAAATTGCCTGTGCACGGGTTTTTTTAAGAATCAGAAACCGTGTAAAATACGTTCAGATATTTCTTTAAAATGGAAAACGGAGCGGGGCCGATGCGCAGAACCGCCTGATGGAACGCGCGGTCGGAATAGTTCTCTTTCCATGTTTCTTTGGCATAGTCTTTCAGTTCCAGAAATTCCAGGTATCCAATGTAATATTTCAAATAATGGGAAGGTTCTTCCACAATAAGTTCAAAAATGCTTTGTATCACTTCGTTGTCCGTAATGCCATAAGCGCTTAAAAATGCGGCGGTATCCGCAAGCTGCCATCCGTCGTAGTGGATGCCCATATCAATTTCCGCATAAAGGCTTAATAACGCGGACTGGTTGTGCATAAGCATATCGGCGAACGCTTCTTCCAGTCCCGCATAGCGGTAAGAGAGCATTTCTACGTAGGTTGCCCAGCCTTCTACATACCCCGGATAGTGAAACAGCGCGCGGACTGGCGCAAGCCCTGCCTGATACGAACCTGTCGTCTGATACAGATGTCCCGGATAACCTTCATGCGCAAGCGTTGTAAATAGCTGAATTCCACGATATTGGCTGCTTTTGTTCAGATAAATAACATTGCGGCTGATGTCGTCAATGGGCGCAGTCAGGTAGAACGCGGGCGCAAGCGTATCCTCCAGGGACTGATGTACGTAGTTGACTTCAAAGGAAGTGTTGGCGGCAGGATAAAACTCGGACAACATGGCCTTTTGCAGATGATTTAAAATCTCCTCCGGTTCGCCGAAATCAAGTTCATTTTCGTCTGCGTGCAGCAGCTCCGGATTTGTGGCAAGAATTTGCTGCAAACGTTCCATATCCAGACGGCGTTGTTGCTTTGTCTGTTTTTGAAGCTCTTCGATGCTTTTTTCGGAGCCGGTATTGGTACGTACCAGATATTTATAATACTCTTTGCCTTTTGGCAGACCGCATAGTCCGGCATTGTTGTTGCCGGTATTTTTTAGCTTTGCCAGCAGATCCGTTAAGTTTTCGTAAGCAGGAATGACGGCATTTTCTACAAGCGACTGGTTTTGTCTTTTATACAGAGCCTTTTTTTCTTCGGATATGTTATCCAGAGCGTCTATTCGCGTATCAAACGTGTGGATTAAGTAATTATCGGAAGGATTTTTCGTAAAAGTTTTACAGGCTTCGATCAAAGTTTCCGCGGCATAGGGAGACATAAAAAGGCCTTCTTTTGATTTTTCCTGTTCAAACAATGCGATTTCCTGAAAATAATCTTCTAAGCAGGTAAGAAGAGCAAGGTAATAGGTTACGTCGCAGGAGTCATAAAAGGCGTATTCCGCAAGAAGAATCGGAAGTTCTGACTGTATTCCCGTGGTAGGGCGCAAAGGCTCCTCGTAATAATAAAAGGGCGAAGCGGAAAGCTCCCGTTCGCAGGAATCCTTTAAGATGTCATACGTCAGCTGCTGCTTGCCATTGAGCGCGTCGTAATCGAAGCCGGAAAGTCTGGCCAGAATGTTTTCTATGGCTGCCCTTGCATTTTTGGAACTGTCTTTTGACAGGCTTCCGAGGGAAATTTTATGGCTTTTAATTCCGAAATCTTCCGGTTTGGAGAGCGTATAATGCAGATTTATCGTATTCTCCTGCATTTCTTCCATAAAAAGCTGATCGGTATAAGAATCAAAGGAGCTCTGCTCCTGCCGCAAAACAGAAGATGAAAACAGCTTAGATGGCGCGTTGCAGGAGGAGAGGCTAAGACACAGGAAAAGCAGGGCAAGAATGCGGATTGGTGTTCTTTTTTTCAAAAATCGTTTCAATGGGCCTCCGGTTGGATGAGGTTTTGATTGAATATATGAAAAATAAGAACAGAATATGCCCTTGAGAGGTCATCCGGCTAGAGGCTTGCGATTTGTTTTAAGCACATACGCAGATTGGAGAGATAACGTCTCTGGAACTGCGCATTGGTAATCGAAGGGTTTTGCGCAAGCGTTTCCTGATACACGTCCAAAAGCAGACGTTCAAAGTTGTCAACGTCCGGATTCAAAGCAGGAAAACCAAAGTAAATTAAAATATCGTTGCATGTTTCTATAAATTCATCAGAGTCTAAAAAATTAACGTAGAAATCCGTTTCAAAGTCGGTTTCTTCTGCCAGCAGCTTTTTTATGAGACTTAAGAGAAATGTGCCGGCGGAAATGTCGATGGGCCGTTTTCGCTGAATGAGAAGGCAGAAGCTCTCGTACGTCATAAATACCTGTTCAAATTTTGTGCAAAGCGAAGAAATCTCCTGTTCGGATAAGGAAGCTTCACTGGAATCGTCCTGCATTCCGAATAAGGAGTGGTAATACGTAAGCATGGATTCTTTCTCTAAGCTGCCGTAGTCGGTTACAAGCGAAATGATCTGTCTGCCGTTCGCATGGTAAATGATTTCCGGCTCCACATCGTCAAATAAGGCCAGATATTGTGTATTGCGGGTCAGCGCAAAGAAATCCAGGTTCTGCGGTTCATCCAGAAAACAAATCAGGTCTTCGCGGTTTTGTATCGTTTCGTTTATGACCGTATAGTAAGTTTCCGCCGTATCGCCTTCCTTTAATTCGGACGGCGCAATCGGCTGGGAGGAAATCTGCGCATTGTAATGATCGCGGATTTTACGCGCTTCCTGCCAGGAAAGCTTTAGCTTCAAGGCCGCAATCAGAATAAACTCATCCAGTGAGCGGGCAGATAATTCGTTTTGGTGCAGATAGTTCAGAAAAAGATCCTGCGCCTGCGTGTCGGATTCTAATTTTAAGACAAAGCATAACCGATAAAGATTTTCTTTTTTCAGAGTGTTTGATTGGTTTTTTCTCAATGATGTGATGCCTTTGCGGAAACTGTCATAGTCCTTTGGCGGCAGGGCGCTTTTGGCATTATTTTTAAGCAGTTTCAGCAAGTCATCGTCTGAAAGCGGTTCCGTAATGCCGTCATACGCTTCTTTGTGATCCAGCACGAAGGAACAGATACCGGGCCAGAGGCTGGAAGGCGCGCAGTAATTAAGCAAATCTAACATAATAGACACCTCGTATGTATTTTGATTTTTATTTCTTCAATGCACCCAGAGGACAGGCAAAGCGGATGAATCATCTGGCTGCAGGAAACTTTTGTTTAAAAAAGTATACCACAAGATAAAAAAGAAGAAAATCTTGTTTTTTATGACAGGAAACGAACCGGATGCGACATGGCGTGTAAAATATGACGATAAACGGACGCGTTGTTGCAAACGGAAGTCCGGGACGATTAGATACCGTATAATGAGAGATGCGGAATTTGGAAACACGGACCGGAATGCGAAAAATCATGTGCTATCCTATCGTTACAAAGGGAGAGGGAACAAAATAAAAAAATCCGGAAAGGAGGAAATTCGTTTTATGCATAAAAATGAGAAAGATCCGTGTTTCTGAATGCAGAACTGATGAATCTGTTGAACATAATTGAAAAGATGCAAAGCATTCATGAGAAAGGAGGGACATGCTGCGACCGGCTGGAGGAATGGAAACGCCCGGTATACGGATGGCACAACGCGAGATTTCCGCCCGAATACCGGCAATGCTGTTTAAGCGGCAAAAGATTTGAAATGGACGCTTCGTGCGATTTGTACTATGTTATGGCCTGTTTTTATGAAAAGGTCACGGGACGCAGCGCGCCGCATAACTTTGAATTTGTCCGTTCCTGGAAAAGCTGTATTCTGGATTGTCTGAAAGGATGGGAGCAGGAGGAGCAAAAAGCCGTAATCGCTATGATTGCCAATTGCACGAAACGGAAAGACAAAAGGATTGGAGACGCCAAAATGCTGTTAAGAAAAGATTTTATGAAAACAGTCAGCAAAAAAACAGTTCAATGAACAACAACAGAATAAAAAAACCGGCTATGTTCATGTCTGCAAATTTGTTACAATAACATCAGATTTTATAGGGGAAGGTGTGACAAATGAGAACAGCGTTAAAAGAAGGAACAATGATCCGCATTCCGGGGGGAGCATTCTATCAGGTGGCCGGAGAACCGATCGGAGAAGGAGGCGCAGGCATTATCTACCCGGTGTATAAATATTTGCCGGGGCAGCAGGAAACCTACGAAATGAGCCCGATTTTATATGCGCTCAAAGAGTGTTATCCGGTTTCGTCCAAATACGCGTTTTGCAGAAATGAGACGGGCGAAATTCGGCCGGAAAAGGAAAGTGAAGCGGCAGCAGAGTATCTTGCGCACATAAAACAGATGCAGCTTCTGGAAAATGCGGTAACAGGCGATGTTTATCATAAGGGATTCCGGCTGACGCCGGTTTTGGAAGCTTTTTCGGAGATTGAAATTTCACAGGACGGGGGAGCTTCGTTTCAAAAAGTGCGCAATGGCATAGCAATTATGGAATCCATTGCCAAAAAGGGCGTTTCTTTAAAAAATTGTTTGAAGGAGAAAAAGCATCTTCCGGCTGATCAGACGTTTCGGATTATAGAACAGGTATTGTATGCGGTGCGGGAGGTGCATGACGCCGGGTATCTGCATCTGGACATTCAGGATGGAAATATTTTTCTGAAAGGGACGTTTCAGGACGCCAGCGGCATGATTTCTCTGATTGACTTTGGATCTGCCGGAAAGCTGAAAGAGGACGGGAAGTGTGAGGCAGTCAAGGGCGGCGTGTACTATACAACGCCTGGATTTTCTGCTCCCGAAATATCTTTTGGCGATGAAAAAGAACTTCGGCTGGGAATGGAAGCGGATTTGTACAGTATTGGATACCTGATGCTGCTTTTGCTGACAGGACGCAGGTTTTCGGCAAAGGAGCTTGAAGCCAATAAGACGGGAAGATATATTCCGAGATTTTCGATTCGAAAGACAAGGTGTCCAAAGCATCTGACAGACCGCATGCAGTCGATTCTGGCAAAGGCGCTCAAAAAGAACCCACAGGAAAGATACGCCAATACGAGGGAGATGCTTGCGGATATAACGGAATTTCTGGCGCTGCTTGCGCCGTATAAAAGTCCCATGTCGGCATTGGATTATGACGCGTTTATCTGTTATAAACATGGAGACACTGATACCTATGCCGCGAGGGAGTTGAGAAATGCGCTGGAACGCTATCAAGGCAGCCGGTTGTTGGGGCCAAAACCAATCAAAAGGGTTTTTCTGGACGAAGGGGAGCTCTCTTCCTGTTCAGATTTTGGGGAGCGCATACGCGAGGCGCTGAAAAATTCCGCCTGGCTGATTGTGATTTGTTCTTTGGATACAAAGACGTCTCCCTGGGTAAATGATGAGATTGAGACTTTTTTGGAATATCATGATACATCGCATATTTTAACGGTAGTTACTCAAGGCGAGCCGGGCGAAGTTTTTCCGGATGCATTGCTAAGACGCGGAATGGATGAAAAAAATCTCTTTGCGGCAGATTCAAGGGCAGCAGACAGAAAGAAGCTGCGGAAAAAAATACGCGGAAGCGTGAAACTTAAAATAGCGGCGCCAATTCTGCATACGACGTTTGATACGCTCAAGCAGAGAAGGAAACTGTACGAAATGAAAAAGGCATTTGCCGCGTTTGGCATAGGTATGCTGCTTTTATCAGCGTTTTTGGGCTATGTGGCATTTAAGTCAAAACAGATTGCCGATCAGGCGGTAAAAATCGCGCAGGAGCATAAAGCGGCGCTCAAGGAAGAGGCGTTACGTTTGCTGGAACAGGCAAAACGCAATTATGAGGAAAATGATCCGATTGCAGCCGTGAAAGACGCTTTGCAGGCATACGACCTGATGGATGACGAGGGGCTGACGCTTCCCGGCCTGATTCAGATTCTGGGAGAAGCAATGGGCGTTTACACGCTTCCGACCGCCGTGGAAGAGGCAGTAACGGCAAAAGGGATCTTTGAATTTGGGCAAAAGGGGCTGCAAAAAGAGTATTTTTTGGACAGTGAGGGAAAATACTTATTCACTTCGGATACTGACAATCTATACATATGGGATACGGAAACGTTTGCGTGTGTCAAGACGATCCCCGCATCCTGGTCAATCAATATTTTTGGCGAAGATCTTTTGCTTGACCGGCAAAACAGATATTTGTTTGTACTACAGAATGAAATCAGTTGTTATGACTATGAAAAGGACGTTTCCGTCTGGAATTATCGTTTTGAGGAAAATATAGCGGATGTGGCGTTGTCGGACGATAAAAACCGGATAGTAATTGCTACGGACCAGAAACTGTATCTGTTTGACTCCGCAGACGGAACGCTTCTGCAAACTTCTGAATTTCCGGACGCCGAAGGGTTTTCGTTACATAATTCAAAACTTACCATATCAGCGGATTATAAAAGGATTGCTTTTGTAAGATGCAAACAGGAAGAAGATTCTTTGTACCTGTTTGAAATGATATTATATGAGGCGGACAGCGATACGTATTCTGTCCTGAAGTCTTTCAAAAATAATTATAGCGCATATTTTACCGGGCTGACGCTTTATTTTACGGATCAAAACCAATTGTTTATGGAGAACAGCGCTGGCGCTGATACAGTAATAACAGAAAACGCGCAACATTATTACAAATACTATTCTGAAAAAAAGACGCTTCATGCCAGCTTGTATGATCTGACGGAACAATGCATTGTGTGGGAAATCGAACGAAATTATATGGCGTCGTCCGATTATGATACCGTTTTTAATATCCGGTATGAAGGAAATCCGGCGCTTGCCCTGGTTTACGGGTGTAATTATGAGATTCTGGATCCGGCGTCGGGAGAAATTTTGGATTCTTATGAAATGAACGCGCCTGTCATTTCGGCATGGAACGAAGAGGATAAGGATGTGTTTGTGCTGGAAAATGGAAATCTGGTCTATTATAAAATGGGAGAAAACCGTTTGGTCGGGTATGCCTGGTTTCCGGAGAGAATCGTTAATTGTCAAAAAGCAGGTTCCAATTATTACATACGGGAAAAAGAGGATTTTTCTCATTCCAAAGAAGATTACGTGGTGAAGTACCAGATATGCGCGTATTCAGAAGATTATGAGCCGTGCCTTTTTATGGAGGCGGACGGAGATGATATAAAAAGTGAACTTAAGAATGCGTATCCAGAAGATCTCAAGAAGCCGGAAAAAAACATGGAATACGACATGGAAGATGAACGGCGCCATATTTATATGCTGGACAATACCGTGGTAATTGAAGAGAAAGCATCCGGCGTAAAGCAGATGTTAGAAGAAGAGGAACATTTGCGGGGTTTTTGCTGGATGAAAAATACAGACAAATTGCTGATTGGTTACGAGACGTATATCTCTTTATATGATCTGGAAAAGGAAGCCGCGGTAGACGCATTTACTCTGGATGAGAGGTTTATTGGATCCGGAAGGGATTTTGGTGAAGATACATGGCAGATCATAGACGATTCCACGGTGATTAATGTAGAGGGGTACTATAGCTTTGTCATGGACATATCGGAGGATTCTCTTGATATTTTATATGTTTTAACAGATTATTACGCTTATGATGAAGAAAATGATGATTTTTATTTTTTGAGCGGTAAGCTTTCCATGGATAAAATCAACGACGGCATCTTTTATGACAAGCAGGAGCTTGGAAGAATCAAACGATACGGCAAAGAAGAAATGATCGAAATGGCCAGGAGGAGGTATCGTTGATTGCGCCGAATCATTTTATGCCTGGAAATTGGCTTATGGAAAGGAGAGTAAAGTATGAAATTCAAAAAAAATTGTTTGGTCTGTCTGGCCGGCATTTTAGCGGCAATATTTTTCATTGCGGCATCAGGGACGAATCCGGTTTTTGCCGGTACAAACGGAAAGACACAGGCTGACGCCGTAAACTGGGTCTGTGCGCGGGGTAATGAAAAATGGTGTGTGGATGTAGACGGCGCATATGGCTGCCAGTGCGTGGATTTAATTCTTGCGTACTATAAATATCTGGCAGGATATACGGCGTCCGGCAATGCAAAAGACTATACCCGGAACGCTCTGCCCGGCGGGTGGACGAGGGTGTATAGCAATCCGCAGCCGGGAGACGTCGTTGTATGGGATGCGGGAGCGCGGTTAGGAGCGCCTCCGTTGAAGACAGAATATGCAAACAGCAGTTACGGACATATCGGAATTGTCTGGCAGGTAAACGCAAGCGGTTCCATTTCCACAATTGAAACAAATACATATAACAGCGTGGCCGCTGGTTATCGGGAGCGCAGTACGAGTAACGTCGCATGCTATATCCGGCCGGATTTTGCCGGGGGTACGACGATACCGGCCGGCTATTTGAACCTGGGCAATTCTTTTCAGGCGGCGCTGTTTCGAACGGATGTATGGAGACGCGTTACGGCAAACGGCGATAATGTCGAGCTTTTAGCGACTGCTGACCGGGTAGACGCAAGAGAGCACTGGCGGTTTGAACGGCAGAGCGACGGCTCTTATATCATTTCAAATTTCTATGACGGCAGGGTTCTTGATGTGATGGGAGCGGCAAATACCGCAGGCACAAACATCATCGTTTATCAGAAATGGGGAGACGATAACAGCGCGCAGCGATGGTTTATTTATGGAAACAAAAACGCTTACCGTCTGGTTCCCAAATGCGCGCCGCATCTGTCGCTTGACTGCGCGGGCGACGGCATGGCCGGAGGGACAAATTTACAGCTTGCTTCCTGGAACGGGCTGGGCGCGCAGGTGTTTAGCATTTCTCAGTTTTATGGCACCGTGCCGCAGAGCGTATGGAGCAGGGATCTGACGCTTTCGGTTGGAGAAAGCGCTGCGTTAGAAGCGGGGATCAATCCGTCAAACGCCATAGCCAGTACGTTAATGCTTTCTTATGCGATTGCGGATACTTCGATTGCAACGGTAGATGCAAACGGACGGGTGACGGCGGCAGCGGCCGGAGAGACGACGGTTACCGTTCGTTCCGTTTTCAATGACAAGCTGTTAAATGTTTCTAAAATCAGGGTAGAAGATCCGAATGACAGCGCGCCGCAAATTTTAAGAGCCGAACTCTTAGAACAGAGAGAAGACCGCCTTCTCATTTATTTAGAGGCGGAGGATGATCATAAAATTGCCAGAATTACAGGCAGAGGAGGAGAATGCTATAATCCGGAAACGGGGGATTATGTGACAGGACGTAATGTTATAATGACCCAGTATCCAAACAGTCCCCGTTTTGCAGACGTCTTGGAGGTTGATTTATTTCCGGAGTTTATGGGAGGAGATGAGCATGTATTTGTTGTCTGTGTGTCGGACGACAGCGGGCAGAGTACAATGCAGGAAGTGCGGTTTCAGTGTCCAAGCGGCTTTCAGCTTCAAATGAATCCTGGAGATACGATAGACGAAGAAGCGTTGTTTGCACAGATGGATCCAAATATCGACAAAAACGATATTCCGGACTATGAAAGATATTGCAACGAAACGTCCGATGTCGTTTCTTATGCGAACGGCGTTTTTACGATGAACAAAATGGGACGCTACAGCGTTATGTTTATCAACAACAAATCAGGGGATATGAAAAGCGTGACGTTTTATTCCGAAGATGCCTCCGAAATACCCGATACGCCGGAAAATCCCGGAGAGCCGGCAGATCCGGATACGTGTCAGCATGAAAATACAGTTCTTACAGGAAAGAAAGAGGCAACGTGCACGATCGACGGTTATACGGGAGATCTAAGCTGCAGCGACTGCGGAACGGTATTAGAAACAGGCGCCCAAACAGCGAGAAAAGGACACAATAAGGTAAAAGACGCGGCCGTGCCCGCTACTTATATATCGGGAGGACTCACTCAAGGCGAACATTGTATTGCATGCGGAAAAATTACAAAAGCGCAGACGGCGTTGTCTCCCAAAAAACTGGGAACGCCATGGATTTACACTATGGACAAAAAGAGAAAAGCGCGTATTGAAATATCCGGCGTAACGGACGCAACCGGTTATGAAATATACCGCAGCAATAAGAAATACCGCGGCTTTAAACGGATCAAAACGACTGGAAAAACCGTTTTTACAAATAAAAACCTCAGACGGAACAAGAAATATTATTACAAAGTACGGGCCTACAAAATCATAGGAGTAACAAAGGTTTACAGCGATTTCAGCAACACGTCAAAAGTGAAAATCTGGAGGTAAGATGTTTGGCTGCTGTTTTTGCTCATACGAGAAAGAATTGTGGCATAATTTATAAAAAAAGGCTGTTTTTATGAATTATTTATGGGGCTTTATGATTGTCATCGGCATTGTATTCGCGGCTTTTAACGGGACCCTGCCGGAAGTTACGGAAGCTGCCGTCGGATCGGCGAAGGAAGCTGTAATGCTCTGCATCGGCATGATAGGAATTATGTCGTTTTGGGTGGGCATTATGAGAATTGCAGAAAATGCCGGAATGATTGAAGGCGCTACCAAAAAGATGATGCCGTTTCTTCGGTTTCTGTTTCCCGGCATACCCAGGGAGCATCCGGCAAACAGATATATTGCCACAAATATGATTGCCAATGTCTTTGGCCTTGGCTGGGCGGCGACGCCGGCAGGGTTGAAGGCGATGGAGGAACTGGCGAAGCTGGAGGCGGAGCGGGGGACGGCGGGGTATTTGAGTAATCACAGCACAGATGGAAGGAGAGAGCGGGTCGCCAGTAGTGAGATGTGTACGTTTTTGATATTGAATATTTCTTCTTTGCAGTTGATACCTGTCAATATGATTGCGTACAGACAGCAGTACGGGAGCGTGAATCCGGCGGGGATTATTGCACCGGCGATTGTGGCGACATTTGTGAGTACATTAACGGCGGTGGTGTATTGCAAAATGAAGGATAGAAAGCGGAAAATATGAGACTTTACTGAAAGTAAGAGGGTGAGAAAATCGTTCTCTTGCTTTTAGTTTGCCTAGCATGGGTGAATTTTAACAGGTGAAAGTCGTGTGTTCTACAAACTGTTATCAGCTTGCCAGTGAAAGTCTGGTCAAGGTAATCGCCAGTGAGCCTTGTAGCAAGCCTCCAATGCTTTTGGGTAACCGATTGTGTTGAAGCGGGGTATGTCTGTGAGAAACAGGTGCAAAATAGCAGTCCGTAACATAAAGTGAATCCTGTAGCATCGTTACGTTAGCCCTGTAAAGGGACAAAAGGGAGTCGAGTCACTGACTTTCTGACGAAGACCATGGAAAATGTGCAGATACTGGAATACAGCTTTGAAGAACCCTTCGGTGTAGAGGGAGCGGAATGTTATGATAGTTGATAACGGAACAGAAGAGGTCTCATATCATCATATAACCACAAGTATGTAACTGAGGATATAAGCACGCATGCGAAGTTCTTTGGGAAGTGGTATGAGAAGTCGGAGGAGCCCATAGTATCTATGAACTGTTGATAAGAAAAACAATGGGAGAAAAGGGGCTCTGCTTTAATCAAGATTAACGGGAAGGTAAGGGATAGTGGATGCCAAATATTGGACAACAACACGCAATTGAAAAATCACGACAACTTCAACGTAATCTATACCTGGCAGCCAAAAAGGATAAGCAATGCAGATTTCATGCGTTGTATGACCGTATCTTTCGCCTGGATATTTTGTGGCGGGCATGGAAAGAAGTACGAGAAAACAAGGGGAGTGCAGGAATTGATGGCATTACCTTTGAAATGATTGAGGAATACGGAGTAGAAGAATACTTGCTGGATATCCAAGAAGATTTGCGGAATAAGAAATACAGACCCAAGCCGGTAAAAAGAGTATACATTCCAAAACCGGATGGGAAGCAAAGACCGCTGGGAATACCCACTATTAGAGACAGGATTGTGCAACAGGCCTGTAAGATAGTGATAGAATCTGTCTTTGAAGCAAACTTTCTGGATAGTTCTTATGGATTTCGCCCTAAAAGAGATGCAAAACAGGCTACAGAAAAAGTGAAAAAAGAATTGTATAAAAACTGGTATGTGGTAGATGCAGACATACAGGGATATTTCGACAACATCAATCATAAAATACTGCTGGGATTGTTAAATCGTCGCATCAGTGACAGAAGAGTCATTAAGTTATGCAGACAATGGCTGCAGGCAGGAGTCATTGAAAATGGGAAGTATTATCCAACGGAAAAAGGTTCACCGCAAGGAGGGGTCATTAGTCCGTTGTTAGCAAATATTTATCTTCATGTTTTGGATTCTTACTGGGAAAATCATAAGGAACTGGGCGTTATAGTCAGATATGCCGATGATGCAGTGATTGTGTGCAGAACAAGAAAAGATGCAGAATTAGCGTTTGAACATCTGAAAAGAATAATGGGCAAGCTGAAACTGACGCTGAATCCGCAGAAAACAAAGATTGTAGATATGAATAGAGAAAGCTTTGACTTTCTTGGATTCCGCTATCAGAAGTTTGGTAAAACCAAATGTGGGCGGAAGCTGCCTTACATGATGCCAAGTAAGAAGGCGGTGAAAAAGGTAAAAGATGCAATCAGAGTGATTACTTGCAGAAAATCAGCCTATGAAGGTTTGGAGCTGAAAGTAGATAAATTAAATCCACTCATAAGAGGATGGAGAAACTATTTTGTAAGCGCCAAATATTCCTGCGGATTTTCTAATCTCCTGAATCCCTCTATAATT
>CAJUJL010000041.1 GCA_910586725.1 uncultured Lachnospiraceae bacterium | reverse complement strand
TGGATCATCTTATTACTGCTCTGCTGCGGCGGATGCGGCAACAGCTTCTGCTAATGCCAGCGTATAAAAACAGGGAAATCCTTTTGGATTTCCCTGTTTTTATAGAAATCTTTACTTTAACGTAAACGTTTTGCCTTTGCTGGAATCTCCGGCATAATCCGTCAGTCGATACGTATGTCCTTTTATTAATTTCGTCTTTTTCCCCTTTTTTACATACATAAGTGATTTGCTTGTGTCCGTATATGGCTGGATTGTTATTATATTACTGCCTTTTTTATAGGTAATGATACCATAATATCTTTTATAATTTCTTCCATAGTCATACATCTTAGGGACATTAAGGTCAAAAATATATATGCTGTTATATGCTTTTTTTGACATTTGTTCTAATGTATCCATATCCGCCAGTCTGTCGAAATAATCCTTTATCGTATTTGCCTCTTCGGTTTCGATTGCAAAAACAAGGTTGTCACCAAAATTATTTCTTGTTTCCTCTGACTTCCTCTCAAACAGAAATGTAATGGAATCATTTTTCCGTTATTTTGCGCTATCGCTTCATGAAAAGAATGTTTTCCCTCAAATCCAAACTTTACTTCTTTGATCTCTATGTATATTTTTTCCTGTGAGGCATGATCCATTACCACCAAATCGCATGTATAATCGGAATTGTTCTTATCCGGACATTCACATATTTCAAAATTCTTTCCGTAAGCTTCTGAAATATACTGCAAAAATTTTTCCAATTCTGCATATTCACATTCTCTTGTTTTACATGTTTTACAATTCATATGTTCCCTGCCTTAACTTTTCACTTTCACTGTCTTCGATTTGCTCCAGTTTCCCTGCACCTGCAAATATCGTCGGAACGAAAATCCGAGAAGCAAGATTAAAACAAAAGCTTTCCCAGGAAGAATTAACGATCAGAAGCTGGACTTGTATGAGATGTTTTCTATTGCAAAAAAACCGGATGTCAGAGATAATAACAGAATAAACTAAAACAAGCAGAAACCGGGAGGAAAACATGAAACAAAATTTTGTATTGGATATTCATACGCATACTTTGGCAAGCGGACATGCTTTCGGCACTATTCGTGAAATGGCCCAGGCAGCGAGCGGGAAAAATCTAAAGCTTTTAGGAATCAGCGAGCATGGGCCCGGCATTCCCGGCACAGTGGATCCCATCTATTTTTCCACGCTCTATGTCGTTCCGCGTAATTTATATGGAGTGGACATTTTACATGGCTGTGAAATTAATGTTCGAAACGACGGCACGCTGTCTCTGGACCAAAAATACATTGATCGTCTTGATTATGCGATTGCCGGAATCCATGAGCAGTGCTACCAGGATCAGGGCAGGAAGAAAAATACGGAAAACGTAATTTCGTGTATGAAAAATGAAAAGGTATGTTTCATTTCTCATCCGGACGACGACCATACGCCTCTGGATTATGAGCTTTTGGTACAGGCCGCCAAAAAATACCACGTTGCTTTAGAAGTCAACAATAATACGTTCCGGAGGAAGCAAAAGAGACTTAACTGCATAGAAAATTATAAAACCATGCTGAAACTCTGCATGGAATATGAATCACCTGTTATTGTCAGTTCCGATGCCCATGATCCGTCCCTGGTCGGCGAATTTCAGGAGGCACGGGAACTTTTAGAACAGGTGGGTTTTGATGAGAAACTGATTCTCAATACGGATACGGAAAAGTTTTTGGATTTTATAAAAACAGGAAACCATGCACAGTAGTTTACTTTGCATGGTTATTTTAATTGAGGATTGCCTTCATGCACTCTGACCGGAGAGTTCTTGTTTGCCGTGCAGGATGCGTTTTTTAAAGTGTTTTTCTTTCTTTTTTCTTTTAAGCATTCTTCGTCCAGCTCATAGATTTCATCTCCGTTAATGACCAACCGTCCCATAGCAGCCACCTCTTTTTCATCAGTATATGCAAAAATAACGGTTCTGTTCAGTCATAGATTTTAAGATTCCATCATATTTTAAATAAAAAAGGATTTTTATGGAGCAGGAACAATACGAATATACCCCTACTACGTTTGATGTTGAAACACAGTCCAGAAATATACAGATTTTAAAAACGATCATACCTTACATGGACGGCGGCAGACAGAAACATTTTGCTATTCTGGTAAAATTTCTTGAATTGAGAAATGTCGCTTCCCTGTTTAATACGGAACCGGTTTCACTCAGTATGTGTTCCACGGATGATCCTTCCGAAAAAAGAATGCAGCTGTTAAACGACATTAAAAAATTTTGCACGCCGGCAGAGCAGGATTCGATCGACACGATGCTTACCGCGTTTCAGATGTTTTCTTCTTACGACGCGTTTATGCATGCGCCAAATCCTGAATAAAACGAAACCGGCAGCCTCATAGAAAGGAATGTATGGATTATGGATTATGATTTTTTAAAGAACAATGCGAATTTTGCAAACATATCACCCGAAAAAATAGATTTTCTCATGAAATTTGCGGCACAGAATAAAACCGGAAATGCGAAAGAAATGTCCAATATGGTAATGGGGGCCGTAAATACTGCAAAACAGGAGGGAATCCAGTTTACGCCGAATGAAACAGATCTGATTATAGAAATTTTAAAGCAAAATATGACTCCCGAGGAACAAAGGAAAGCGGATCAGCTTTTGATGCTGATGCGGAATTTTAAAAAATGATGACTGCCATTTTATCAAAAAATCTGCCGTATTAAATTTCAAGGCAGATTTTTTGATCTGTTCTTATTGGCTGGCATATTCTTTTTTTCTAAGCTCGTATCCTGCCATCGCAAATGCCGCGATTCCGGATGAAACATCTGCCGCCGGCCCGGCATACATAATGCCGTCGATGCCAAAAAAAACCGGCAGAAGCAAAAGCAAAGGCAGTAAGAATAAAATTTGCTGCGTCAGAGAAAGGAAAATGCCGCCTTTCGGTTTCCCAATAGATGTAAAGAAATTGGAAGTGATTTTTTGCGAAAAATTCAAAAACGTAAAAAACAAAAATATTCGAAAGTAATTGGAGGCAAACAAAACGTATGCGTCGGATCCTTCTCCAAAAATGGAAATAATCTGTTTTGGCGCAAACTGAAACAACAGAAATGCTGCTGCTGAAATCAAAAATCCGCAGACCGACGCCTTAAAATACGCTTCTTTTACGCGGCGGTACTGCTTTGCTCCGTAATTATAACTGACAATGGGCTGCAGCCCCTGGGATATGCCGATAATAAAGGACAGATATACCTGGTTTACTTTTGTGATAATGCCAGCGCATGCCAGAGGAATGGCTTCGCCATAGTCGGATAAGCGGCCGTAATATTTTAACGACTTATTCATTGCAATTTGAAGAACCATCATTGCCAGTTGGTTGATGCAGGGAGCCATACCGAGAGAAGTGATCCGCGCGATATATTTTTTGCCGGGAATCAGATGCTTCTTTTCTATTGTTATGGTTTTACAGTGATACAGCATATAGGCAGCCATACCGCCTGAGACAGACTGCCCGATCACCGTGGCGAACGCGGCTCCGGCCATGCCCCATTCAAATCCAAATACAAACAGAGCGTCCAAAACGGTATTGATGACCGCTCCGGATAAATTACAGAGCATGGTGAATTTGGGTCTGCCGTCCGCCCGGATCAAATGGCCTCCTCCGGTAGCAAAAATAAAAAAAGGAAAGCCGAAAGAGACAATACGGGTATATGTCCTGGCATAGGAAAGAACGTCTTCGGGAGAACCGAAAAAACGCAGCATCGGCTCTAAAAACAATTGTGTCAGCAGACACAGCACAACGCCGCAGACGAAAAGAAGCGTCATCGCATTTCCCATATAATGTACGGCAAGCTCTTTTTCAAGAGGCTCTTTCTCGCTGCGTCCTATTGAAATGTTAAACGCCGACGCCCCGCCAATCCCAAACAGCAGAGCTGCGGCTACGCAGGAGATTGTCAGCGGAAAAGAGATATTCGTCGCCGCGTTGCCAAGTTCTCCCACGCTTCTTCCGATGAAAAACTGATCTACGATATTGTAAAGGGAGCTGACAAGCATTGCCACAATGCTTGGAACGGCAAATTTCCATAACAGGCGGCCTGTATTTTCGGCTGCCAGAGGATTTTGCCTTTTTTCCAATTTTTCCATTTTGCGTAACCTCCTTGGTAACAGGTTTATCCGAATGTTTCATAAGCAGAGACGATTTTTATATTCACAGCTCTGCTTTTCCATCCATTCAAACCTTATCACATTTATTTAAAAAAATGACACAGGTAATGTTTCCATTGCCTGCGCCAATTTTCTCTCAAATTATTTTACAACAATATTGATAATTCTGCCCGGAACGTAAATTTCACGCACAACACTTCCCTGCAGCTTATCGCCAAGCGCCTCTTTGCCCTTGGCAATCGCGTCGTCTTTTCCACAGTCTTTCGGAAGCGTGACAACCGTCTTTGTCTTTCCGTTTACCTGGACTGCGATTTCAATTTCATCGTCTTCCATCGCCTTTTTATCGTAAGTGGGCCATCCGGTGTGGAATACGGAATCAGTATTGCCAAGCTCCTGCCAGAGTTCTTCGCCAATATGAGGCGCAAACGGCGCAATCAGGCGCACAAATGTATTTAAAGTTTCTTTGTCTACGCCGTCTTTTTTCGAAAGTTCCAAAAGCTTGTTGTTATACTCCATAAAGCCGGAAATCACCGTGTTCAGGCTGAAGCTCTCAAGCCTTGTCGTAATGTCGTAAACAAGCTTGTTGCGGATCTTGATCAGTTCTTTCGTTTCTGCCGCGCCTTTGTCTTTGTTATCCATCACGAGATGATAAAATCTGGAAATAAAACGGTATACGCCGTCAATTCCCCTGTCGTCCCATTCGGAATCCAGCTCGGGCGGTCCCACAAACAGTTCATACAGCCGGAGAGAATCGCAGCCGTAATCTCTGACCAGATCATCCGGTGAAACAACATTTCCTTTGGATTTGCTCATCTTAATGCCATTTTTGCCGGTAATCATGCCCTGGTTAAACAGCTTGACAAACGGCTCGTCAAAATCAATCGCTCCAATGTCGCATAAAAACTTTGTATAAAATCTCGAATACAACAGATGCAGCACGGCATGCTCCACGCCGCCGATATACATATCCACAGGAAGAAATTGATCCGCTTTTTTCCGGCTGACCAGTTCTTTGTCATTTTTGCTGTCCACATACCGAAGGAAATACCAGGAAGATCCGGCCCACTGCGGCATCGTATTCGTTTCACGCTTTGCGGGTTTGCCGCAATGCGGACAGGTCGTATTGACCCAGTCTGCAATATCTGCAAGCGGAGACTCTCCCGTTCCGGTTGGCTGATAAGAGGTTACCTCCGGCAAAAGCAGCGGAAGCTCCTCTTCCGGCACGGCGACCGGTCCGCAGTCCGGACAGTGGATAATCGGAATCGGCTCGCCCCAGTAACGCTGGCGGGAAAATACCCAGTCGCGCAGCTTGTAATTCGTCGTTTTCTTTCCAAATCCTTTTTTCTCTATCATTTCCGGAGCTTTTAATTTCAGTTCCGCAGATTCCATGCCGTTCCAGTCGCCGGAATTGATCATGGTTCCCACTGCGTCCGTATAAGCTTCCGTCATATCTTCGATTTCTTTTCCGTCTTTTGCAATGACCTGTACAATCGGAAGATCAAATTTTTTGGCAAATTCAAAATCACGGTCGTCATGCGCCGGCACGCACATAATCGCTCCCGTGCCGTAATCTGCCAGCACGTAATCGGAAAGCCAGATGGGGACTTTTGCTCCGTTTAAAGGATTGACGGCATAGCTTCCGGTAAAAACGCCCGTCTTTTCCTTATCCTGCAGACGGTCTACGGAAGATTTCAGGGAAGCCTTGTATATATAGTCTTCTACGTCAGCTTTTGTCTCTTGTGTCGCAAGCTCTTTTGCCAGCGCATGTTCCGGCGCAAGCACCATAAACGTCGCGCCGTATAACGTATCCGGACGCGTTGTATAAACCGTAATCTTATCTTCTTTGCCCTCTATGGAAAAATCCACTTCCGCTCCGTGGCTCTTTCCAATCCAGTCCGTCTGCATCTTCTTTACTTTTTCCGGCCAGTCCAGCTTGTCCAGATCCGAAAGAAGACGATCCGCGTATGCCGTAATTTTTAACATCCACTGTTTTAAATTCTTTTTCGTCACGTCTGCGCCGCACCGCTCGCACTTGCCGTTTACGACTTCTTCATTTGCAAGCCCGGTTTTGCAGTCCGGACACCAGTTAATCGGCATTTCCTTTTGGTAGGCAAGGCCTTTTTGGAACATTTTCACAAAAATCCACTGCGTCCATTTGTAAAAAGCGGGATCTGTCGTATTGACCTCCATATCCCAGTCATAAATGGCCGCAATTTCCTGAATCTGCTCTTTGATCTTCGCCACATTGTCAGCCGTCGATTTTGCAGGATGGATTCCCATTTTTATCGCATAATTTTCTGCCGGAAGTCCAAACGCATCCCATCCCATCGGATGGATGACATAATAATTCTGCATCAGTTTATAACGGCTCCAGACGTCGGAAATAACATATCCCCTCCAATGGCCTACATGAAGTCCGTTTCCCGACGGATACGGAAACATATCCAGACAATAGTATTTTTCTTTTTTGCCGTCGTTGACATTGATCGGGTTTTCTTCCCAATGTCTGCGCCATTTCTGTTCAATGGCTCTGTGATTATAAGCTCCTGCCATAACGCTTCCTCCCAAGAAGATATTTTTATGATATAATAAGCCCGGCGGTACGAATTCTACCCGCCGGGCGCTCTTACATACTCCGTTAAATTTTATCATAAGGACCTGATTTGTCAAGATTATCCTTACAAATAAAGATGCTTTCTAATAGTATATTTTTTATATCATCACTTATATCCCAGTTATCAATAGTATCTTTTTATAATCATTTAAAGAAGCATCCTCACGAAAAGTATAGATTCTTCTTGCTCTTTCGCAAAAGTTAAGAAAGTCCCCATATTTCGTAGATAGTCTATGCGCCAAATCAAATCCATTCCCAATAATAAGTATATTCATAATCTTTTCTTTCTTAGCGCGTTTTCTTTTTGTGTAATTAATTTTACAGAGCTATATTTCCCTTTTGGCAAAATTCTATTGTCATGAAAAAATTGAAAAGAAATAACTTCCATATCAGCCAATGATTATTCTTCACTGCCTACTTATCATCACACCATGTTATTACAATTCTGCTCATTATAAAGGAACCTTCTAACTTCCATAATCAAATCATTCGGGTCATCATTAATTACCACATAGTAAATAATATAATTATCCACATAAATACGATAATAAGAATATCTACGTTCTCGCACAGAATGATATGGTTCAAATGATTCCGCCACTGGAAGTCGTTCCATTATAGCGGACTCTACCTTATCCAATAAGTCATTTGCCGCTTTTGGATTCTTCAGTTTTTCTGCAATATAGGTAACTTTTTCATCAAGATCTTCATAAAAAAGCGGCAGGTAGCTTAATCTGTACTTTTTACTGAACATTTATCTTCCTCCGTAGTCCTCCAAAAACTTCCTCATGGCTCATCCTTGTATCGTTTTCCGCCGCATACCTATCTGCTTTATCCAGTGCCGCTTCAACACCATCCGTCAACTTTGAATATTCTTCAAGACTAAGCACCACCATTGCTCCATATCCGTTTTTTGTTAAATATACCGGTTCTCCCGCATTTACAATCTTCTCAATATCAGGAAATTTATTTCTTAAATCTGAAACAGGTCTAATCTGTAACATCTGCGTTCACTCCTTATCAATATTTTATCTTAATTTTATCATTATTTATATTCTACTTTACTATTCTCAAAAAAACAACCTTTGTAAAAATCTTTCTTTCATTTAACCTAACAATATATTTTATTATGTTTTCCCTGATTTTTCTATGCAAATGGCAGTTTTCCTTTCGTAAAGAAAACTGCCATTTTACAAACGAATTTATTTTGCTGTATCGCTGAATAAACCGGATTATCCATGCGAAATCCCCCGCAGCACGCGCATAACGCCGTCATTGTCATTGGAATCCGCCATGTGCTTTGCCAGCGCCTTTAAATCCGGATGGCCGTTTTCCATGCAATAGCTCTCCCCGCAGCTTTGCAAAAGCTGCGCGTCATTTAAATAATCGCCGAACGCCATGGCCTCTTCTTTTTGAATACCATATTTTTGCAAAATCACGCCGACGGCAGCCCCTTTGTTTACCGTGCGGTTTGAAATATCAATCCAGCTGTCGCCGGACAATACGGCGTCCAGATGATGTTTTATCCCGGAAAAATGCACCGTCGCCGCTTCTGCTTTTTTCTCATCCACGAAAATCGCAATCTTTGTGACAGAATCCGAATGCGCCGCCGTTTCCAGATCCTGCGTGATTTGCAGACGGGCGTAATACATTTCAACCTCCCGCAGCACATGTTCTTTTGATTTTCGCATATAGGCGGACGCTTCTCCGCAGAGCACCGGCGTAAGGCCCTCTATGCCGTCAATCAATTTCAGGCAGTCGGAAACGTCTTCCGTTTTCATAACATTTCTGAATAGAATCTTATCGTTTTCAAATACAAATCCGCCGTTTTCGGCCACGTAAATCAGTCTTTCTTTGATGGGCAGAAAATCTTTAACCAGCGTATAATACTGTCTTCCGCTGGCAATTACCGTCTTTATGTCCGGATGGTTTTTTACCCAGTCCATAAAGTCAACGGGCAGTCTTTTCTGACTGTCCAAAAGCGTTCCGTCCATATCCGTCGCTACGAGTCTGATATTCATAAAATGTCCTCCCACAATCGCCTGGCCGCGTCTACAATGGAGTAGCCAAGCATCATTTCTTTTACAAAAGCTTCCTGTCCTTCCAGCATCTCCATCAGCATTTTTACTGCCAGTTCGCCGCTTTTTTCATACGAATAATGTACGGTAAGAAGCGGCGGAGACGTTACCCTTGCCAAATCGGAATCGTCGTGTCCCGCCACAAGAACCTGAGACGGGACTCTTACGCCGCATTCTTTTAAATAGCGCATTGCTCCAACCGCCATAGCGTCCGTGGCGCAGATGACGGCGTCAAGATCCTGGTATGAAGCAAACAGCTCCTTTGCTTTCTCATATCCGGATTCCATGTCAAAAGACGCCGTTACAACATGCTCTGCCAGATGTTTGCATCCCATGTCGCGCACCGCGTCCAGATACCCTTTGCGCCGCCGTTCCCCAACGGCCGGATCCTTTTGCGGCGCACAAAGATACCCAAGGTTTTTCCGGCCTTTCTTCAGGATATAAGTCGTCAGATCGTACGTGGCGTGATAATCGTCATGAAAAACGCAGCAATTTCCCTTTAGCTGCTGGCCCACAATAACAAACGGCGTCTGAACGCGTTTGAATCTGCGCTTATGCTCCGCGGTAAGCGTCGTGGCAGACAGGATTACGCCGTCTACCTGTCTGCCGCAAAACGCGTCCAGATATTCCAGTTCTTTTTGAGGATTGTTCTGAGTTACGGCCAAAAGCATCTGGTATCCTTTTTCATTCAGGACAGAAAGAATCCCCTCCACAACTCTTCCAATGGCGGCGGAAGCAATTTTGGGCACAATCACGCCAATCATCTTCGTCTTTTTGGTCCGCAGCGTCTGCGCCTGCGCCAGGGGCCGGTATCCCGTTTCCTCTACGACCTTTCGGATTGCCTCCCGCTTTTCCTTTGAAACATAACCGTCGTTAAAATAACGGGAAACCGTCGCATTGGATACATTTGCAAGTTTTGCGATTTCTGATACGTTCATGCTTACCCTTTCTTTTTCAGATAGCAAAAGCCATAGCCGGGCAGCTGCAATGTCGCGCCGGGATGTATTTCTTTTTCTGAAATCAAATCCAGATAATCCGTTTCTTCTTCAAATAAAACGCTCTTTTCAAATTCACTGAAATTGAAATAACCGATTAATTTTTCTCCCTCAAAAGCTCTGACGATGCAAAGCAGCGACGCATCTCCCAGATCCTTTGTCCAGACGTCTGCGCCGCAGACAAATACCCGTTCCGTTTTTCGGATTTTGGAAAGCTTTGCCAGCCCGGAAAAAATTTTCCCCTCCACCGTATGCGGATTTGCGCTGTTTTCTGCCAGATTCCAATGCATGGCTCCACGGTGGATATATCTGGAATCGGCTGCTTTTTCCGGATTTTCCTTGTAAGTATAATCGTTGACCTGGCCGATTTCATCCCCGCTGTATAACACCGGAATGCCGGACTGCATAAACATATAGGCGTGCAGCATCAGGTCTAAGCGAATGGCCGCTTCCATGGCCGAATCATTTTGTTCAAATCCGGCTTTTTCCACGCCGCACATAGAGGCCGTCGTCCCGCAGAATCTGGCGTCTCCGCTGACAGGATCCGCGTTATACAGTTCTCCGCGGCTATTGCTCTCTCCCGCATATCCCTGGAAATAATCGTTTAAATATTTCTTATGCAGACGTTCCTCAAAGCCCTCTGCTTTCAGCGTGGCGTAGTCAAGCCCCCATCCGATGTCGTCATGACAGCGGAGGTAATTTAAAAACACATATTCTTTGGGCAGCGAACACAGCACATCCAGCTGTTTTTTCAACAGCCCCGTCGTTCTGGTCGCCACCGTATGCCATGTCGTCGCCATAGTCGTTACATTGTAAAGCATATGGCATTCCGGTTTCTCCACGGTTCCAAAGTACGGCACGACTTTTTCCGGCTCCATAACGACTTCGCCAAGCAGCAGCACGCCAGGACAGGCAATTTCGCTGATCATGCGCATCATACGGACAATCGTATGTACCTGGGGCAGATTCCTGCACTGGGTATTTAATTGTTTCCAGATGTATGGTACCGCGTCAATGCGGATAATGTCAATCCCTCTGTTTGCCAGATACAGGAAATTGTAAATCATTTCATTAAAAACTCTGGGATTCTGGTAATTTAAATCCCACTGGTACGGATAAAAGCTGGTCATAACATAATGGCCCGCATCCGAAAGCCAGGTGAAATTACCAGGCGCGGTCGTGGGGAATACCTGCGGCACTGTTTTTTCATACGCTGCGGGAATCGTAAAATCCTGAAAAAAGAAATAGCGGCTCATATATTCTCCGTCGCCCGCCCGCGCTTTTTTGGCCCATTCATGATCTTCCGACGTGTGGTTCATCACAAAATCCATACAGACATGGATTCCTTTCTTGTGACACGCTTGCGTCAGGCGCTCCAAATCCTCCATCGACCCAAGCGCCGGCTGTACGCTGCGAAAATCAGATACGGCGTATCCTCCGTCAGAACGTCCCTTGGGAGATTCTAAAAACGGCATCAGATGGACGTAGTTTACATTGCAGCTTTGCAGATAAGAAAGCTTTTGTTCTACGCCTTTCATATTTCCGGCAAAATTGTCAATATAAAACATCATGCCAAGCAAATCGTTTTGTTTATACCAGTCTGGGCGCGTCTCACGCTCCAAATCCATTTCTTTTAAGCTTTTGGCGCGTTCGAGATAAAACCGGTTGATGTTTTCGCAAAGCTCCGCAAACATGGAATCGTTTCCATACAGCTCCATATAAAGCCAGCGCAGCTCGTCGTGATGTCTGTCCAGTCGTTTTTGAAAAACAGCCTCTGTCTTTTTTTCCTGTTTTGTCATTCTTCTATCCTCCCCGCCCGTCATCCGATGACCGTTTCAATCTCTTGTCTGTCCGGCATAACGCGAAGCGCGCCTTTTCGCGTCGTCACAATCGAAGCCGCGGCATTTGCAAACGAAAGCATTTCCTCAAGGTTTTCTTTCGAAAGTCCGTCTAAGCCGTGTTCCAGAACATAATTTAAAACGCATCCATGAAACGTATCTCCCGCACCCGTCGTCTCAATCGTGCCCTCCTGCACATACGCCGGCCGCTCTGCGCGGCAGTCTTTCGTATATGCCCGGCTTCCGTCTTTTCCCATAGACAACAGAATCAGCGGAATTTCGTAACGGCTCTGCAAAAGCGCAATGCCCTTATCGAAATCTTCCTCACTGGTCAGCCACTGGATTTCGTTGTCGGATATTTTTAAAATATGGCAATGGCTTAAACCAAAGGAAATCCGCTCCTTTGCCTCGTCTAAGCTTTCCCATAACGGCTCTCTTAAATTTGGATCAAACGAAAGAATCGCCCCGCTTTCTTCTGCGACGGCAATCGCTCGCTCCGTCGCTTTTCTGCACGCTTCATGCGTCATGGAAAGCGATCCAAAGTGAAAAATTTTACAGTTTTTTATCAGATCTTCTTCCAAATCCTCTTCTTTTAACATTACGTCCGCGCCCGGATTGCGGCAAAAAGAAAACTCTCTGTCCCCGTCTGCTTTCGTATGGACAAAAGCCAGCGTCGTATGGATTTTTTCATCTCTTTTCAATCCTGAGGCGTCAATTCCAACCTCGCAAATCGCCGCTTTTAACTGGTCTCCAAACATATCCGTTCCGACTTTCCCAAGAAACGCCGTCTGTTTGCCAAGACGGCAGAGCATTGCCAGAACATTGCACGGCGCCCCGCCCGGATTGGCTTCTAAAATGGGGTTTCCCTGATTGCTTGTTCCGTGTTCCGTAAAATCAATCAATAACTCTCCAAGCGCCACTACGTCATACCGTTTCATGCAGCCACCTCCCGTTTTTCCTGTTTTCTTTCATTTAATATGTGATCGATTTCATATCAGTTACAGAATAACGAATCTTTGCGTTTTTGTAAATTGTCAGGTTATATAATCTTGCCTTTCTGTTTTTGTGAAAAATGATGAAATCGTTTTCATAAAAAACGACAGAAAAACAGAGTATTTTCCTGTCGTTTTTTGTTACGGATTTTCTCTTTGGGACGAGCCTTTTAAGATGCCTCTGACAAAACAGACTGCCATGGCGGCAAGCACAACTTCCGCCGCTAGCTGCGCGTAAGAAAGCCCATACATTGGCCAGATGCTGTTTAAAATGTACAACGCGGGGATTTCCATTACAATTTTTCTTAAAATGGCAAACACAAGCGCTTTTGCGCCCATGCCGCACGCCTGAAAAATACCGACCGCCAGAAAATCTACGCACAAAAACGGAAGCGCAAGGCAAAGTCCCCGCAGAAAATCTCCCCCATAGCGGATGATTTCTTCGTTTTGCATAAACAGGGAAATCAGCCGGTAGGATCCGGCATAATAACCGGCTGCAATGACCAGGAGAAATCCCAATGACATTTTCGCAGAAAACAAAATTGTCTGCTTCATGCGCCGAATGTTTGCCGCGGCGTAATTATAACTGACAAGCGGCATAATCCCCTGGGAAATTCCCATGGAAAAATACATGGGAATCATATCGAGCTTCTGCGCAATTCCCATAGCGGCTACGGCGTTCGCGCCATAAGAAGCGGTAAAATTGTTCAATACCGTCATGCCGGTGACGTTTAACAGATTTTGAATGGACGCGGGGATTCCCACTCCGCAGACTTCTTTTACAATGCTTCGGTCCGCAACAAATCCGGAAGGACGAATGCAGACATACGTCTCCTCTTTTTTCCGATATAAAAATAGGAAAAAGTATGCGCAGGATGCGCAGTTGGAAAGAAACGTGGCAAGCCCTGCGCCGGATGCGCCAAGGTTTAAGCCCCAGGGCAGAATAAAAACCGGATCCAAAACGATATTTAACAGACAGCCGCCCATCGTCCCAATGCTCGCCGAAGCGGAATTTCCCTCTGCCCGCACCAGATAAGCCAGAACAACATTTAAAATAGCCGGAACGGCTCCAAATGTAACGGTCCATTTTAAGTATTCTCCCGTTGCAAAGACGGTTTGCGCGTCTGTTCCAAGCGTCACAAGCAGCGGCTTTTGCAGCAGCGTATACAGCAGGGAAAAGAGAGCCCCGCTTACAATCGAGCAGTAAAAGCCAAACGCGGAGCTGCGCCGCACCATATCGTATTCTTTTTTTCCAAGCGAACGGCTCATCAGGCTCGAGCTTCCGATTCCGAACAGATTGTTGACGGCGTTGAACGCAAGCAGCACGGGCGCCGCCAGGGTTACGGCGGCATTTTCAATCGGATTGTTCAGCATCCCGACAAAATA
Organism: uncultured Lachnospiraceae bacterium; assembly: GCA_910586725.1. Classification (GTDB taxonomy): domain Bacteria; phylum Bacillota; class Clostridia; order Lachnospirales; family Lachnospiraceae; genus Roseburia_B. The sequence goes on along the minus strand of CAJUJL010000041.1, from coordinate 10,247 downwards.
GGTGTCCACCAGATTGTAAATTACCATGACAAGGGAACTTAACACGGTCGGAAGCGACATCGTCATCACTGCTTTTGGAACGGGCGTCCGTTCGAATAATTCTGATTTGTCCAGAGATTTTTGTTTGTGCATTTGTATTCTCCCATTTTCAAAAAATTATGTTGCATCCTGTCATCTTTGCATACGACGGGATGGCATAAAAAGCCTCTGGCTTACACCAGAGGCTGGTTTTGTAATTTATTATATACGATATTACTTCAAAATGGAACGCTTTGAAATAACAAGAACTTCATCAATGGGAGAAATGCTGGTTCCTTTGCCGTCCGTTCCTTCAAAATATTTTTCGCTGGCTGATTCAAATAACACGTAAAGCTTATTATCCGCCATCGCAATCTCTTCTGAACAGGGAGGCATTTCAATTTTTACCATTGGATGATTCGGGTTTTCATTTAACCGGGCCACAGAATCGTATACTCTTAAATAAGATGATTTTTTTCTGCCATAAGAAGCGCTGATGTAAACCCGGTTTTCTTCGTCAAAAGCAATGCCTTGAACTTTGCCCGGAATCCGGTAACTGTCTGTCTGCCGCAAGCCGTTTTTAGTAACTTTATAGGCCGCCATTTTGGAATTCAGCAGTTTTGAATGCGTCGCCACCCACAGTCTGCCGTTGTGATATACCATACAGGATGGAACGTTGGACACATGGTATTCCTGAAATAATGCGGAACAGTCCACAACGGACTGCGGCTGAATCTCTGCAATCTGTTTTACAAACTGGTAAGGAATGCACTCTAAGGCGCTGCTGTTGGAGTGGCAGACCCAGATATTGGTTCCGTCAAACGCAAGCCCGCCCAGATGAGAACGTTCTTTCATGCCAAGTGAAGCCAGATATTTGCCGCTTTGTTTATCAAAAATATGAATGCAGCCCAATGTATTATTTTGACCGCTGCTGTAAGAGCTGATAAGCAGATAATCCTCTGTCAGACAGATTCCCTGCAGACATTGGCTGCTGTCCGTGATGCGGTTTTGTTTTACATCTTCTTCTCTGGTAGAAGGCATTCCGGGTATTTTTACATTGTTCAGAAATTCATAACTGCAGTTTTTGAGTTTTTTATTGCTGCGGTTCGTTACGGAATTCGGATAAGTATACATCTGTATATTATAATCTCCGTCGATCCGCTTTGTCCATTTGGCATACAAATGATAAGAGCCGATTGTATCAGCGTCAATGTGGCTGATTTTTTGGGAAAAACGACTGTCAGTATACCATCCGGCAAAATTATAACCTTCTCTGACAGGACTTTCCGGCACAACCGGCAAATCCTTTGCGTCATACTCTGTCGGACTGCCGGTTGTAAAAATGCCGCCGTTTAAATAATATTTCAGATGAAATTTATCATCGGGTTTTATATCTCTTAATTTTACGGCTTCCTGTGTTACATGGTGCATGTAAGCTTGTCTGCTGCGGTATGCGTCTCTTTCAAAATAATCTGCCCTGGAAAGAGACGGTTCCTGTAAAAGAAAAACGAAAATAAGCAGCACGGAAAAACATTTCTTCATAGTAACGCCCCATTTCTTAAAAAATGATTTTCAGTGTTTCGCTTCCCGGATTAGTTTGCAGCTGCAAAGCCTTAATTATGCTGTTTTTCAAAAATAATTTTATTCCGGACTGTCTAATTTGTTGGCTCTTGCTGCAATTTCTTTTTCCTGAATATCGGACGGAGCCTGTTCATATCTTGCAAATTCATAGGAGAAATCTCCTGCGCCGCCTGTCATGGAGCGAAGGTCCGTATTATAGCCAAACAATTCCATGCTGGGCACATCCGCAACAATCTCCTGCTTGCCGCCTTCGATCGGGTTCATGCCAAGCACTCTTCCGCGGCGTTTATTTAAGTCTCCCATAATATCTCCGGTATAAGCGTCCGGCACAACAACTTTCAAGGATACGATCGGTTCCAGTAAAACAGGAGACGCCTCTAAGAAGCCTTTTTTAAACGCCTGTCGGGAAGCTGTTTTAAATGCCATTTCGGAAGAATCCACCGGATGGTAAGATCCGTCGTAAAGCACCGCTTTTACGCCGACAACCGGATATGCGGCAAGAGGCCCTTTTAATACGGCTTCCTGAACGCCCTTTTCCACTGCCGGGAAATAGTTCTTCGGCACGGCGCCGCCTACGACAATCTGATCAAATTCATATGCTTCTTCCATATTGCCGGAAGGTTCAAACGTCATTTTAACATGACCATATTGTCCGTGCCCGCCCGACTGTTTCTTGTATTTGGATTCCACATCGGATTTCTTGCGGATTGTTTCACGGAAAGCGACTTTGGGCCTGGAAAGCTCCACTTCAATTTTATATTTGTTCAGCAGCTTGCTCACAACAACGTCTAAATGCTGCTCGCCCATACCATACAAAAGAGTCTGACCGTTTCCGCTGTCGTTTACGGTTTTTAATGTCAGATCTTCCGCCGTAAGTTTCTGCAATGCCTGGGAAATCTTATCTTCGTCTCCTTTATTCTTAGCCTGATAACGCATATAGGTATAAGGCGTCGGCATGCTTGTTCTTATGTAATGAATCGGATTTGCTTTTGTGGACAGAGAATCTGTTGTGGAGGTATTGGTCAGTTTGGCCAGTGCGCCGATGTCTCCCGCGTGAAGCTCTTTTACTTCTTCTGTTTTATTGCCGCGGATTACATAGAGCTTTCCGATTTTTTCATCTGTGCTTTGATGATAGTTGTAAAGCACGTCGTCTGTTTTTAATACGCCGGAAATCACTTTGATCAGAGAATATTTTCCGATAAACGGATCCACGATTGTCTTAAATACATAAGCCGATTTGGGTTTGGAGAAATCGTAATCCGCCTGATATACTTCATTTGTCTTGGCGTTGATGCCGGCGCAGGTTCTTTTGTCAGGGCCGGGCAGGTATTTTACAATATCCACCAAAAGCGTATATACGCCTCTTGCAAGAATGTTAGACCCCATCAATACCGGTACAATGCTTCCTTCGGAAACGTTTACGCGCAGCGCCTGGCGGATTTCATCTTCTGAAAATTCTTCGCCGCCGAAATACCGGTCCATCAGCTCTTCACTTGTTTCCGCAACGGCTTCCATCAATGCTTCTCTGTATGATTCCAGATTTTCTCTGGAATAATCCGGCACTTCTGATTTCTCTATGCCGCCGTCTTTCGTCCAGCGTTTTGCTCTTTGCTGCAATACGTTCACATATCCGACAAATTCGCCGTTTTCGCGGATCGGAAGGTGGAACGGCGCGATTTTCTTCCCGTATAATTCCTCAAGATCCTCCACTACCTGGCGGTAACTTGCTTCGTCAATATCCATATCTGTTACAAATACCATTCTTGGAAGTTTATATTTTTCGCAAATCTCCCATGCCTTTTTCGTTCCGACTTCAACGCCCGCTTTACCGGATATTACGATTATTGCCGCGTCTGCTACGTATACGGCTTCTTCTACTTCACCGGCAAAGTCAAAATATCCCGGTGCGTCTAAAATATTAATTTTGGTATCTTCCCAAATAATCGGAACAACGGAAGTATTGATAGAAAAAAGACGTTTTGTCTCTTCTTTATCAAAATCACTGATCGTATTGCCGTCGCTTACTTTACCCATCCGGGTCGTGATCCCTGATAAATAGGCCATTGCCTCTACCAGGCTGGTTTTCCCGCAGCCTCCATGTCCAAGAAGCGCCACGTTGCGAATTTTGTCAGTTGTGTAAACATTCATAAAACAAATCCTCCAATCTAGTTCGTTACAGAATATTCTGTCTTTTTATATGGTTATATTTTACTAAATTTCTGCCGGTATTACAACTATTTTATACAATTTAGACATTTTAATTTCAGTTGTTTGATAATGTCCTTGATGAAAAAACGGAAACGCGCCATTTTTAGCTGCTTTACTGCTTTAAAGCATTGACATTTCTGCCGGGACATATTATGATGAAACGTAGTAATTTCTTGATTAACAGGAGGATTTTTCATGACAATCCAGAAACTTGGATTTATTGGTTTGGGCTTAATCGGCGGTTCCATCGTAAAAACCGCCAAACGGATTCATGCAGATCTGAAAATCATTGCATTGTCCGCACATGCGTCTACGATTACGATGGCCTATGAAGAAGGCCTGATTGAAAACAGTGAAAATGCATCCATAGAAGATTTTTGCGACTGCGACTGCGTGTTTTTGTGCGCTCCGGTGCAGCAGAATCTGCTCTATATCAAACAATTAAAAGACATCATAAAAGATTCCTGTATTTTAACCGATGTAGGAAGCGTAAAAGGAGACATTCACAAAGCTGTTTGTAAACTGGGAATGGACGGGCATTTTATTGGAGGGCATCCGATGGCCGGCTCGGAAAAGACAGGCCTTGGCAACGCCACGGCATATCTGCTGGAAAATGCGTATTATATTCTTACGCCCACTTCTGCCATACATCCGTCTTATGTGGAGGAATTTCAGGAATTTATAGGATCGCTTGGGGCAATCCCTATGATTTTAAATTATGACGCGCATGACGCTGCCACGGCGGCGATCAGTCATCTGCCCCATATTCTGGCGGCGTCGCTGGTAAATTTTGTGGAAGCGTCCGACGATTCACAGGAGACGATGAAAACCATTGCAGCCGGAGGATTTCGGGATATTACAAGGATTGCAAGCTCTTCCCCCGTTATGTGGGAAGAAATCTGCATGACGAATAAGGATCAGATTCTTTGTATGTTTGACGCTTATCAAAAGATTTTAAACGATATTCAAGGCAAAATCGCAGCCTTAGATTCCGACGGGATCAGGCGTTTTTTCCAGTCTTCCAAAGACTACAGAGATTCCCTGGAAATCTCACCCAAAGGCTCCATACGGACCGTATTTGAATTTTATTGTGATTTGATCGACGAGGCCGGCGGCATAGCTGCAATTGCCACTATTTTAGCCAGCAATAATTTAAGCATTAAAAATATTGGAATTATACACAACCGTGAATTTGAAGAAGGCGTTTTGAGAATTGAGATGTACGACCAAATGTCCTATGCGCGTGCTATTGAACTGCTGCGCAAATACCATTATACGGTTTATGAACGCTGATCTACGAAAGGAAACTTATGGAGTTAAAAAATGCAAAGCAATTAAGAGGAACCATATCGGTTCCAGGTGATAAATCAATTTCACACCGCGCCATTATGTTTGGGGCAATTTCCAATGGAATCACCGAGGTCCAAAATTTTTTACAGGGAGCGGACTGCTTATCTACGATTTCCTGTTTCCGGAAAATGGGCGTCTCCATTGAAAACCAGCCGGAGAAGATTGTCATTTACGGGAAAGGGCTGCATGCTCTCCGCGCTCCGGAGGGTTTACTGGACGCAGGAAACAGCGGAACTACCGTGCGTCTTATGTCCGGCATTCTTGCCGGCCAGCCGTTTGCTTCTTCCGTCAGCGGAGACGCGTCGATTCAGAAACGGCCGATGAAGCGGATTCTTACGCCGCTTCTGGCAATGGGCGCCGATGTGCGCAGTGAAAGAAATAACGGCTGCGTACCGCTGTTATTTTCTCCCGCAAAATTAAATGGCATACATTACAATTCTCCCGTAGCCTCCGCGCAGGTAAAGTCCTGCGTTTTGCTTGCCGGGCTTTTTGCCGACGGCGTTACCGGCGTTACGGAGCCTGTGTTGTCCAGAAACCATACGGAGCTGATGCTTTCCGCATTTGGCGCAAACATAAAATCCGAAGGCACAACGGTTTCCATTCTGCCGCAGCCTTCTTTGACCGGACAAAAGATTTTCGTTCCCGGCGATATATCTTCGGCGGCTTATTTTATTGCGGCCGGACTGCTGGTAAAGGATGCGGAAATTTTGATTCAAAATGTCGGCGTCAACCCGACCAGAGACGGCATTTTAAAGGCCGCCCGCGCAATGGGCGGAAAGATTCAGATGCTGAATGAGCGTACGGTTTCCGGCGAATGCGTCTGCGATTTGCTTGTTACATCCGGCTCTCTTCATGGAACTGTGATTGAAAAAGAAATGATACCTGCTTTGATTGATGAAATTCCCATCCTTGCGGTGATGGCCGCATTTGCAGAAGGAACTACCATAATCAGAGACGCGGCCGAACTAAAAGTCAAAGAATCCGACCGGATTGGAACGGTTACAGATAATTTGCTGCGTATGGGCGCAGACGTGATCCCGACAGAAGACGGGATGATTATAAACGGAAATCCAAATCTGCTTCATAGAGCGGACTTTGAGAGTTATATGGATCATAGAATTGCAATGTCATTTGCAATTGCGGCTCTTGCCTTAAAGGAGCCGTGCACCATGAAAAACGCAGACTGCGTTGCGATTTCCTATCCCTCTTTTTACCGCGATCTGGAGGGGTTAATCTGTCATTAACCCCGTCAGATAATCAGCATGGCGTCTCCAAAACTAAAAAAACGGTACCGTTTACGGATTGCCTCTTCGTAGGCGTTTAATACATGTTCTTTTTGGGCCAGGGCCGACACCAGCATAAGCAGCGTGGATTCGGGCAAATGGAAATTTGTAATCAGCCCGTCAATGACTTTAAACGTATATCCGGGATAGATAAAGATCTCCGTCCATCCGCTTTTGGCAGACAAAAAACCATTCTCATCCGCAGCCGCTTCCAGTGTTCTTGTACTTGTCGTGCCTACTGCGATGACTCTGTTCCCGTTTTCTTTTGCCGCATTAATTATGTCTGCCGCCGTTTCGTCGATCTGAAAAAATTCCGAATGCATATGATGTTTTAAAATGTCGTTTTCTTTTACCGGACGAAACGTGCCGAGGCCTACGTGCAGCGTAACTTCCGCAATCGCAACGCCCATCTCTTTGATCTTTTGCAATAATTCCGGGGTAAAATGCAGTCCTGCCGTTGGCGCCGCTGCGGAACCGTCGTATTTGGCATATACCGTCTGATAACGGTTTTTGTCCGTTAACGGATGCGTTATATACGGCGGCAGAGGCATCTGTCCAAGTTTATCTAAGATCTCTTCGAATATGCCGTCATAGGCAAACCGAATCAGGCGGTTGCCTTCTTCTGCAATATCAATGATTTCTCCTTTTAAAAGTCCGTCGCCAAATATGATTTTCGTGCCGATTTTGGCTTTTTTGCCCGGTTTGACCAAAGTCTCCCAGATATTGTCTGTTTTGCGTTTCAGCAGAAGAAGTTCAATTTTGGCATTGGTGTCTTCTCTGCTTCCGTATAAACGGGCAGGGATTACTTTTGTATTGTTAATCACAAGACAGTCGCCCGGCTGTAAAAACTCCGTAATCTCTGAAAATATCTGATGTTTTATATTGCCCGATGATTTATCGAGAACCATTAACCTGGAAGCCGAACGATTCTCCAACGGATCCTGTGCAATCAGCTCTTCGGGTAAATCATAATAAAATTCTTTTACATCCATCGCTATGTTTTCTCCTGTCGTTTCATTTAATTCCATTTTATTTTGTAAGAACCGGAAGAACCGGAATCCGCCCGTTCGATTTTGATATAATACACTCCTGGCTGAAGACCCGTCTGCTTCTGCGACACCTCCAAATAGATTGTAAATTTCTTCTGTTTGGCCGTATAGGAAACGTTTTGGCTGGCGTAGAGCTGTGATCCGGAATAGAATGAGATTTTAAATGTTCCCCTGCTTTTTATGTTGTAATAGATGCGTATTTTCTGTTTTTTGGTCAGTTTCACCTTATACCAGTCGGCGGTCGATGCGCCCGCTGGAATGATTCCGGATTTGAATTTATTCTTTTTGATCGTGACGGCCCTTGATTTTAAACTCCCTGCTTTGTTTTTTATTTTTGAGAAGGCACGGGTTATTTTTACGCCGGAATCTCCTTTTATCCGGATATAATACGACTGGCCTTTCTGCAATCCAAATGCAATTTCATTCCAAAAAGCATGATTTCTGTTTTGCGTATTGTAAAATATAGATTTGGAAGAGAGAATTCTTGTCTTTGTGCCATTATAGAGAGCAATATAGCCTTTTGCATTCTGCGCGGCATATTCCGGATCCGACAACGTGATCGTCAGACGGCCGTCTGCTTTTGGCGTGTATTTCAGCCATGTGTAATTACCGGAATCCGCATAGCTGTCTTTTTGCGCAATGGTAACGGTCTTATTCTGATTGAGATCATATTCTGTATTTTGGGCCAATATTTTCTGAGGCAGCATGCACAAAACTGCAATTGCCGCTATCAGAACGTATCTGCGAACGTTTTTTCCCATAACAATTCCTCCGTATTCGGTTTAAAGCATGATTTCTGTTTTTCGTATTTTTTTATTATAACAGATGGCAGGTTATTTTACCATACCTGCAGATTTATTCGGTATAGCTAAATTTTTAATTCTTTTTTAAAAATCAATTAGGAGGAAATTTCTCTAATTGAGAAATTTCCGACCTCTCACACCATATTGCGTGTCCAGATTGATACAATTTTTGAGTGGGTGCTATCGTTTTCAAATTTACCGCAAACGCTCTGAAATCAACACTTTTCAGAAAGGCCGATGTATCCCCGCATAAGCGACTATCGTTTTCTTAATTAAAATTGCCGCACTTTCGATATTCCAGAATGTAAAAAATAACGATAGCCTGTTTTTCAGCGTGGCTATCGTTATTTTTTGCACCCAAAGGACTTTGCACATTTTTGATTTCCAACTAAATGAAAATTAGTAAAATTTCCTATTAACCTGCAACTTACCCTATCACGTATTCATCCATGACATAATTAGAAGTATATCTTTCTTTCCATAGAACTTGGATAATATTTTCACCATCATCTTTATAAATAGGTTTCCATCCATATATACCCACTGCATGTATAATTGGACAGCCCATTCTATCACTTCGCACGTTTGACAAATACCTGCTTATTTCATAATCTAATGATCTTTTACGCTCCTGCTCATTTATCGTGAATCCGTTCAAAAAATCTTCTTCATCCATGTCTGAGTATCTTTCAAAAATTCCCATTAAATTGATATATGTTAATAACTTCATGAGCTGTCACAGATTTACCCCTGTCCGCTGTCGCAAACCTGCCCGTTTTCCTGTCACCAGCCTAATTGTATTTACAATTATCTGCCCTTCGCTTTTTGTCAGCTTCCCAGACAGCTTTTTCCATCCCCCAGCCGGTAATTATCTGACAATTCTACTTCCCCCATTTCCTATCCCTTCATGGAGTTGTGCCACAGACATACTCAACTTATAAAGCAGGCCGCCCGGTTTCCTCCGGACGGCCTGCTTTTCCTTCCCTTTTATTGAATTGTCCCTTCAACCCACACACTTCGCCTAACATCTGTTTTGCGTATAGTTGCCACGCTTCCCTACAGCCAGTCTTTCCCTGTATACCCGGATAATGCCCGCAGGGCGTGGGCAACGGTTACAGCATCTGTTTCATTCATATTCGCTGACAGCCTCTCTTTGTTCCAGAATAAATCGGACAGTCTGCTTAAGGGGCATCCTGTATCGATGTCCGGCATACAGATATACTGGCCGCTCATATATTTCCCGATCACTGCATTGGTACAGCTGTCCCTCCCATAAATAATAAGCTCCGCCATGCCCGGGCCGTAACTTCTGACTTTCACTTCCCCAAGCCATCTTTCTTCCCTTTTTCCTTCTTCCGCCGGCACGGTGCATACAAACTCCATGCGCCCTTCCGGCCATGTCATCATCCCACACCTCCCAGCATCTCATGGTCCGCCACAAAACGCACCATGTGCTCGTCCACCAGCCGCTTCTGCTGCTGGCACGCATACATCAGCGCCTTTTCACATACACGGTTTATCATCCGCGGTATGCCCGCAGATATCTTATAGACTTCGTCCTCTGCGCCGCTGGTGAATATCTCTTTCCCTGCACCCGCATATGCCATATGGGTTGCAACATATTTTCCTGTTTCTGCACGGTCCAGCCTTCCCAGCACGATGTTCATGTCGATACGCTGCCTTATGGCCTCATAGGCCTGAAGCTTGAGTTTCTGCTCCCATAATTCCGTCTGACCTACAAGCACCAGCGACATCGGGCTTGTGGAGTCAAACCTGCAATTCAGCAGGAACCTCAGTTCTTCCAGCATATCCTTCCCTAACATGATGTTGTATCATTTTAGTTGACACCTTATACGCAAGGAATTGATGCATAATCAAAGAGAATCAAGGAGGCAACTATAATGGCAAAAAAACAACGGAAATACGACATGGAATATAAAATCCAAGCCGTAAAA
>CAJUJL010000040.1 GCA_910586725.1 uncultured Lachnospiraceae bacterium | reverse complement strand
CAAACATTGACAAGACAATTGAAAACAGACATTTAGAGGATCAGATTCTTGAAGTGAGAGTTCCGATGCAGGATGTTTTTGAGATGAAAAACGGTGCAAAGAAGCAGGTTTCCAAGAAGATGTTTCCAGGGTATGTACTCATTAACATGATTATGAATGATGATACCTGGTATGTTGTCAGGAATACAAGGGGCGTTACGGGATTTGTCGGGCCCGGATCGAAGCCTGTGCCATTAACAGACGAAGAAATGATGCCGCTGGGAATCAAGAGAGAAGACATTGTGGTTAATTTTGAAGAGGGCGATACGATTGTGGTGACCGGAGGGGTCTGGAAAGATACCATCGGTGTGATCCAGTCGATGAACCATGGGAAACAGATTGTTACCATCAATGTTGAATTGTTCGGCCGCGAGACGCCGGTAGAAATCAGTTTCGCAGAAGTAAAGAAGATGAATTAAGGAGGTTAATTCCAAATGGCAAAGAAAGTACAAGGATATATTAAGCTGCAGATCCCTGCCGGAAAGGCAACACCAGCTCCTCCGGTTGGACCTGCATTAGGACAGCACGGTGTAAACATTGTGGAGTTTACAAAACAGTTCAATGCGAGAACGGCAGATCAGGGAGATTTGATTATTCCCGTAGTAATCACGGTTTACGCAGACAGAAGTTTCAGCTTTATTACAAAGACTCCGCCCGCTCCGGTGTTAATTAAAAAGGCGTGCAGCATCAAATCCGGTTCCGCGGAACCAAACAAAACAAAGGTTGCAACGATTTCCAAAGCGAAGCTTCAGGAAATTGCAGAGATGAAAATGCCGGATTTAAACGCGGCATCCATAGAAGCGGCTATGAGCATGATCGCGGGTACGGCAAGGTCGATGGGCGTAACGGTGGAAGAGTAGTCCGGAGGCTTTAACAAGTAAATAGTGGGAGGGAGACGCTCCCCCGATAACACCACAGGAGGTTATATCATGAAAAGAGGAAAGAGATATTTAGAAGCTGCAAAGGCAATTGACAAGACAGCTTTATACGATAAAGAAGAGGCTGTTGCTTTGGCAAAAAAAGCGGCAGTTGCAAAGTTTGATGAAACAATCGAAGCTCATATCAGAACCGGTTGTGACGGACGTCACGCAGAACAGCAGATTCGTGGCGCGGTAGTACTGCCTCACGGAACGGGTAAAACCGTTCGCGTTCTGGTTTTTGCAAAAGGAACAAAGCTTGACGAAGCACAGGCAGCGGGTGCGGATTTCGTTGGCGGCGAGGAACTGATTCCGAAAATCCAGAAAGAAGGATGGCTTGATTTTGATGTAGTAGTTGCGACCCCGGATATGATGGGCGTTGTAGGACGGTTAGGACGCGTACTTGGACCAAAAGGCTTAATGCCAAATCCAAAAGCCGGAACAGTTACGATGGATGTTACAAAAGCAATTGCGGATATCAAGGCCGGTAAGATTGAGTATAGATTAGACAAGAGCAATATTATTCATGTGCCAATTGGAAAAGCATCCTTTACAGAAGAACAATTAGCGGACAACTTCCAAACTCTTATGGATGCAGTCAACAAAGCAAGACCAAGCAGCGTGAAAGGACAGTTTATTAAGAGCATTACGCTTGCGCCTTCTATGGGACCGGGCGTAAGAGTAAATACCCTGAAAGTTGTTAGGTAAATTTGCGGATTGACATCTGTAATATATCATGCTATAATGCATAACCGAAATGTATATTGCCGAAGACAGCAGGCGCCATACGGCGTAATCTTTTGAGCCTGCCGAGGAAAATGTAAGATTTTATCTTTGTGAACGATCATTACCTCTCTGTCTTTGGGCAGAGAGGTATGTTTTTTTAAAATAATAGAAGGAGGTGCACGACTAGTGGCAAAAGTTGAACTGAAACAACCAGTCGTACAGGAGATTTCTGAAAGCATCAAGGAAGCGCAGTCAGCCGTATTAGTTGACTACCGCGGCCTTACGGTTGCAGAAGATACTCAGTTGCGTAAGCAGCTTAGAGAGGCCGGCGTTTCTTATAAAGTGTATAAGAATACTATGATGAATTTTGCATTCAAAGGCACGGATTTTGAAAGCCTTTCTCAGGTGCTGGAAGGACCGAGCGCGCTTGCGATTTCTACTACGGATGCGACGGCTCCGGCCAGAATTCTTGCAAAATTTGCAAAAACGGCTCCGGCGCTTGAAATCAAAGCAGGTGTTGTAGAAGGTACATTTTATGACGCGGACGGCATGAAAGCGATTGCGGCAGTTCCGTCCAGAGAAGAATTGCTTGCAAAATTCCTTGGAAGCATTCAGTCTCCAATTGCGAATTTCGCCCGTGTGCTTAAGCAGATTGCGGAGAAAGACGGCTCCGGAGACGCTGCGGCGCAGACCGAAGAAGCAGAGCCGGCAGAAGCGTAAAAGATTTGTTGTCCGGCATACAATGAGCTTTATGGAAAGCTGACGAAGAAAAGATTCACAATGAAACAGGAAAAGTAAAATAATAATAACGGAGGAAATTAAAATGGCTAAATTAACAACAGCAGAATTTATTGAAGCTATCAAAGAGTTGAGCGTATTGGAATTAAATGATTTGGTAAAAGCATGCGAAGAAGAATTCGGCGTATCTGCAGCAGCTGGCGTAGTAGTTGCAGCAGCTGGCGGAGAAGGCGCGGCAGAGGAAGAGAAGACAGAGTTTGACGTAGAGCTGACAGAAGTTGGACCAAACAAAGTTAAAGTTATTAAAGTTGTTCGTGAAGTTACCGGCTTAGGATTAAAAGAAGCAAAAGACGTAGTTGACGGCGCTCCGAAAGTTGTAAAAGAAGCGGCTGACAAAGCAGCTGCTGAAGATATCAAGGCAAAACTTGAGGCGGAAGGCGCAAAGGTTACCTTGAAATAATTTATCATAAAAAGAATTTAAAATGCGGGAAGCTTTATGGCTCCCGCATTTTTTATATCTGTATTTTCTTCATTTGGATCAGGGACTCCAGGTAGCGGATGGTTGTTTCCAGTTCCTCTATGGTGAGGATGTTTGCCATCTCAATCAGCGAAGATTGTTTTTGCTTAACGCCAAACAGAATATAATCGGCAGAAGTGTTTAGCTGCCGGCATATTTTTGCGAGGGTATCCTGAGACAGTCCCTTTTTGCCGTTTTCTATTTCGGATAAAAAATTGATGGATATGTCAATAAGCTCGGCAAATTCCGCCTGTGTAAAATCATGCATGTGCCGAAGCTGCCGGATTCTTTGCCCGATTTCTGGTTTGTCAAGAATATCTTCCATTGTGATTCCTCCATATGTCTCAATTATTGTATCAGGATTCCCGAAATCTAAACATTAATTATAGATTCATATTATTCGCTTAAAGCGAAAAAATATTGACATTATATAACAGTATGCGTAATATATAGATGTAAAAATATGCCGGCTTACAGGAGGACATACAAAAGTGAAAAAATTTTTATATCAATTTTTTGTGGGAATGCTGTTATTCTATTGTTGTATTTTATTCTATGGAGAAACAAAAGCGCGCGCGGATTTGAGGGAAGCGGATCAAAAAAGGGAAGCTGCCGTTTTAGAGTCTGGCCGGAGTGAGCAGCGCCTGGACGGAGAAGAGAGCGACGGTTTTTACAATTGGAGATATATGAAAATCCATATTAATGAAAATATATGTGTGAAAGCGGATTTATTCGCAGTGGCGGGCGTATTAACGCTTGTATCAGCCGTTATTCTGGTTCGGGATCATTAGAATGAGCCGCGGCGTCATGGCATCGGATTCCATGAAAGTAAACGTTAAAACACAAAGACCGCAAAAGAGGGAATTTTATTATTGCGATTTCAGACAAGAATCGACAAAATGAATAATCAATTGACAAAAATAGACGGATATAATATCATTGACATAGATTTGGCGGCATAATTATAGAATAGTTACAGGTAAATTCTGTCGTTGAAGAATATGTTAAATGTTTTGAAAGGAGAAAGTTTATGGAAATGAAGAACAATGGAGGATCCGGATTAGCAATTGCTTCAATGGTTTTGGGAATTGTGGCGTTAGTTATGGCATGCTGTTTTTGGTTTATTTCGGTTCCCTGTGCAGTGGTTGGAGTGATCCTTGGGGCAGTCTCTCTTGCAGGGCAGAAGCCCGGAAAAGGAATGGCAATTGCAGGCGTAGTCTGCTCAATTGTATCTCTGGTGCCGAATGCTTTTTTATTTTTAGGCATATTTGGCGGCCTTTTGTAAATGATATAATTTATGAACGAGAAGTATGGTATTCCCAATATCGAATTGATTTCCAGGCGCTGCTATTATGTGGGCCTGGGAATTGGTTTTGTCGGCGTAATTTATCTTTTTGTTGTTTGTGTGCTGCAAGTGACGGTTCTTAAAGATCTTCCGGCATGTGTTTTTTATTCCATGACGGGTTTTTATTGTCCGGGATGCGGCGGTACGCGGTCTGTATATGCGTTGCTGCACGGAAATATCATAAAGAGCCTTTATTATCATCCGTTTGTTGTTTACGCAGCGGCTTATTATATTTTGTATGAGGGTTCGCATACGCTGAATCTGATTACGCGCGGAAAAATCAAAGCGATGTATTTTTGTCCGCCGTATTTTTATGTTGGAGCAGCAATTGTTGTGATACAATGGCTGGCCAAGAATATTCTCAAATATTACTGTGGATTTTCATTATAATCAAGAAGGCATGAGCGGTTTTGCTTATGTCTTTTTTTTGTTTCCGGCATTCCTGGGTCTTTTTCGCATTCCGGCTTCGTAAAAATCTCCTGTTTTTTCCTTGACATTCAAACCAGGCTTGTAATATAATATACGTTGCACTATTGTGGTGAGGTAGACTTACTATGCCCTTTCATACAGTAACTGCATTAGGGACGCTGCCGTCAGGGCGGCTATGTGCATAGAATGAAAACGAGAGGTGAAACGTCAATGGAGAAAAACAGAATACGTCCGGTTCAGGCTGGAAAAGGTTTACGTATGAGTTATTCACGGCAGAAAGAAGTTCTGAAAATACCAAATCTGATTGAGGTCCAGAAAGATTCTTATCAGTGGTTCTTAGACGAAGGCTTAAGAGAAGTATTTGCAGATATTTCGCCAATAGCTGATTATAGCGGCCATTTAAGCCTGGAATTTACTGATTTTACGTTATGCAAGGATGATGTGAAATATTCTATTCCGGAATGTAAAGACAGGGATGCCACGTATGCAGCGCCTTTAAAAGTAAAGGTCAGACTTTACAATAAAGAGACAGACGAAATCAATGAACATGAAATATTCATGGGCGATCTTCCTCTTATGACCGAAACAGGAACGTTCGTTATCAATGGAGCTGAGCGTGTTATTGTAAGCCAGCTGGTGCGTTCCCCCGGTATATACTATGCCGTTTCACATGATAAAGTTGGTAAGAAATTATATTCCTGCACCGTGATTCCAAACCGCGGCGCATGGTTAGAATATGAAACAGATTCCAATGACGTTTTTTATGTACGTGTAGACAGAACCCGAAAAGTGCCGATTACTGTTTTAATTCGTGCGTTAGGGATCGGAAGCAATGCGGAAATCGTTGAGCTTTTCGGAGAAGAACCTAAAATTGTGGCCAGTTTTGCCAAGGATGTAGCGACGAATTATGAAGAGGGATTATTAGAATTATATAAGAAAATCCGACCGGGCGAGCCGCTGACTGTAGAAAGCGCGGAAAGCCTTATTTCCGCTATGTTTTTTGATCCCAGAAGATACGATCTGGCAAAGGTTGGGCGGTATAAATTCAATAAAAAGCTGGCGCTGAAAAACCGGATCAACGGGCATGTGCTTGCCGAGGACGTTGTAGATGAGACGACGGGTGAAATCCTTGCAGAAAAAGGTACGGAAGTCAGCCGGGATCTTGCGGAAAAAATTCAGAATGCCGCCGTACCGTATGTATGGATTCAAGGAGAGAGCAGAAATGTAAAAGTTCTTTCCAATATGATGGTGGATCTGCGCAATTACGTAGACGTGGAACCGAAAGAAGTGGGCATTACGGAGCTGGTTTATTATCCGATCCTTGCCCAGATATTGGAAGAGTACAGTGATCTGGAAGACAGAAAGGAAGCGATTCGCAAAAATGTGCACGATCTGATTCCGAAGCATATTACGAAAGATGATATTTTCGCATCCATCAATTACAATATGCATTTGGAATATGCGGTCGGCCATGCCGATGATATTGACCATTTGGGCAACCGGCGTATTCGCGCGGTGGGTGAATTGCTGCAAAATCAGTATAGAATCGGCCTTTCGAGGCTGGAGCGGGTAGTCCGCGAACGTATGACGACACAGGATCTGGAGGGGATTTCACCTCAGAGCCTGATTAATATTAAACCGGTAACGGCTGCGGTAAAAGAGTTTTTCGGCTCTTCCCAGTTGTCCCAGTTTATGGATCAGAACAATCCGCTTGGCGAGCTGACGCACAAGAGGCGTCTTTCCGCTTTGGGGCCGGGAGGACTTTCCCGTGACCGCGCGGGATTTGAGGTGCGCGACGTGCATTACTCTCATTATGGAAGGATGTGCCCGATTGAAACGCCTGAAGGTCCGAACATCGGACTGATCAATTCCCTGGCCTGTTATGCAAGAATCAATGAGTATGGATTTGTAGAGGCTCCTTATCGTATCATCGATAAAACCGATCCGAAAAATCCGCGCGTTACGGATGAATTTATCTATATGACGGCGGACGAAGAAGATAATTTCCATGTTGCGCAGGCGAATGAAGCTTTGGATGAGGAAGGTCATTTTGTGCGTAATTCCGTATCCGGACGTTATCTGGACGAGACGCAGGAATATGAGAAAACCATGTTTGACTACATGGACGTATCTCCGAAGATGGTCTTTTCCGTAGCTACCGCATTGATTCCGTTTTTGCAGAACGACGACGCGAACCGTGCATTGATGGGATCCAACATGCAGCGTCAGGCCGTTCCGCTTCTGACGACGGAAGCGCCTGTAGTCGGCACCGGTATGGAGACAAAAGCGGCGGTAGATTCCGGCGTATGTGTCGTTGCGAGAAATTCCGGCGTTGTGGAAAGCGCCGTTTCCAATGAAATTGTCATAAAGAGTGACGAAGGAACGCGAGACGTGTACCGGCTGACGAAATTTTCAAGAAGCAACCAGTCGAACTGTTACAACCAGAAGCCGATTGTATTAAAAGGCGACCGCGTAAAAGCGGGGGAAGTAATTGCAGACGGGCCTTCTACGGCAAACGGAGAGCTGGCGCTTGGTAAAAACCCGTTGATCGGCTTTATGACATGGGAAGGTTATAATTACGAAGACGCCGTTTTGCTAAGCGAAAGGCTGGTACAGGACGATGTGTATACGTCC
The DNA here is from genome assembly GCA_910586725.1 of uncultured Lachnospiraceae bacterium. Classification (GTDB taxonomy): domain Bacteria; phylum Bacillota; class Clostridia; order Lachnospirales; family Lachnospiraceae; genus Roseburia_B. The sequence continues at coordinate 17,291 of CAJUJL010000040.1, read as the reverse complement.
GTTCACATAGAAGAATACGAAGCGGAGGCCAGAGACACGAAGCTTGGGCCGGAGGAGATTACGCGGGATGTGCCCGGAGTCGGCGATGACGCGCTGAAAGACCTGGATGAAAGAGGCATTATCCGGATCGGTGCGGAAGTGCGCGCCGGAGATATTCTTGTTGGTAAAGTCACGCCGAAGGGAGAGACGGAGCTGACGGCGGAAGAAAGGCTTTTACGCGCGATTTTCGGTGAAAAAGCCAGAGAAGTAAGGGATACGTCCCTGAAAGTCCCTCACGGAGAATACGGCATTATTGTGGACGCCAAAGTATTTACCAGGGACAATGGCGATGAACTTTCTCCCGGCGTAAACCAGGCGGTTCGCATTTATATAGCGCAGAAGAGAAAAATTTCGGTTGGTGATAAAATGGCTGGCCGCCATGGAAACAAAGGTGTTGTTTCCCGCGTTCTGCCGGTGGAAGATATGCCGTTTCTGCCGAACGGGCGTCCGCTTGACATCGTGCTCAATCCGCTGGGCGTTCCGTCACGTATGAATATCGGGCAGGTTTTGGAAATTCATTTAAGTCTTGCGGCCAAGGCGCTTGGATTTAATATTGAGACGCCGGTATTTGACGGAGCCAAAGAAAATGATATTATGGATACTTTAGATCTTGCCAACGACTATGTAAATATGGAGTGGGAAGAGTTTGAAGCAAAATATAAACAGGAATTACTGCCGGAAGTGTTGCAGTATTTATCCGATAACAGAGAACACAGAAAGGTATGGAAAGGCGTTCCGTTGTCAAGAGACGGAAAAGTAAGGCTGCGCGACGGAAGAACAGGAGAGTTTTTTGACAGCCCCGTTACAATCGGACACATGCATTACCTGAAGCTGCACCATCTCGTAGACGATAAAATTCATGCCCGTTCTACGGGCCCATACTCCTTGGTGACACAGCAGCCTCTGGGGGGAAAAGCCCAGTTCGGCGGACAGCGTTTCGGAGAAATGGAAGTTTGGGCATTAGAGGCATATGGCGCATCTTATACGCTTCAGGAAATCCTGACGGTGAAATCCGATGATGTTGTGGGGCGTGTGAAGACATACGAAGCGATTATCAAAGGCGACAATATTCCGGAACCGGGAATTCCGGAATCCTTCAAAGTACTATTAAAAGAACTTCAGTCATTAGGTTTGGATGTAAAAGTTCTGGATGAAGAAAGAAATGAAGTAGAACTTATGGAAACCAGCGAATACGGCAATACGGATTTGAATGCAATTATCAGCGGAGATAAGGATTTTGCATTTGAAGACAGCGAGTCATTTGGCAGAATGGGCTTTACAAAACAGGAATTTGATGTGGAAAACGAAGAGCTGGTGGACATCGACGAAGAAAGCGGTGAGGATGAAGAAGACGAATTCGATACCATGGATTTTGAAGAAGTTCTTGAAGAAGAATAATAGAAGGGAGCGTCAGTAATGCCAGAAATTACCAAAAAAGACACTTATCAGCCAATTGCGTTTGATGCAATAAAGATTGGCTTGGCTTCCCCCGAAAAAATAAGAGAATGGTCAAGGGGCGAGGTAAAGAAACCAGAGACCATTAACTATAGAACACTGAAACCTGAGAAAGACGGATTGTTTTGTGAGAAAATTTTCGGGCCAAGCAAAGACTGGGAATGTCATTGCGGCAAATACAAGAAAATTCGTTATAAAGGAGTAGTCTGCGACCGATGCGGAGTTGAAATTACAAAAGCAAGCGTCAGAAGAGAGAGAATGGGCCATATTGAACTGGCCGCGCCGGTATCCCATATCTGGTACTTTAAAGGAATTCCAAGCCGGATGGGACTGATCCTTGATCTTTCCCCAAGAACCCTTGAAAAAGTCCTTTATTTTGCGTCCTACATTGTATTAGAGTCCGGCAATACGAATCTGACTTATAAACAGGTGCTCTCCGAAGCAGAGTATCAGGAGGCAAGAGAGCAATATGGAAGCGCGTTTCGTGTCGGCATGGGCGCGGAATCTATTTTGGAATTGTTAGAAGCGATTGATCTGGAAAAGGACGCTGCCGAACTGAAAGCGGAATTAAAAGACGCTACGGGGCAGAAGCGTGCAAGAATTATCAAACGTCTGGAAGTGGTGGAAGCATTTCGTGAATCCAACAACAGACCGGATTGGATGATTATGACGGTAATCCCTGTCATTCCTCCCGATTTGCGGCCGATGGTTCAGTTGGACGGCGGACGCTTTGCGACATCTGATCTGAACGATTTGTATCGCAGGATTATCAATAGAAACAACCGTTTGAGGAGGCTCTTAGAGCTTGGCGCGCCGGATATTATTGTGCGCAATGAGAAGCGTATGCTGCAGGAAGCAGTGGATGCGCTGATTGACAACGGCAGGAGAGGCCGGCCGGTAACCGGTCCCGGAAACCGGGCATTAAAATCCCTGTCCGATATGCTGAAAGGAAAAAGCGGAAGATTTCGCCAGAACCTGCTTGGAAAGCGTGTGGATTACTCCGGACGTTCCGTTATCGTCGTAGGACCGGAACTGAAGATATATCAGTGCGGTCTTCCAAAGGAGATGGCCATCGAATTATTCAAACCTTTCGTAATGAAAGAGCTGGTATCAAACGGCAAAGCGCATAACATCAAAAGCGCGAAAAAGATGGTGGAACGCTTACAGCCGGAAGTATGGGACGTTCTGGAAGAAGTAATCAAAGAGCATCCGGTTATGTTAAACCGCGCTCCTACGCTGCACAGGCTCGGCATTCAGGCTTTTGAGCCGATTTTGGTAGAAGGCAAGGCGATTAAACTGCATCCGCTTGTTTGTACCGCTTACAATGCCGATTTTGACGGCGATCAGATGGCCGTGCATCTTCCGTTGTCTGTGGAAGCGCAGGCAGAGTGCCGTTTTATGCTTCTTTCGCCCAACAACTTATTAAAGCCTTCGGACGGAGGGCCGGTAGCGGTTCCTTCACAGGATATGGTGCTTGGAATTTACTATCTGACACAGGAAAGACCGGGCGTTCTTGGGGAAGGTAAGACATTTAAAAGCGTAAATGAAGCGATTCTGGCATATGAGAACAAAGCGTTGACGCTGCATTCCCGTATCAAGGTGCGTGCGACGAAGAAACGCCCCGATGGAACAGCAGTTTCCGGTATGATTGAATCTACGCTGGGCCGTTTCCTGTTTAATGAAATCATACCGCAGGATCTTGGATTTGTAGACCGCAAAAATCCGGAAAATGAGCTGAAGCTGGAAGTGGATTTCCATGTAGGCAAAAAACAGTTAAAACAGGTTTTGGAGAAAGTCATCAATGTACACGGCGCGACCAAAACAGCCGAAGTGCTGGATGATATAAAATCCATTGGATATAAATATTCCACAAGGGCCGCTATGACGGTATCTATCTCCGATATGACGGTGCCGCCTCAGAAACCGCAGATGATTGAAGAGGCGCAGGATACGGTTGATAAGATTATGCGTCAGTATAAGAGAGGTCTTATTACGGACGAAGAAAGATATAAAGAAGTAATAGAAACCTGGAAGGAAACGGACGACGAACTGACGGCGGCATTGCTTGGCGGGCTGGATAAGTACAACAATATTTTTATGATGGCCGATTCCGGGGCCCGTGGTTCCGATAAGCAGATCAAGCAGCTTGCCGGTATGCGTGGACTTATGGCGGATACGACGGGCAGGACGATTGAGCTGCCGATCAAGTCGAATTTCCGTGAAGGTCTGGATGTACTTGAGTATTTCATGTCGGCGCACGGAGCCAGAAAAGGTCTTTCGGATACGGCGCTGCGTACGGCGGACTCCGGATATTTGACGAGGCGTCTGGTAGACGTATCGCAGGAATTGATTGTACACGAGTCTGATTGTACGGCAGATTCAGGCAAAGAAACTCCGGGTATGTGGGTTACTGCCTTTATGGATGGAAAAGAAGAGGTGGAAAGCCTTCAGGAGAGAATTACCGGACGTTTTTCCTGCAATACTATATATGATAAGGACGGAAACGTCATTGTAAAAGAGAATCATATGATTACGCCGCGGCGCGCTGCAGAAATTATGAGCCAGGGCGTAGACGATGCAGGAAATCCGATCGAAAAAATAAAGATTCGTACCATTCTTACCTGCCGTTCCCATGTGGGAGTTTGCGCAAAATGTTACGGAGCCAATATGGCCACCGGCCAGGCAGTACAGGTGGGTGAAGCGGTCGGCATTATCGCGGCGCAGTCAATTGGAGAACCCGGAACGCAGCTTACGATGCGTACATTCCATACCGGGGGCGTAGCCGGTGATGATATTACACAGGGTCTTCCCCGTGTAGAGGAAATTTTTGAAGCCAGAAAGCCAAAAGGACTTGCGATTATTACCGAGTTTGCAGGTGTTGCGGAGATTAGGGATACGAAGAAGAAACGCGAAGTCGTTGTAACCAATCATGAAACCGGAGAGACAAAGACATACCTGATTCCGTATGGCTCCCGAATTAAAATTTTGGACGGGGCTGTGCTGGAAGCCGGTGATGAATTGACGGAAGGTTCCGTAAACCCGCATGACATTTTAAAAATCAAAGGCGTTCGCGCGGTACAGGATTATATGCTTCAGGAGGTACAGCGTGTTTACCGGCTTCAGGGTGTGGAAATTAATGATAAGCATATTGAAGTCATAGTTCGCCAGATGTTAAAGAAGGTTCGTATTGAGAACAATGGAGACTCGGAATTCCTGCCGGGAACGCTGGTTGATATTTTGGATTTCGACGATGTAAATGAGAAGTTAGAAGAAGAAGGATTGGAACCGGCGGAGGGCAAGCAGGTACTGCTTGGAATCACAAAGGCGTCTCTGGCGACAAACTCCTTCCTTTCGGCAGCTTCTTTCCAGGAGACGACGAAAGTATTGACAGAAGCGGCAATAAAAGGAAAAGTGGATCCATTGATCGGACTGAAAGAAAATGTAATTATCGGTAAGCTGATTCCGGCAGGAACAGGCATGAAGCGATACCGGGATTTGAGACTGGATTCCGATATGAATGAGGAAGAGTATCTGGATTTTGCCGATAGCTTTGACGAGTATGAAGTGGATGAAATTATGGAATAAAGAATGGTTTTTGTAAACAGAACCCGGATATGGATGATAGAAACAGTATCGTCCATATCCATTTTTTTGTAGTAAAACATGTTGTTCGTAAGATATAAATTTCTTGACGAAATGCAGAGATGGCGTTACTATGAAAGTGAAATGATGTACAATATTTGTGAAAGGAGGGTGAGCAGAGGGGGTACTATTCAGGAAGTATGTTTCAAGTATAGATGGTCGGATTTTAGAGAGGAGGTTTCATTATGAAACTAAAACAAGTTGCAGCCGGTTTTTTGGCTGCTGCAATGGTAGTGACAAGCATACCTGCCGCTAATTTAGGCGGAATTTCTGTGTGGGGAGGGGTAAATCAGCCGAAAGCATCCATCGGGCCTGTGCGTTACAGGGCGATACCTGCATCTGATATGACGATTACGGCCGACTGGAAAGACAGAGCAGATGCGCCGCTTGACAATATGAAATCAGACACGGCGAACTTTGCGCTTTCCCGCTACAATACGGGAGGTACGCCGCGTTCAAGTATGCTGGAAGGAAATAACAACATTTACCTTAAACTGGACGAGGCAAAAAATCTTTCAAAACTTGTCTGGTGGACAGATGAAGATAAGGTAAGCGGAGGTTATGGCTGGAATGTACACAACGGAACGGTTACGCGCCTTCAGGTATCCGTTACGACAGAGGCGGTAGAAACTGCCGAAGCCCTTGGAAGTCTTGCCGACGAGAAATGGACGGTACAGACACTGGGAGAGGGAAAAGGCGAAGATAAGGACGTAAGGTTTGATTCCAATGAAGATGATAACGCCGAGGATGAAAGCACAACCGTTGCGCACAACATCGATCTTACAGAGTGTTTTGAGAATGTGCCTACCAGCATTACGGGCGTTCGGATTCAGGTGTTGAATACGGCGGGAACTTACACGCCGAAAGATAGCCAAAATGAACTGAAAGACGAGCGCGACACATATATTAACGGCCGTGAAATAGATGCGTACGAAGGAGAGACCAAGCTGGGAAATCTTACGGCTTACGTGGATTTTGCAACAGAGACTGGGTGTGACGCGTCGAAGCTGGTGGACGGAGATATTACAAAGACCAGTAAAATGAGTTCGCTGCTGGATCCTTCGACCAATGAGGCGAAGTCTCCGGTCAAACACGATTATGGAAAATATTTTGCCAATAACAATATTTATTTTGACATAGGCCAGGCGAAATCACTTGGAAGGCTGACGTATGTTCCGGGCGTAAAGAACGGTTCCGTCACAAGGTGTAATATTTATACCTCAAATAAAGAGTTAAGCTCTGGTGAGACAGTGGAAGATATTGCGGACGATGAGTGGAAGTTAGCATTTTCCAATGTTCCAAAAGCGCCGGAAGAGGGCGAGGAAGAGGATACGTCGGGAGACTGGGCTCCTTATGATCCGCTGCTTAGCGCCGTTGGAAATTCTAAGATTGCTAACTTCAATGATTTCTCAATGGCCAGATATGTGAGAATGGAAGTAATCAACACACAGACGCCGGGAAGAGATACCGTGAATAAATGGATTAATGCCGGACGCGTTTATATTTATGAGGCAGAGCCTGTGTATACGGGTGAGGAAGAAAACGTAGCTCTTGGAACGGTTGCAGGAGGTTCTACGACGATTCAGTGTTATACAGGAACTGGTGCGTCCAGTTCTTTGAGTGGACCTGAAGTGATTATTGATGGTGCAGATGGACAATATTGGGGAGGCAGAAGTGACCTTAGAGCGCAAGATTTGACGGATACAAATAATATCAAAGCAAATTACATTGTGCTTGACTTGCATGGCAATGTAACGGATCTTTCCTCTATTAAGATTTCATGGCAGGCTCAGGCATGGGCTACTGATTATAAAATCGAAACTTCAGACAAATGTAGTGAGAATGGCGATATAGGTGAAAAGAAATTGTCTGAGGTACCAACAGACGGATGGGAAAAAGTCGCAGAAGTAGACAGGGAGGATGGCAGTGTAGCGGCTAATCCTGTCGATGTATTTACAGGAGAGAATTTAAGTGCAAAATCATTGAAGCGTTATGTTCGAATTACTATGACCAGGACGCACACAGCAGGTACAGGATTGCCAACAGGTGCGATTCGTGAAGTTGAAATCCAAGGAATCAAAGAAACAGGAACGCTTGCCACAATTGCTCTTGATTCGGCTGAACCGGTTTACAAAGGCGCATTGAGACGTCCGGCTACACCGGCAAGTGAAAGATACCATATTGACGGAAACATTGATAATTACGAAGGATACGACTGGTATTAAGACGGACAGAAACTTGATAAAAAAACCGCTACATTTGGAGCAGGAACATATAAATTAGAGGTTAAAATAGCGACCAAACTTCTTGTGGCGGATACGGTTCAGGCAACGATAGGCGGAGCGGAGGCTTCGGTAAGAGTAGAGACAGATAAAAACAATGCCGGAGAAACCGTTCTGACAATAAGCCGCGAGTACACAATCGAATCGCCGGAAGAAGCGAAAACTGCTCTTTCGGAGTACCTTCAGAACGGAGAGTCCGGCAAAGTAAAACAGGCGTATGAAACAAATAACAGAAATGAAGCAAATGAGCTGATTTACAGAATATCCACATGGAATGCTTTCGTCAAGGCTTATAACAATGCAAAGGGTATGCTGGCGCTTATTCCGGGAATGCCCAATCCGGACAGTCCGGATGAAGAAGTTCCGGACGTAGAAGTCTGGTATTTGAAATCCGAATATGAAAGCGCTCTGGCAGAGGTTCAGGCAGCTTATGGCGCATTGAGAAAAAGAGGGCAGGGAACGCCGATCGATACGACGAAGGATGTTCCGGATGTAACCGTAAAGGTGCCGGTTGCAGGAGCAGCAGTGGCAAATGCGGCTCTGACAAATCCGGGCGAAGTTGAAAATGAAGATCTTGCCCTGGTGAAGGAAAGAGACCATGATAAGAATTACTTCCGCGTAGATAAGGACGGTTATATTCATGGCCGGGTAACGGCGCCGAATACTGATCCGAAAAATTCGGTTTTCAACATTGAAGGAGATACAAAATTTCTGATCCGGTTTACGGCAAAACCGAAAAATATTGGGGATGAGAGAGAGTCCCTGATCGGTAAATTCAATAAAGGATACGGCATGCAGCTATTACCGGCCGGAGGCGCAAATAACAGCAGTGAAGAGAAGGATCAGCTGATTATTTACGGCTATCACAACGCAGACGACTGGATGCAGACCGGTTATTTGATTCCGGATGACAGCTGGTATGACAAAGACCATGACATTGTCGCTATTTTCAACGGCGGATATTTCCATCTGTTTGTAGACGGAGTGGCGGGAAGCGAGGTTCGCAAAGTGACTGCAACCGGAGAAATTTTGTCCAGGCCGCTTACGTTGGACAACAGCGCCACTTTCGTAGTCGGTTACAATCCGCAGCCGGGAAATGTACAAAATCCGACAAACAGGGACGAAGATTTCCAGGGCGGATTAAAAGATGTTAAGATGTATGTGGGAGATAACTGCCCGCAGGATTTTTCAACGATTCTTGCTGAGAACCTTACACAGGATCAGTTTAATACGGCGCTTTCGACTCTGCTTGCGGACAGAGAGCCGGATATGAAATTGACGGGCGATCCTTCCAAATATGATGTCACATCTACGAAATGGTTCGTTGTGGAAGGCGATCAGGAAATCCCTATGAAAGAAGGAGATATTTTTGAAGCCTACCGGGACTATAAAGTAGCGATTGAAGTCAGTGCAAATGAAAATTACTATTTTACAGGTCAAAACGGCGTATTAAGAACAGGCAAAGATGACGCGGACATATTGGCCGACGTAATCGTAAACAGTGAGTCCGAAGAAGTGATTGCGTTTACGCATATATTCCGTGCGGAAGGCAAACATCCCAAAGATGCGCTGTGCGAATATCTGGATGGTCTGGCAGATGAACTTGGCGTAAAAGTGGAAAATGACACGCTGGTAAATAAAGATAAAGAAACGGATGCCAGAAAGTATACGGTAAAAGGATGGCAGTCGTTTATGGAAGTTTATGAAGCTGCGGCAGAACAGTCTCAGGAAGAAAAGAAATGGGGCGAAGAGAATAATGTCCAGGCATTTCAGGATGCGCTTGATGATCTGCAGACAGCAGTGGATGCCGTAAAAGAAAAGACGGCGGCAAATGCCTGTGAGTGTACAATCGGTACGGTTACATTGACAGGCGAGGATGTTTCGCTGACAGAAGCTTCCGTGGAAAAAACGCTGAGCGCTGAGTTTACCGTAGGTCATGAAAATTGTATGAAGCATTCTTCCGGCAGTCTTCCTGAGGGAGAAGCGCAATATGAAGTGACGGAAGGCGATGCGATTGCGTCTGTTTCCGGGAACAAGCTGACGATTACAGGAGAAGGAACAATAAAGGTTATGGCGACAGTTACCATAAAGGACGGCGAGACCGAAGTGGATTCAAAGACATCCGAGACACCGGCCGTTTATACCGTAACGAGCCCGAAGGCAGAAGATATAACGACCCTTCTGGATGCGATCAAGAAAATTGATTCCTATCATGAGGATGATTATACACCGGAAAGCTGGAAGAAATTGAAAGATGCGATTGATGCTGCAAACGCTTTGGCGGAAATCGTTAACGGCGGTGGAACCGTTTCTCAAAATGAAATGAACAGAGCTATTTCCGCTATAGACACTGCAATTGCAGAACTTGAGTCAAAGGGAGGCAATAGCGTAAACGCTCTCAGAGATCTCGTAGCGTCTCTTGCAGAAAGCATTAAGAAAGAAGATTATACGGTTGAGAGTTATAATACGTTCGTGACAATTTTCAATCAGGCTGTAGAGGAATTGAACAAAGAGAATCCGGATGCGGCAAGATGCGCAGCTTTGTTAGAGCAGTTGAAGAAAGCAAAGGAAAATCTTCTGACAAACGCACAGGACATTGCGAATGCAAAAACAGAGGTAAGCGGCGCAATTGCGGCGGCGGACGCGGTTTACAACGCAGGTCAGAAGGATTATGACGCAGCTTTATGGAAAGCGTTTACGGACGCGTACAATGCGGCAAAGAACGCTCCGGCAAACGCGGACGCGGCAACGCTGCGGAAGCTGGCGGCAGCGTTAAAAGCGGCGCAGGCGGCGCTGAAACCGGCTGCGGCTGCAGGGCTGACAAACGGATATGTAGAGAAGGTCGGCACGATTCAGTACAAAGTGCTCAGTGCGGATAAGAAGACGGTAATGGCTTACAGGGGCACGAGCAAGAAGGCGAAGAACATAACGATTCCTGCGACGGTAAAAATCAAGGGAATCACATGCAAAGTCACACAGATCGGAGCCAAAGCGTTCAGCGGATATAACAGGGCGACGAAGATCACAATCGGCAAGAATGTGACGACAATTGGCAAACAGGCATTCTTAAACTGCAAGAAGATCAATCAAATCATCTTGAAGGGCAAGGCGCTTAAGAATGAAAAGAGCATCAAAGCCAATGCATTCAAAGGAACTTCGAAAAAGAAAGTGAAAATCAAATGGCCGAAAGGCATCAAGAAGTCACAGAAGAATAAGCTGATCAAAGGATTCAAAAAGCGGGGACTGAAAGTATAATCGTTTCTGTTCTCTGAAAGGAGCCGTTGCAAGAGCAGTTCAATCTGCTTAAGCAGCGGCTCCTTTTCCAAAGAAAGCAGCTGTAAACAGCGGTCAAAATCGCGTAATTGTATTTGAGAAGGAAAAAAATGAGCCGAAACGGCTTGACAAAGCTGTTTTTCCCTTTTATAATATTTTAGCGTGCATACAAGTGCGCAAATCACGAATAATATCACAGGAGGTGAATCAAATGCCAACATTTAACCAGTTAGTAAGAAAAGGACGTCAGACATCAGTGAAAAAGTCAACTGCACCGGCTCTTTTGAAAGGATACAATTCTTTGAAGAAGAAACCGATTGATACGGCATCTCCGCAGAAGAGAGGTGTTTGTACTGCAGTTAAGACCGCTACTCCGAAGAAACCGAATTCAGCGCTTAGAAAGATTGCCAGAGTTCGTCTCTCCAATGGAATCGAGGTAACAAGCTACATTCCGGGAGAAGGACACAATCTGCAGGAGCATAGCGTTGTTCTTATCCGTGGCGGCAGGGTAAAAGACTTACCAGGTACAAGATACCATGTAATCAGAGGTACGCTTGATACGGCTGGAGTTGCTAACAGAAAACAGGCTCGTTCCAAATACGGCGCAAAGAGACCAAAAGACGCTAAGAAATAGGAACCTGCAACCAATAGTATCACAAACAGATCTAAAGGTTAGTGTTGGGATTATGCTTCACATTTGAAGAATTACCCTTTTGGATGCCGGATGGCATAAGGGCATAGATTTCCGCACGAAACACATTAGAGGACACATGTGAGTACCGTTGAATTAATCAGGCGTAAAAGAAATCAATGAATATGATTAAGGAGGGAAGTACCGTGCCACGTAAAGGACATACTCAGAAAAGAGACGTATTAGCGGATCCGTTATACAACAATAAAGTGGTTACCAAACTGATCAACAATATAATGTTGGACGGTAAGAAAGGCGTAGCACAGAAAATTGTATACGGAGCTTTTACTAAAGTAGAGGAAAAGACAGGAAAACCGGCGATTGAGGTTTTTGAAGAGTGCATGAATAACGTGATGCCAGTTCTGGAAGTCAAGGCAAGACGTATTGGCGGCGCGACGTATCAGGTGCCGATTGAAGTAAGACCGGACAGGCGCCAGGCATTAGCGCTTCGCTGGCTGGTTGCTTATTCTCGTAAAAGAGGCGAAAAGACCATGAGAGAACGCCTTGCAAACGAGATCATGGATGCCGCTAACAATACGGGAGCATCCGTAAAGAAAAAAGAAGATATGCATAAGATGGCAGAAGCAAACAAAGCATTTGCGCACTACAGATTCTAATTGGTGTGCAGGAGCGCTGCCTCGTTTGACTAAAATAAGGAGGCGCCCGCAGGGCACATATTGGCGAACTGCGTGTGCAGGAATTTAAGGAGGAAAATCCATTGGCTGGAAGAGAATATCCATTGGAGAGAACCAGAAACATTGGTATTATGGCTCATATTGATGCTGGTAAAACTACATTAACTGAGCGTATTTTGTATTATACCGGTGTAAATTATAAAATAGGTGATACCCATGAAGGAACTGCTACTATGGACTGGATGGAACAGGAGCAGGAAAGGGGAATTACAATTACTTCAGCCGCAACAACATGTCATTGGACTTTGCAGGAAAACTGCAAGCCAAAAGAGGGTGCGTTGGAGCATCGAATCAATATTATTGATACGCCCGGGCATGTTGACTTTACAGTTGAGGTTGAGCGTTCCCTTCGTGTATTAGACGGCGCTGTCGGTGTCTTCTGTGCAAAAGGAGGAGTGGAACCTCAGTCAGAAAATGTATGGCGTCAGGCTGACACATACAACGTGCCGAGAATGGCATTTATCAATAAAATGGACATTTTAGGCGCAAATTTCTATGGAGCAGTAGATCAGATTCGTACAAGATTAGGCAAGAATGCGATTATCCTTCAGCTTCCGATCGGAAAAGAGGATGAATTCAAGGGAATTATCGATTTATTTGAAATGAAAGCCTATATTTACAATGACAATAAAGGGGAAGATGTTTCGATTGTCGATGTTCCGGATGACATGAAAGATGACGCGGAGCTTTATCGTACGGAATTAGTGGAGAAAGTCTGCGAATTAGATGATGATTTGATGATGATGTATCTGGAAGGCGAAGAGCCGGGCGTGGGAGAAATGAAGAAGGCGCTTAGAAAAGCGACTTGTGAATGTACGGCTGTTCCGGTATGCTGCGGATCTGCATATCGTAATAAGGGCGTTCAGAAATTACTGGATGCGGTTTTGGAATATATGCCGGCTCCGACAGATATTGAGGCAATCAAGGGAACGGATCTGGAAGGAAATGAAATCGAAAGACATTCATCTGACGACGAGCCGTTTTCCGCGCTGGCATTTAAGATCATGGCAGACCCATTTGTAGGAAAACTTGCATTTTTCCGTGTTTATTCAGGAACGATGAAATCCGGTTCCTACGTATTGAATGCAACGAAAGACAAAAAAGAACGCGTTGGCCGTATTCTTCAGATGCATGCCAACAAACGGCAGGAGCTGGATGTTGTGTATTCGGGAGATATAGCGGCGGCAGTTGGTTTTAAATTTACCACAACCGGTGATACCATCTGTGACGACCAGCATCCTGTAATCCTGGAATCCATGGAGTTTCCGGAGCCTGTTATTGAGCTGGCAATTGAGCCAAAAACAAAAGCGGGACAAGGCAAGATGGGAGAAGCTCTGGCAAAACTTGCCGAGGAAGATCCTACGTTCCGCGCGCATACGGATTCCGAAACGGGACAGACGATTATTGCCGGAATGGGCGAGCTGCATTTGGAAATTATCGTAGACCGTCTGCTTCGCGAATACAAGGTAGAGGCAAATGTAGGAGCTCCGCAGGTTGCTTACAAAGAGACGTTTACGAAGTCTGTGGATCAGGAATACAAATACGCAAAACAGTCCGGTGGACGCGGTCAGTACGGACATTGTAAAGTTCGTTTTGAGCCTATGGATGCAAACGGTGAAGAATTATTCAAATTTGAGTCCGAGGTTGTCGGCGGTACGATTCCGAAAGAATATATTCCGGCGGTAGGCGCTGGTATTGAAGAGGCTACAAAAGCCGGTACGCTTGGCGGTTATCCGGTAGTCGGCATTCACGCAGTTGTATATGACGGCTCTTATCATGAAGTGGATTCATCCGAAATGGCATTCCATATTGCCGGATCTATGGCATTTAAAGAAGCTATGAAGAAATCGTCTCCGGTATTGCTTGAGCCGATTATGAAAGTGGAAGTTACGATGCCGGAAGAATATATGGGAGACGTTATCGGAGACATTAACTCACGCCGTGGACGTATTGAAGGAATGGATGACCTGGGCGGAGGAAAGATTGTACGCGCATTTGTTCCGCTTTCCGAAATGTTTGGTTATTCTACGGATTTGCGTTCAAGAACACAGGGACGAGGCAATTATTCCATGTTCTTTGAGAAGTATGAGCAGGTACCGAAAAATGTTCAGGAGAAGCTTCTCGCATCAAAAGAAAAATAGTTTAATAATCATAAAATGGCTTGAAAAACTTGGCAATCTCGTCTATAATCAGACTTAGCCAGGTATTAGTCAGTGAAGTAATCAGAAAAGTAATTGTCCATTTGCGTGGACAGAAAATTAAGGAGGACGTTTTAAAATGGCAAAGGCTAAATTTGAAAGAACAAAACCACATTGTAACATTGGAACTATTGGTCACGTAGATCATGGTAAGACAACTTTGACAGCTGCTATCACCAAGGTGCTTTCTGAAAGAGTTGCCGGAAACACAGCTACAGATTTTGAAAATATTGATAAAGCTCCGGAAGAAAGAGAAAGAGGTATTACGATTTCTACCGCTCACGTTGAGTATGAAACAGAGAAAAGACATTATGCACACGTTGACTGCCCGGGACATGCCGATTACGTTAAGAACATGATCACGGGAGCTGCTCAGATGGACGGCGCTATCCTTGTAGTAGCTGCTACGGATGGCGTTATGGCTCAGACAAAAGAGCATATCTTATTGTCCCGTCAGGTAGGCGTTCCTTATATCGTAGTATTCATGAACAAATGCGACATGGTTGACGATCCGGAACTTCTTGAATTAGTAGAAATGGAAATTACAGAGCAGTTAGAAGAATACGGCTTCAATGACTGCCCGATTATCCAGGGTTCTGCGCTGAAAGCTTTGGAAGATCCGCAGTGTGAATGGGCAGATAAAGTTATGGAATTGATGGCAACGGTGGATGATTATATTCCGGATCCGGAACGCGATACAGACAAACCGTTCCTTATGCCGGTTGAGGACGTATTCACGATCACAGGACGTGGTACTGTTGCAACAGGTAGAGTAGAAAGAGGAACATTACACTTAAGTGATGAGCTTGAAATCTTAGGCGTGAAAGAAGAGGTTCAGAAGACAGTTGTAACCGGTATCGAAATGTTCCGTAAGATGTTGGATGAGGCACAGGCTGGTGATAACATCGGAGCATTGCTTCGTGGCATCAACCGTGATCAGATCGTTCGTGGTCAGGTTCTTGCAAAACCAGGTTCCGTTACCTGCCACAATAAGTTTACGGCGCAGGTTTACGTTTTGACAAAAGACGAAGGTGGACGTCATACTCCGTTCTTCAACAACTATCGTCCGCAGTTCTACTTCAGAACAACTGACGTAACAGGCGTTTGCCAGTTACCAGGCGGTACAGAGATGTGTATGCCTGGCGATAACGTAGAGATGACGATCGAACTGATCCATCCGGTAGCTATGGAGCAGGGTCTTACGTTTGCTATTCGTGAGGGTGGTAGAACAGTTGGTTCTGGTCGTGTGGCTACGATTATTGAGTAATAAGTAAGAAGCTAGATTTTATGGGGCTTCTGAGGTTTTTCTCAGAAGCCCATTTTAAAATAAAAAAGCAAATATAGCGTAAGTGGTGCCGAAATGGTGCCATAAATGTTTATAAAGTGTATATATGAACATATTGCTAGTTGCACAAGGGATGTAATAAAATCTAAGACTTTGCAAATACTAAAGATTAAAGAAAAGTGACCAAAAAATTAACAAAAATACATTGATTTAGGACATAAATATATGCTATATTATAAAAAAATAGCTTTTTTATGCTGAAGGGAGCGGACAATGGATAATGATAAGTTGATAAATTACGACAGAAAAAATATTGAAGCAATAGATAAATTTCTGTCTGATGATGGAGAAAGCGGTGATTTTTTGCAGAGGACTTACACCATGGTTCAAACGAACTCCCATAATCCAGTTGAGATAACAGAAGAAAGTCGCAAAAGATGTGCAAAATCACTGGTTAGATAATGGGGGAGTTGAAAATGCAAAAGAATCCAGTGTACTTTGATTTTGTAGATGTTGCCGATGAAAAAGTATTCACCAAGCAACGTATGAGAGAATGGGAGGTAAATCTTCGCAATGCATATGTCGATGTTTTGGATGAGATGCAAGCGAAGATGAGTAAAGAATCTCCCATTCAATTTTTTATGAATTTTTCATTGTTAGAAGAAACAGTTGTAGATGCTGTTATTGGCATGAGAAAAATAGTCAATAGTGACAATAATTCTGTGGAGGAGCCGAATGCATTTAAAATAGCGGCATACCTTACATATTGGTTTTTACGACATAAGCCAATTAGCACACATTTTCCAGATGGTTTTCGTTTAGAATTTGTAAAGGCTCAAAATATCCAAAGTATTTCAGAAGAGGATATGAGAGAAGAGTGTAGGCGTTTTGCTTGGCAACTTAAACATATAAATGAATATGTAGCGGCGCAATTTGCTTTGACATATATATTTGATTTTAATAAAGAAGTTTGCAAAATGGGGGATTACAAAAAGATTCAGAAAGTGAATGATAAAAAATTAGTTTTTGATGATTTTGACGATATGAAAAATAAGATGTTTGATAAGTTTATATATTATCTCTCATATCGTGCGATTGCCCCTAAAGTAATTGAACATATATTAGAAGCATATACATTTCATCCAGCGTGGGGACTTACTGGATCGCATTGGAATACATACAGAGAGTAGGTAAGAGTATGGATTTAAAGAAATGCTTTTGGATATTGACTATATTAGGAGCAGCATTGGTATTACTCTCGATTATCTTGGGCTTTTGCGATAAGGATTGGGCTTCTATTATAGGAATAATATCAACTGTTGTTTCAATCATTTTAGCTATGGGTTCTTTTATCTACAGTTTTATTTCAGGAGAAAAAACATTGCAGTATTTGAATGAAATAAAGGCGCAGAACGATGCATTAGTAGAGAGATTGAATTATGAGTTGTCTAAAGCAAATTACGGACAAAAAAATATAGAGAGTATTGACCGTATGATTAGTGAGGATTTGAATCAATAATCCCTGCTTAAATAGAATTGAAAGAAATAGAATGAACTGTTATAAAAGTGATTGTAGATTTGCTTTTGTAACAGTTCATTTTGTTTACCAACCCTTTATTTGCTTTACCTGTTCTGCTCGCTCTTTGTCTTTGTGATACTGCAACTTAAACTGTATTGTTTCCACTACTTCCTTTCTTGCTTCATCGTCTAGCTGATAAAATGAAGTCAACA
>CAJUJL010000039.1 GCA_910586725.1 uncultured Lachnospiraceae bacterium | reverse complement strand
AGAGCAGAGGACTGAAAATCCTCGTGTCTCTGGTTCGATTCCGGAACTGGGCATTCTCGAAAAATATTTCGAGTATGGGACATTAGCTCAGGTGGTAGAGCACTTGACTTTTAATCAAGTTGTCCGGGGTTCGAGCCCCCGATGTCTCATTTGCTTAATATGTGGGAAGCCTTATTTTATGAGGGCTTCCCATTATTTTTTATGCCGTTCCGATTGGTTGACCGTGGGCTGACTAAAAATACAGTGGTTGGATACAAGCGAACTGCTAAGCCGTTCCTGCCTGTTTTACTTTCGTTTTACAGTGTAAACATAATAAAAATATGAAAATAGCCACTTTGGAAACGCTTTGCGATATTTTAAACTGCTCCTCAAACGACATATTAAAATTTGAAAAATAAGAGTAATGAGGACAAATATTTTCTACATATGGTAAATTAAGATATTAGCTAAGGTGAGATTTTGAGAAAAAAAATTGAACTTGGAATGGCAATTGTACTTTTGGTTTCGGTTTATGTTTTATCAAGAAAAGAAGCGGTAATTATGGCAGACAGTAAAGCGGTGGGGACGGTAAATGAAAATTGCATTGTAGTGGACGCGGGACACGGAGGAGATGATCCGGGGAAGATAGGAATAAACGGATTGTTGGAAAAGGATATTAACCTGATGATTGCTCATAAGGTAAAAGAGCTTTTGGAAAGTCATGGCTATGAAATCATTATGACGCGGAGCACAGGCGAGGGTTTGTATCAAAAAGGAACAAAAAACATGAAAGTGGAGGATATGCAAAAACGCTGTGAGATTATTACGAAGGCTATGCCGGTATTTACGGTGAGCATACACCAGAACAGTTATCCCGAAGAATATGTCAAAGGCGCGCAGGTTTTTTATTATGGACAGTCAAAGGAAGGGGAGGCCCTCGCAAAAAAGATACAGAATAGCCTGGTTGAATATCTGGATCCGGAAAACCGCCGCGTAGAAAAAGGAAATGAGAGTTACTATCTCCTAAAAAAGACGCCTACGCCTACGGTTATTGTAGAATGCGGTTTCTTAAGCAATGGCGAGGAGGCGGATCTTCTGGGGACGGAAGACTATCAGGATAAAGTTGCGGCAGCGATCGTGACTGGAATTTTAGATTATTTAAATGAGTAAAAGTCAGGAGAAAATCCTGCCGGATTCTGTTATTGAATTATGAGATCCATAATGCTATAATCAGTTCACGAAATGCAAAGGAGAAGAGACGGATGGGAAAAGCGGTTACGGGGAAAAATAACTGGGCATTGTTTTTGCTGCTGCTGACAGGAATTGTGCTCGGCGGATTTATTGGCGAGTTGACAAAAGGTTTATCAGGGCTGGGATGGCTGAATTATGGGCAGAGTTTTGGATTTGCAGATCCGATTGTTTTAAATTTGGGCATTCTGGTAATATCCTTTGGATTAACGATTAAAATTTCAATTGCCAGCATTATCGGTGTGATAATAGCAATTTTTATTTATCGGCTTTTATAGAAAAAAGGTTGCTGCAAAACACGCCCGCGATTCATTTATGGATAGGATCCTTGAGATCTAAATGCCATATTTTGTATCCGGAGGCGGTTTTGCAGCAGCCTTTTTTATTTTAGCGGTTGATTAGCTGTAATTTTTGTTGCTTTAAGAAGTCGTTGTTCATTTCATAGCTTATAATTTCAAAGGGGCTGGCAATGTAAAACGCATCATTAATATATAAGCCGCGCAGAAGGTCAGAAGCGATCGTTTGGTCGAGAGGTTCGGTTAGTTTGTTGATGAAATGGCCGTCTTCCCATGCGTAGATCACATAATTGCTTTGATAATCATTGTCGTTTGTACTGCATTCCGTGACAAATCCAATGAGATTTCGGGTGGAATCTGCAAGAATGCACTTGTAATTATACAGGGCCGGAGAATGATAGCAGTTATCGATGATAAGGCTGTCAATAGTTTTTAAATTGACAGGGTCGGAAATGTCAAACATAACGAGTTTCAGACCTTTCGTCCGGCCGGTATCCGGGTCCGTTTCAAAGCCGATGCCAAGAAGCTTGTCGTCTTCCCAGAAATGAAGATATTCCGAGAAACCGGTGATTTTAAGCTCTCCAAGCAGCTTCGGGTTTGATAAATCCGATAAATCTACGGCAAACAGGGGATCTGTATTTCGATAAGTAATAAAATATACCGTGTCGCCTAAATATCTTGCAGCATAAATTTCTTCGCCTTCCGCAATATGATCCAGCATGCCGGCCTGTTTCAGATTTTCATCAAATGTATACAGGCGGTTTGTGGATATTCCCTGGCTGTTATAAGAAGTAGTAAGAACACGCAGCGTATTTTGATATTCATGAATCGCAAAGGTATCGTAGATTTCTCCTTTTACAGATGCTGCGTCTACGGCATTGATCCCTCCGTTTTCAATGCAGAATTTAGCAATTCGGGTAACAGGTTCTTCAGCCTCATACTCATAGTGGTATAGATAAATGGAATTGGTTCCTACATAAATTTCCACGTAATTATGGACAATCATAACCTGATCCAAAATCTTTTCGGGATTTGAGATCGAAACAGAGGATACGATTAATCCCTGGTTCCCTTCTTCCGGAAGATAAACATGGTCGTAGGGGATTTCTCTGCCGTTTACACAAGGAAGAATGCCGCCGGACGCATCTTTGGAAGAAACTGTGGAAGTGAGGCTGTTTTTTCTTGTAAACAGGTAAATAATATCATCTATTTTTCGGGAGGTCTGGTATATGCCGTCTTGTGAGGCAGTTCCCTTCAGGGAAGGAGACGCAGGGTCTGTGATGTCATAAACGTATAATATTGTGGAATAATCTGCCTGGATACTGTTTATTTTGGCGCAGCCTTCAAGGGGAATAAAGCCCGCCGAGGAAGTGTCTTCTGTATCAGACTCTTTATAATAACGTTCATCCGCGGCGGATTCTTCCAAACTGGTATCGCAGCGCTGCACCAGAATAAGAAGCGTATTTTGATCCACATAAAGCTCTAAAACAGTGTCTGCGGCTTCCAGATCGGGATGAATAGAAGCAACATTGATTAAACTTTTTTGAGCGGTGTCCGTAATCATGATTTCCTGTTCATGGACGGTGTAGATGTAACGGCCGTCTGTTTTGACAATATCGCTTTCGTCTACGCCTTCAGTCTGGAGATTGGTAGTAGAAAAGTCGTTTTCTTTTTTTGAGGCGGAACCTGTTGCTGCCTGTATTTCTTTTCTGGCTGATGCACTGTCTTTCATTTTTACATCCACAGCGAGATCTTCTGCTTCTGCAATTTCCGCACCATCGGTGAATGAAGCAGATGAAGAGGCGGACAAAACAGCGTCATTGATTTGTTCGTAACTGCCGGCTACCTTATAAAGAGAACCGGCATCTTTTTTGGGCAGATCTGTCTGCTCTGTTTTTGCGACAGAATGGCTTTCGCTATCCGGTACGGCAGATTCTTTCATTTGCACGGCTGCGTCAGTTGTATTTTGCCTGGAAGCGTCGTTGATTGTAAGCTTCGCATTTGTCCAGAGGACGCCGCATAAAAGAAGAACGGCTGCGGCGGAGGAAGCCGCCTTTAACGGAAAATGTATCCGTTTTTGTTTTCTTTTCGGAGATTGCAGTTTATTTGTTATTTGATCCGGCGCAAGAGAATCCGGAATGTCTATTTGTTCGGCTGAATTTTTTATCTGTTTTAATAAGTCCTGATCAGTCATAAGATCACCTTTCCTTTCATTCATCATTAAGCCATGCAGAAAGTTTTTTGAGCGCGCGGCTTTCCTTTGAGCGTATCGTATTTGCATTGATGTGAAGAATTTTCGCAATTTCCCGGCTGGTATAGCCTGCAAAAATATGCATGCTGATAATTAAACGTTCTTCATTTTTTAGACGGAAAAAGCAATTGCGGATGTGAACATTGTCCGTTAAATCAACAGATTTATCTTCTTTGGCGGTATCTAAAAGATAATCGTCGGATAAGTGTCTGCTTTCCCGAAAACGCCGTTTACATTTAGCGGACAGGATTTTGAATATCCATGCCTGAAAGGATTCTTCCGTGCGCAGTTTCCGAATCGAAGAAAACACATCGATGACGGTTTCGCTGACAGCGTCTTCGGCATCGGAAGGATTTTTTAGTGTGTAAAGCGCAAACCGGTACAAATCGGCATAATAGATACGATAGAGCTCCGCAAATGCTTCCGTGTCCCCTGATTTTGCTTTTTTTATCTGCTGCAGATTTTCTTTCATAACTTCTCCTGTATGGTTTTACATGTTTATGAGTGATATATATTAGTGTGATATTTTCGCCCTTTTGTTGCAATATATTTTAAAAAATATTTTAGAAAAACAAACGGAAAAGTTTGAGACTATCCAGTAAATTTTATGGTGGGCTGTGAAAGGCACAAAAACTGGAAGATAGACTTTTTTCATGTATTTTTTTCGGAAGAACTAATCATAATCATAATAAGAAAAAAATACAGAGCAGCGGAAAGGAAGATTTCATATGGAAATGACACTTAGATGGTATGGCAAAGACTTTGATACCGTTACATTAAGGCAGATTCGCCAGATTCCGGGAGTGACCGGCGTAATCACCACATTGTACGATATGCCTCCGGGAGAGGTCTGGAGCCGCGAGAAAATTCGCAGTCTCAAAGAAGAGGTGGAATCGGAAGGGCTTCACATTGCGGGAATTGAAAGCGTGAATGTACACGATGCCATCAAAACGGGAGCGCAGGAGAGAGAACGGTATATTTCAAATTATGTGGAAACATTAAAGAATCTCGGAGAAGAAGACATTCATCTGGTTTGTTATAATTTTATGCCTGTTTTTGACTGGACAAGAACAGAATTGTCAAGGAAACGTCCGGACGGTTCAACCGTGCTTGCCTATACGCAAAAAGCGGTCGACGCCTTGAAGCCCGAAAAAATGTTTGCGTCTATTGCGGGAGATATGAATGGTTCCGTTATGCCAGGATGGGAACCGGAACGCATGGAACGCGTAAAAGAGTTATTTGAAATGTATAAAGAAGTAGATAATGAACGCTTATTTGCAAATTTAAAGTATTTTTTAGAGAAGATCATGCCCGTGTGCGAACAATACAATATCAATATGGCGATTCATCCGGACGATCCGGCCTGGAGCGTGTTCGGGCTTCCAAGAATTATTACTAATCAGCAAAATATCCTCCGTATGATGAAAATGGTGGACAATCCGCATAACGGAGTGGCGTTTTGCTCGGGTTCATACGGGACGAACCTGGAAAATGATTTGCCGGAAATGATTCGTTCGCTAAAGGGAAGAATTCACTTTGCACATGTGCGGAACCTGAAATTTCACTCGCCGGATGATTTTGAGGAAGCGGCGCATTTATCTTCGGACGGGACGTTTGATATGTATGCAATCATGAAGGCGCTTTATGACATCGGATTTGAAGGCCCGATTCGTCCGGATCACGGGCGTATGATCTGGGATGAAGTGGCGATGCCCGGCTATGGCCTTTATGACAGAGCGCTCGGCGCGTGTTATTTAAACGGGCTTTGGGAAGCAATTTCAAAAAGCGCAAAATAGGCAGGAGGAAAAAATGGAATTAAATCAAAATGGAGTGCAAAACCGGCAGCAGTGGGAAATGGCAGGATATATACTGCCGCAGTACGACAGAAAGGCAATGATCCGGGAAACGAAGGAAAATCCGTTCTGGATTCATTTTGGGGCGGGAAATCTTTTTCGCGCATATCAGGCAAATGTGGTACAAAAGCTTTTGGATAAAGGCATACTGAAAAAAGGACTTATTGTAGCGGAAGGGTATGACTATGAAATTATAGAAAAGATGAATCATCCGCATGACGATTATACGATACTTGTCACCTTGAAAGCGAACGGAAGCATAGAAAAAAACGTGATTGGAAGCGTTGCGGAGTCACTGGTTCTGGATTCGGGCAATGAAGCGGATTACAGCCGGTTAAAAGAAATATTCTGTAAAGACTCTCTTCAGATTGCTTCCTTTACCATTACGGAAAAGGGATACAGCTTAATAAACGGAAAGGGAGAATTTTTGCCGGAAGTGGAAAGCGATTTTTGCAATGGGCCAAAAAAGCCCGTCAGTTACATTGCCAAGGTAACGTCGCTTTTATATGCCCGTTACAAAAACGGCAGAAAGCCGATTGCAATGGTCAGCATGGACAATTGCTCTCATAACGGGGATAAGCTGTACAAGGCGGTCCATGCCTTTGCTGAGAAATGGGCCCAAAACGGCCTGGCAGAGCAGGGTTTTTTGGAGTATATCAATAACAAAAAGGAAGTGTCGTTTCCATGGACTATGATTGATAAAATTACGCCCCGGCCGGATGCTTCCGTTGAGAAGCAATTGAGCCAGGATGGGCTGGAACATGCAAAGCCTATTATTACCTCCAAAAATGCTTATGTCGCGCCATTTGTCAATGCCGAGGAGTGTGAATATCTGGTTATAGAAGACGCATTTCCAAACGGAAGGCCCGAATTGGAACAGGGAGGCTTTTTGTTTACAACGAGAGAAACCGTGGAAAAAACAGAAAAGATGAAGGTCTGCACCTGTTTGAATCCGCTTCATACCACGCTGGCCATCTTTGGATGCCTTTTGGGTTATCAGTTGATTTCAGAAGAAATGAAAGATCCGGCGCTAAGAAATCTCGTGGAAGAAATCGGTTATGCAGAAGGTTTGCCTGTCGTTATAGATCCCGAAATTTTAGATCCAAAAGAATTTATAGATACCGTTATAAACGTTCGGATTCCCAATCCGTTTATGCCGGATTCTCCGCAGAGAATTGCAACGGACACATCGCAGAAACTGGCCGTCCGTTTTGGGGAAACAATTCGGGCATATGCGTCGTCAAAAAACCGGAAAGTGTCCGATTTGAAAAAAATACCGCTTGTATTTGCCGGTTGGCTGCGTTATCTTGTGGGGACGGACGATATGGGACATGCGTTTTCTCTAAGTCCGGATCCGCTGCTGGATACCATTCGCCCCTGCGTGGAGAAAATAAAATTAGGAGACAATGAAAACACAGGCGATTTAAAGCCGATTTTAAGCGACGCGCGGATTTTTGGCGTGGATTTGTATGAGGTTGGAATGGCGGATACGGTATGCGGATATTTCAAAGAGATGTGCGCGGGTAAGGGAGCCGTGCGGGCCGTTTTAGAAAAGTACTGTTTGTAATTTTATTGCGGTTGTAATTGACAAAACGCATTTTACTGCCTATAATGAGTTTAATTTCATGAATAAGGCTTTGATAAGAACAAGTAGCAGCAGGAATGATGCATACAGAGAGCAGCCGGGCGGTGAGAGGCGCATGATGAAACTGTTGTGAATACATCTTGGAGCTTCGCACCGAAAACTTTTTAAAAAGCCGGTAGGCTGCGACGGATTGGCGCACGTTAAAGCGCGGGGTAGTTCCGGCAGGGAGACCCTTAGAGGCGGCTTCTTGCGAGAGGGCCGCAAATAAAGGTGGTAACGCGAAACATGAGCTTTCGTCCTTTTTGAGAGGACGGGAGCTTTTTTATTACACGAAGGGAGAAACAAAATGAAGGTATATGATGAATTAGTTGCCAGAGGGTTAATTGCCCAGGTTACGGATGAGGATGAAATTAAAGAATTAATCAATGAGGGAAAAGCGGTATTTTATATTGGATTTGATCCGACAGCCGACAGCCTTCATGTGGGTCATTTTATGGCTCTTTGTCTGATGAAAAGGCTCCAGATGGCTGGAAATAAACCGATTGCGTTAATTGGAGGAGGAACCGGTATGATTGGGGATCCATCCGGACGCAGCGATATGCGGCAGATGATGACGATGGAGACAATCCGGCACAACTGCGACTGCTTTAAAAAACAGATGAGCCGGTTTATTGATTTTTCCGAGGGAAAAGCGATGATGGTCAACAATGCGGACTGGCTGGCGGATTTGAATTATATTGAGGTTCTAAGAGAAGTAGGCTCTCATTTTTCCGTAAACAGAATGCTGACAGCCGAATGTTATAAGCAGCGGATGGAAAAAGGGCTTAGCTTTCTGGAGTTTAATTACATGATTATGCAAAGCTACGATTTTTATGTTCTATACCAGAAATACGGCTGCAATATGCAGTTTGGTGGAGACGACCAGTGGAGCAATATGCTTGGCGGTACGGAATTAATCCGTCGGAAGCTGGGAAAAGACGCATATGCGATGACAATCAACCTGCTTTTAAATTCCGAAGGAAAGAAAATGGGAAAGACACAGTCGGGAGCCGTATGGCTGGATCCGGCAAAGACGACGCCATATGAGTTTTACCAGTACTGGAGAAACGTTTCGGATGCAGACGTCTTAAAATGCATCAAAATGCTGACATTTCTTCCACTGGAAGAGATACAGACGATGGAATCCTGGGAAGGAAGCCAGTTAAACCGGGCAAAAGAGATACTTGCCTATGAACTGACCAATCTCGTACATGGAGAGGAAGAGGCAAAGAAAGCCGAAGAAAGCGCAAAAGCGCTGTTTTCCGGACAGAATGCATCGGATATGCCGACGGCTTTTGTGTCTGCCGCGGATATGCGCAACGGCAAAATTGACATTTTAGGGTTGCTGGTGCAATCATCCCTGGCAGCTTCCAGAGCAGAAGCGCGCCGAAATGTGGAGCAGGGAGGGGTAACAGTTAACGGAGAGAAGATTACGGACATAAGAACAGCCTATACGCCGGAACAAATTGCCGCAGATGATTTTATATTGAAACGCGGAAAGAAGAAATTCTGCAAAATTCTCTTCAAAAAGTAAAAAAAAGACAATAAAAATAATATTTTTTTGTTAATTATATCCAAATGCTCTTTACAAAAAATAGGTAAGCGCCGAAATATAGTATATAGTTATATTTACATGGATGTAAGGAAGCAGGAGGGAACCGGATGAAAATTGGCAGAATTAACAGAATGAATATGGAACCGGATCCATCGGGCAGTAGTTCGACGATAGATTCGAAAAGTAAAGAGTTTCAAAATCAGATTGCCAGCGCACAGAATCGCCTGAAAGATTTAGCTTCGGATCATAAGCTCAATGATGAGGAAAAAGAGAAGAAGCGAAAAGAAATTCAGCAGAAGATTACAGATTTAAACAATCAGCTCAGGCAGCATCAGATTGAGAAGCGCAGGGAGCAGCAGGAGAAAGCGGATCGTGCAGACGCTGCGAAATTGCAGCAGGAAGCGGCTGCGCAGGAAGAAATGGCTGAGGGAATGTCAAACGTCGGCATGAAAGCGATTATCTCCGCAAACGCGGCCATTAATCATGCAAAAGCGCAAGGGAACATGGCTCTGGCCACAGAAAACAGAGCGCGGGCGCTTCAAACAGAAATCAGCCAGGACGCACGGTATGGCAAGGATACCGGTCAAAAGCAGAAAGAACTGGATAAGCTGGAACAAAAAGCAGTGAAAATCAAAGGGGCTAAGATGAGCTATCTTTCAAAAGCGGCGCGGGAGATGAGAATTGCTGCGGAGAAAGAAAGGGATGCGGATAAAAAGACCAATAAAGACAAATCAAATTTCTCTGTGAATCCGACGTCCGCACCCCTGCATTCTGATACAAGGAAGAAGACCGATATTTATATAAAAGGGCAGATGTTTTCCAACGTGGATTTTCATTTTTAAAAGCAATGAAAAAGGTAGAAAAATCACATTTTTTCTACCTTTTTTCTTAAGTTCAGCATTTGTTTGTCCATATTGCTGATGACGGCAGAGTAGTTTTTTAAATCCGCTTCCGCTTTTTTGATTTCATCCGGATTTTTTTTATAGCAGATATGATTATCCACGCCGGCCCAGAAATCCATGGCTACGGTACGGATCTGAATTTCAACTCTTTGATATTCCGTAGTCTGATCGCATATCACCGGTATATCCAGAATCAAATGCAGACTTTGATAGCCGCTTTTTTTGGGAGTTTTGATATAATCTTTTTCTTTAATTAAAGTAAAGTCTTTTTGCAGCTTCAGCCGGTCAGATATTTTATAAACATCGTCGCTGTATAGGCATACAACGCGAATGCCAATAATATCGTTTAACTTGTTTTTGGCGTTTTCAAATGTGGCAGGATAGCCTTTTTTGATTAATTTTCTGGCGATGCTGTCTGCTTTTTTGACTCTGTATTCTACTTTCTGCATAATTTTTCGATTGTACGTATCGGATAAATTCAGGTCGATCAGTTTCAGTTTATATTTTATATTTGCTATGACCCAGTCTTTTTTGATTAAAAATTCCGGTTCCGTCAGCTGTTGGTTCAACCACTGTATTTCCGTCTGTTCTTTTCTTCTGAAAAACTTCTTTTTTAATATAGCGTTCAAATTTATTCACTCCGTTTGTAACATGTTTTAAAGGGGACAATTTTATGCCCACTAATATATTTATGCGAAATTTTGTAAAAAATGTGTATATATTTTATAAATTTCTTGCTTGTTAGGGCTATACCAAGTATGATAGAAAGGAATTTGGAAATGATGGATACTGAAAAGTAATCCGGATATAATTGCGAAAGCAGCATACAGGAGGTAGAGATGGATATATTTGGCATACTGACATTGGTAGGAGGACTGGCGATGTTTTTGTATGGAATGAGCGTTATGGGAGGAGGGCTTGAGAAAGTATCCGGCGGAAAGCTGGAGCTGTTTCTGGAGCGGTTAACTTCTAACCCGATCAAGGCCGTATTGCTGGGAGCGGGCGTTACGGCTGTAATACAGTCGTCTTCAGCGACGACAGTTATGGTAGTCGGGTTTGTTAATTCGGGCATTATGAAATTGTCTCAGGCAATTGGGATTATTATGGGCGCGAATGTGGGGACGACGATAACGTCATGGATTTTAAGCCTGACCGGAATTCAAAATGAGAGCGTTTTTATCCGTTTATTAAAGCCGTCCTCATTTTCCCCTGTGCTTGCCCTGATCGGAATCATTTTATATATGTCCGGCAATAACAGCAAAAAGAAGGACGTTGGAGAGATTTTACTGGGATTTGCCGTTTTGATGTTTGGAATGGAAACAATGAGCGGTGCGGTAAAGCCGCTGGCCGATGTGCCGGAGTTTACCAATATACTGGTTATGTTCCAAAATCCTCTTTTGGGCGTAGCGGTAGGAGCGGTATTGACGGCGGTTATCCAGTCGTCGTCTGCTTCCGTAGGTATTTTACAGGCGCTGTCCGTAACAGGCGCGTTTTCGTATGGCTCGGTCATCCCTATCATTATGGGACAGAATATCGGCACCTGCGTAACCGCTATGCTGTCTGCGGTAGGCGCGGGGAAAAGCGCAAAGCGCACGGCGTTTGTACATTTGTATTTTAACCTGATTGGATCCGTCGTATTTATGGTGGTTTATTATGGATTGGATGCCGTCGTGGATTTTGGATTTACTGACCAGGTGGTAGGAGCTGCGGGGATTGCGCTGATTCACAGTATTTTTAATATATTTACGACCATCATACTTTTGCCGTTCATTCGAGGGTTGGAGAAACTTGCATATTTGACAATACCCGTTTCGGAAGATGAAAAAGCGCCTGTGGAGGATGTGGAATTTCAGATATTGGACGACCGCTTTTTGCAGACGCCCGGTTTTGCCATTGAACAGTGCAGAAGCCTTGCAAATAAAATGGCCAAATTATCGGAAGAATGTTTTTTAAAAGCAATGAAGTCGCTGGAGGATTGTTCGAAGACAACGGTAGACGAAGTAATTGCCCTGGAAAACAGAATCGACGTGTTTCAGGACAAGCTTAGCGTATACCTTACCAAGTTAAGCAGCCAAAATCTGGCGTTTCATGACAGCCAGAATGTATCGACGCTTCTGCATTGCATTACGGACATAGAGCGAATTTCCGACCATGCCGTAAATGTAGTGGAGTCCGCCCGGGAAATGAATAAACGCAAACTGCGTTTTTCAAAAAAAGCGCTGGAAGATGTACAGGTATACAGCAGCGCGGTGGAAGAAATATTAAGCCGTGCATTGGGAGCCTTTATATGCGGGGATGAGCAAAAGGCGCTTACGGTTGAACCTTTGGAAGAAGTAATTGACGATTTAAATAAAAATGTAAAAAAACGCCATATAAAACGTCTGCGCAAGGGGAAATGCACAATTGAATTAGGCCTTATACTGGCGGATATCGCGACAAATTACGAAAGAGTGGCCGACCATTGTTCCAACATTGCCGTATGCCTGATTCAGGAACAGGATACGGAACTGGAAGCGCACAGTTATGTGGTTCGGAGAAGAGAAGAAGATTTTTATTTTGAGCGGGAAGTGGCGTTGCTGGAAGAGAAGTACAGCGTCGGAAAAAACAAATGATTTGCCAAAAAGAGGATAAAATAACTTTAATTTGAAAAGATATGTGTTATAATAGTAATAATGCTTAAGGAAGGAGATCGGTATATGGATGTATTTGAAAAGATCGGCGATACGATTGTACAGGTTGGCAAAGACGTAACGCAGAAAGCAAAAGATGTATCCGGTATTGCCAAATTAAAGCTGGATATTCGGTCAAAAGAAGAGTTGGTTAAAGAACAGTATATGGAAATCGGAAAGATATACTATAAGAGAAACAAAGGCAAAGAAGTGCCGGAACAGGCGCAGTTTGACCAGATCGAGGAAGCAATGGAAGAGATTGAACGTATGAAACTGCAGATTTTGGAATTAAAGAAAGCCAGAATGTGCCCAAGCTGCGGCGCACAGGTTCATGATACGGCGGAATTCTGCAGCGCCTGTGGAGCAAAGCTGTCGGTTGTGGCAGAGGAAGCGGTTGATGAAGAGACGAAAGCAGCCGAAGAAAGCGGGAAAGACGAAAGTTTCGATTCTTGACAGAACGTAATGTTCATGATAGTCTTAAACGGTGAGAGGCGAAGAAAAAGATTACATGGACGATCAAAAGTCGTAACACGGGAGGATGTCTCGTCTTCAATTGATTTGGAGACGAGGCTTTTTATTTCATAGATCTCAAGGAGGAAATTATGAGCAGCAAAGGAAAATTTTATATGACGACAGCGATTGCCTATACATCCGGCAAGCCGCATATCGGAAATACTTATGAGATTGTACTTGCGGACGCGATTGCGCGATTTAAGCGGCAGCAGGGATACGACGTATATTTTCAGACCGGAACGGACGAGCATGGACAGAAGATTCAGGAAAAAGCGGAAGCCGCCGGAATTACGCCCAAAGAGCATGTGGATAAGATTGCCGGAGAAGTAAAACGGATCTGGGATTTGATGAATTCTTCCTATGATGGCTTTGTTCGGACGACAGATGCGGATCACGAGGCGCAGGTAAAAAAGATTTTTAAGAAGTTATACGACAAGGGAGACATTTACAAAGGAGCGTATGAGGGGCTTTACTGTACGCCCTGCGAATCCTTCTGGACGGAGTCTCAGCTTGTGGACGGCAAATGCCCTGATTGCGGACGGGAAGTTATGCCGGCCAAAGAGGAAGCATATTTCTTTAAAATGAGCAAATACGCAGACCGTTTGATTGAACATATTAATACGCATCCGGAATTTATCCAGCCGGTTTCCAGGAAAAACGAAATGATGAATAACTTCCTTCTGCCGGGGCTGCAGGATTTATGTGTGTCCAGGACGTCGTTTAGCTGGGGAATCCCGGTGGATTTTGACCCGGGCCATGTCGTATATGTATGGCTGGATGCGTTGACAAATTATATTACAAAGATTGGTTATGACACGGATGGTAATTCCGGTGAGCTGTTTGTGAAAAACTGGCCGGCGGATTTGCATCTGATTGGAAAGGACATTATCCGTTTCCATACCATATACTGGCCCATTTTCTTAATGGCGTTAGATCTTCCGCTGCCCAGGCAGGTATTTGGACATCCCTGGCTTTTGCAGGGGAATGGTAAGATGAGTAAATCCAAGGGAAATGTGCTGTATGCGGATGAGCTGACACAAATTTTTGGCGTGGATGCGGTGCGCTACTTTGTGCTGCATGAGATGCCGTTTGATAACGATGGCATTATTACATGGGAATTGATGGTGGAACGGATTAATTCCGATCTTGCCAATACGCTGGGCAATCTTGTAAACCGCACGATTTCCATGAGCAATAAATATTTTGGCGGCGTGGTGAAAAACGGGGGCGTATCAGAAGCCGTAGATGAAGATCTGAAATCTGTGGTAACGCAAACAGCCGCCAAAGTGGAAGCCAAAATGGAAGTCCTTCGGGTAGCGGACGCCATGACGGAAATTTTTAATCTTTTCAAACGCTGCAATAAATATATTGATGAGACGACGCCGTGGATTCTTGCAAAAGACGAAGCGACGCTGCCAAGGCTTGAGACTGTGCTGTACAATTTGGCGGAGAGCATCTGCATCGGAGCTTCCCTGTTGAAGAGCTTTATGCCGGAGACGGCGGATAAGATTCTGCTTTCGCTGCATGCACAGGAAATTCCATTTGAGGAGCTCGGCCGGTTCGGACACTATGAAGACGGCAATAAAGTGACGGAAAAGCCGGAGATTTTATTTGCCAGGCTGGATTTGGAAGAAGTTTTGAAAAAAGCGGAGGAATGCCAGCCGCAGGAGGATTCAAGAGAAAGTGAAGCGGCAGAAGAGGAGCCGGGAATCGACATTGAACCAAAACCGGAAATAACCTTTGACGATTTTATGAAAATGCAATTTCAGGTTGGTGAAATTATTGAATGCAAAGCGGTGGAAAAGTCCAAGAAGCTGCTCTGCTCACAGGTAAAAATCGGCAGCCAGGTAAAACAGATTGTATCCGGCATCCGGAAACATTATGCGCCGGAAGATATGGTCGGTAAAAAAGTAATGGTTCTTGTGAATTTAAAACCGGCAAAGCTGGCCGGCGTACTTTCGGAGGGTATGCTTTTGTGCGCGGAAGATGAAAATGGGGAACTTGCGCTTCTTATACCGGATAAAAAAATGCCGTCGGGTGCAGAAATTTGTTAAAAAGGGTTCATTAATACGACACGGTAGCCGATGTAAAAAATAAACAGTTGTCAGCATTGGGGTAGGAGGTATGAGTATGAACATAGTACAGCAGAATAAATCCGTATTTATGGGAAATTCTTTTTTTGGCAAACAGGATATGGATATTAAAGAACGCATTGCAATGAAAAAGCAGCTGCATCAAAAAGAGGCGCTGCATGTCGTTGGCGTTACCAATAAATCAGAAAAGAAACTGGACGCCAACGTAGAAGAAATGCGAAATAATATCCGAAAGCTGCAGGATGAAAATAAAAGCGCCAATGCATTTTATCAGGAATATCAGCAGAAGATAGCTCAGGCCAAGGAAGATTATGGGGTTTCTGACGACAGTCAGGAGCAGAAAGATCTGGAACTTCTGATGAAACAATTTGACATCAGGACGCATGGCAAGTCTTCTCGCGGCGAGTTGACCGAGGAGGAAGAAAAATATCTGGAAAATATGGGGGAATTGACCGAATACCAGCAAGTGGCTATGGAAGCTTATAAACAGGCGGACAACTATAAAACCACAATTGAGAAGAATAATTTAAATATGATCGCAGAAGCTGCCACAATTCGCATGATTGGCCAGGAGCGCCTGAAAACACATGCGATGGTGGATGCCAAAAAGGTAGAAGAAGAAATTATGGCTGCCGCATCGGATGAGGCGATCGGTATGATGGTAGACGACGCAAAAGAGAAGCTGGATGAGAAAGCGGAGGAACTGCAGGAAGCGGCAGACAAACGGCAGGAGAAAGAAGAAGAGCAGGAAGAGCAGATCGAAGCAGCCAAAGAGAACAAGGCGGAAGTGGAAGCCGTTGTGGAGAACGCACAGGAAAATGCCGAAAATCTTACGGAACAGGCAGTGAATGGCGAAAACGTAATGGAAGACGTCGATGCGCAAGTCAAAAAAATTATGGAGGAACAAAAGCTTCTGGAAGAAGAAATGAAAGGCCTTTTGGTAAGCGCGAAAGTATAAACAAAATAAAAGAAAGCCCGAATTCGAAACTTGTCCGGATTCGGGCTTTTATTGTGGGCGCAGCGCCTTAAGCGGCTCAAAGGCCATTTCCCGCATACAGCGCTATTTGGCGGAAGCCCCCTGCTTTACGGCAATTGCCTCGATTTCACAGAGAACGCCTTTGGGCAGTTCTTTTACGGCCACGCAGCTTCTGGCGGGTTTAGAAGTAAAGTATTTTGCATAGATCTCATTAAAGACCGAAAAATCGCCCATATCGGCCAAAAAACAGGTGGTCTTCACAACGTTTTCGTAACCGCAGTCCGCCGCCTCTAAAATTGCGCCGATATTTTTACAGCATTGCTCTGTCTGCGCCGAAATGCCATCCGCAATCTTACCCGTTTCAGGATCAATTGCAATTTGTCCGGATGTAAAAACAAAGCCGTTTGCTTCGTACCCCTGAGAGTAAGGACCGATTGCCCCAGGAGCTTTTGAAGTAGAAATTGTGTTCAAATCAATGCCCTCGCTTTCTTTGTTTTTATGGTTCTTTTGCTTTCTTTTCTTATTGTAGCATTTTTTTTCAGGAAAAAGAATATCTAATATTGATTTAAAGGTTTTTCGTAATATAATAAAACAAAAATAACGGGAGGAAATAAGTATGAAAGTTATGTTGGTAAATGGAAGTTCCAGAGAAAAAGGGTGTACGTATACGGCATTGTCCGAAGTTTCAGACAGTTTAAATCAGGAAGGGATACAAACGGAATTGGTTTGGCTTGGCCAGGGGGCTCTGAGGGACTGTATTGGGTGCGGACAGTGCAACGCCAGACATCCGGGCTGCGTATTTGATGATGACTGCGTAAATGAAATGATAGCAAAAGCAAAAGAGGCCGACGGTTTCGTATTTGGAACCCCGGTGTATTATGCGCATCCGTCCGGAAGAATTTTAAGCGCATTGGACAGAATGTTTTATGCGGGAAAAAGCGCGTTTTCACATAAACCGGGCGCTGCAATTGCATCGGCAAGAAGGGCCGGGACAACGGCCAGCGTTGATGTGCTGAATAAATATTTTACAATTGCGGAAATGCCTGTCGTATCATCTTCTTATTGGAATATGGTTCATGGAAACCGTCCGGAAGAGGTGACGCATGATCTGGAAGGGCTGCAGATCATGAGAAATCTGGGCAGAAATATGGCATGGCTGTTAAAATGCCTGGAGGCCGGGAAAAACCAGGGTCTTGTGATTCCCGAAAATGAATATACACAAAAAACGAATTTCATTCGTTAAATATTAATCGTACAATTGCTTTATGAATAATGATTGCCAATATGCAAATTGCTTTTTGTCGAATTGCGCGGTATAGTATTTATATCGGGGAATTGCGATAAAGGAGGATAAAATATGCCGACATATGGCATGGGGGAAGCAATACGTGAAATGCGCGGCCGGTTGGGATACACGCAGGAGGAACTGGCATATGGCATATGCACTCCGGGTACGCTTTCTAAAATCGAAAACGGCAAAGAAATTGCGTCAAAGAAAGTGTTTGAGGCGTTATGCGGCAGAATGCCCGGTCTGCACCATATATCGATTTCTGTTGATACCAGAAAAGAAATGCAGCGGTCAAAGCTTTGTAAGCAGATTTTGAAATATCTGGAATTGAGAAAGATGCCGGAAGCAAAAAAGGCGATAGAACGGTATGGAAGATTAAAAGATGAAAAAAGCCCGTTTTGCCGGCAGTTTGAGTGGTATACGCGGGCAATTTACCAGGCGATTTTAAAAGAGCGTGAAGAAGAAGTTCTGCCTAAGCTGAAATGCGCGCTGACAATGACAATGCCCGGTTATGAGGAACGGTTTAAGACACAGAAAAAGACAGTAATTCTTACCTATGATGAAATATATATTTTATCAAATATGGGAATTGCGTATGCAAAACAGCATGAAATGGAGACTGCATTTCAGATATTGTATTATTTGAAAGGATATATGGAGAACCAGGAGCTGGATTTGGTGGATTCTGCAAAAATTTGTCCGATGATTTTAGGAAATCTGGCGTGGCTGTTAGAAAAACAGGGACGATATGCAGAAGCGGTAAAGCAATGTGATTACGGTATCAAAAGCTGTTGTTTTTCAGGCAGATATACCGTCCTGCCGGATCTGTTATGTATAAAGGCGCGATGCCTTACCGCTTCTGAAAATCAAAGAATGGCGGAGAAAAGCGTGCGGCAGGCAAAAGCAATTCTCGACATTACAGAAGAGTACAGAGGTTATGGGAGCTTTGAAGAATTTTATAAAGCGATAGAACCCATATTTGTAACTTTTTAATATTATACGAAAGAAATTTCCCGATTACCATGCGGTTTCAGTAAAAAATAAAATTTCCTGAAACCGCATATTTATACAATCGGGAGCCAGTTCGTTGCTTGCCATATAAAATAAAATGGGATACAATGAAAAAGAAAATAAGAAGAAAAAGCAGACAGGAGAATAGAATGGATATAGTAGTATTAGCCGGAGGACTAAGCGCGGAACGTGACGTATCTTTAAAAACGGGGGATATGGTGGCTGGCGCACTGCGCCGTAACGGACATCGGGTGATTTTGGCGGATGTGTTTATGGGTTATAAAGAAAAAGAAGAAGATATTTCCGATCTGTTTGCGCAAAGCGAGCAAGTCAGCATAACAATTACAGACATTTCGGAAACGGCGCCGGATCTTGCCAGGATAAGAGCTATGAGAAAAGACCAGTCGGATTGTTTTTTTGGCCCGAATATTATACGAATGTGCCAGATGGCAGACATTGTTTTCCTGGCGCTGCACGGAGAAAACGGAGAAAATGGAAAAATCCAGGCAGCATTTGACTTGCTTGGAATCCGTTATACCGGAAGCGGCTATTTAAGCAGCGCTCTTGCTATGGACAAAGGGATTGCAAAGCTGTTTTTCCGGGAAGCGGGCGTGCCGACGCCAAAAGGAATCAAGCTTTCAAAAGCAGAATGGAATGACCGATTTCAGAAAGAGAAGCTTACGGTTCCCTGCGTGGTCAAACCCTGCTGTGGCGGATCAAGCATAGGCGTATCCATTGTGCAGGATCCGGAGGAATTTGAGGCAGCGTTAAAACAGGCGTTTCTGTGGGAAGAAGAAGTAATCATTGAAGATTATATAAAAGGAAGGGAATTTTCAGTTGCAGTCATTGCAGGGAGAGCGCTTCCGGTGATAGAAATGGCTCCGATTGAAGGATTTTACGACTATAAAAATAAATATAAATCAGGCAGCGCCATAGAGACATGCCCGGCGCAGATTCCTGAAGCAATTACGCACAAAATGCAGGAAATTGCTGTTGCAGCGGCAAATGCGCTCGGGATCGACACGTATTCTAGAATGGATTTTATGTTAAGCGAATCCGGTGAAATTTTTTGCCTGGAGGCAAATACCCTGCCGGGAATGACGCCTACAAGCCTGATTCCCCAGGAGGCGCAGGCAGCCGGAATGGACTTTTGTTCTCTTTGTGAATGGCTGGTTCAGATTTCATTGCAGAAATACGAGGGATAATAATTATGAAAAATATGACATTGCATAATATTGCGAAGAGCTGCGGCGGACATTGTTTTGGCATGGAAAGCTGCGCAGATATAGAAGTGACCAGTATAGCGATTGACAGCCGGAAAGTGAAAAAGGGCGGTTTATTTATTCCCATTTGCGGGGAGCGCGTAGACGGGCACAGTTTTATACCGGCGGTGATGGAAGCGGGCGCGCTTGCTGTTTTATCCGAAAGAGAGATTGAAAATCCTGTGGGCCCCTATATTCTGGTGGAATCCACCAAAGAAGCGTTAAAGCAGATTGCGGCATTTTACCGGAGCTCTTTGGGGATAAAAGTAGTGGGAATTACCGGAAGCGTTGGAAAAACAAGCACAAAAGAGATGATAGCGTCTGTTTTGAAGGAAAAGTATAACGTACATAAGACGGAAGGTAATTATAACAACGAGATAGGGCTTCCGCTTACGATATTTGATATTACAGGCGAGCACGAAATAGCTGTACTTGAGATGGGCATCTCTGACTTTGGAGAGATGCACCGGCTTGCGTCGGTTGCCAATCCGGATATTTGCGTCATAACGAATATCGGGCTGTGCCATTTGGAAAATCTTGGCAGCAGAGACGGCGTGTTGAAAGCCAAGACAGAAGCATTTGACCATCTGCACGGTGACGGCATAGTAATTTTAAACGGAGATGACGATAAGCTTTCCACAATACATGATGTAAACGGAAAACAGCCGTTTTGGTATGGAAAAAGGCAGAAAGACGTTTATGCGGCAGATATTGCATCGCTGGGGATGGAAGGGATCCGCATGCGGCTGTATTTGTATGGGCAGAACAAAGAAGTTACAATTCCGATCCCGGGAGAGCATAATATTTACAACGCACTGGCTGCCGCGTGTGTGGGAGCCGCGTGCGGAATGGATATAAACGCAATTTGCCGCGGGATTGAACATGTTGAGACGATAAGCGGGAGAAGCCATTTGATACGGAAGAACGATATTACAATCATTGACGACTGTTATAACGCAAATCCGGTATCTATGCGGGCCAGTCTGGATGTGCTTTCAAAGGCCAAAGGGAGAAAAATTGCCGTGTTGGGCGATATGGGAGAACTGGGCGAGTCCGAGCGCAGCCTTCATGCGCAGACCGGACGTTATGCAGCCGAAAAGCAGATTGATTTTCTTTATTGCACGGGAGAATTGTCAAAAGAAATGGTGCGGG
The DNA here is from genome assembly GCA_910586725.1 of uncultured Lachnospiraceae bacterium. Taxonomy (GTDB): domain Bacteria; phylum Bacillota; class Clostridia; order Lachnospirales; family Lachnospiraceae; genus Roseburia_B. The sequence goes on along the minus strand of CAJUJL010000039.1, from coordinate 5,726 downwards.
CGACGCAGGAGGCAAAAAACAACCGTACATACGCCATGCATTTTGAGACAAAAGAGGAATTGATCGCGCATTTGCGCCTGGTAATGCAAAAAGGAGATACGATACTGATAAAAGCGTCTCATTTTATGCAGTTTCCTAAGATCGTGGAAGCGCTGACGATTGTTTAAGCATTTCTAAAATTTTTTTCTGCGTATAGTTGCCCAGACGTTTCTGTTCTTCTCTGGAAAGTTCTTTTGGATAAATTGGTTTGCCGTATTCTAAAATAACATGAGCGGAACGAATCCAGGGGAGATGGTTTTCAAAAATGTCAGCAGTGCCGGTGAGCGCCATTGGAATAATGGGGCAGCCGGTTTTTTCCGCCATTTTTAAGCTTCCCTCTTTGAATGGGGGCATATCCATTTCGTCTATGCCCTGTCCCCGGGTGCCTTCCGGAAAAATGCACATGGATATTCCGCGTTTGATTTGATCGATTCCGATTAAAATTGTTTTTAATCCTTCTTTTATATTATCACGATCCAAAAAGAGACAGTACAGCCGCTTCATCCAAAGAGAAAGAAGAGGAACGTTCTTCATGGATGCTTTGGCGATATAACCCGTCAGGCGGGGGCATCTTGCGTAAGTGATTACAATATCGAAAAAGCTGCGATGATTGCCAACATAAAGAACGGCCTGATCCACAGGCACGTTTTCTTCCCCAATGACCGTAAGATGTGTTCCGCTGAGGAAAAGAATTACTTTGAAAGCCCATTGAACCATACGAAGCCTGGATATGTCGGCTGCATATTGAAACTTTCTGGCAATCAGCCATTCTGCGGCCAGGATGGGAATGCTCAGAATTAAATATAAAATAAGAAATACGGCGATAAGAATTAGTCGAATCATAGTCTTGCGGAAATTATCCATTCCTTTCTGAAAGTATGGAAATATTATACTCGCTGTGAGTTGGAATTACAACTGCAATTCCTGAATAAACTGTAAAAAACGGAAAGTGGGTAATCAGAAAGATGGACTTACATGATAACAGCAAAGGCGGATGCCGGCTTCTTTTGTTTGGCGCGGCAATTGGAATAATTGCGGCGTTTGCGTTGTTTGGCGGATGTGGAATTGAAAAAACAGATGCTGGTAAAATAAGCGATCTGGCATATGAAATGGTAGAGGAGGAGGATGTGCCGGAAGAATTACGGACAAAAATTGAGGAGAAAAAGGCTGCGGATTTTAAACTGACCTATGAAGGGGATAATTATTTATATGTAGTGAGGGGATATGGAGAACAGGAGACAGGCGGATACAGCATTCAGATACTGGATTTTTATCTGACGCAAAACGCGGTTGTTTTTGATACGAATCTGATCGGACCGTCCAAAGACGAAACAAAAAATGCGGCTCCAAGCTATCCGTATTTAGTTGTCAGGACAAAGAATCCGGATAAAAATGTAATATTTAAATAACAGTTATTTTATGAATACAGGAAATGCGGCAGACAGATATGCGCGGCGGGTTTATGCTTATTTTAATCACAAATCCGAACGTTGCTGAAATGTCTGCTGTTTTTTGTAAATAATTACTATTTTTCTGGTTTGAGATAGAATTCATTTGTGTAATGTGATATACTTATCCATAATTTATAAAGAACCTGCGGGAAAACAGTGCAGCAGGATCTCAATGGGTTCTTTGGCACACAGAAGATAATCATATTAAAGCAACAGAGCAAGAGATTTGAAAGGAGAAAGACTATGGGTTTAAAAATCGGATTCCGGAAAAAAGCGATTTGTCTGGGATTGGCGCTGCATTTGGTTTTGACGGCTGTTCCATGGCAGAATTCGTTAAATGTTAAAGCCGCGGTATCAGATCAGGAAGAGAAAGTTACGCTGGAGAGCGTTCGTGAGGAAGCGAAAGCAAGTTATGAAAGCGATGAGAAGATGGGGTTCGATATGGACCTTGATCAGACCTTTACAGGCAGTGGACTGGATTATTCTTCGGATGCGCAAGACAGGCATTATATGCAGGTGCTTAACAATTTAAAGGATAGTAAAGACGATCAAACCGTGATTATCCGTTTTAAGACGACGAAGCAAGACGGTATTTTATTTGGCGTTGGAACAGATGCGGCAAATAGTGGTAAGAATATGATATTTGGACTTCAGAACGGAAGTCTGCGTGCGGTTATACGCAATATAAAAGATGCGACCAAGGAATCGGACGGCAGTTTGAAGGGGAATTTTAACACGGGCAGCCTGGCGGATGGAAAATATCATACAGCGGCAATAAGTTTTCTGCCGTCTATGGGTGCGCAGGCAGGGAATGTACGTTTTGTTGTTGACGGAGGACCGGATATTTATATCAGTTCATGGGGAAACAGCCATATAGCTGGATTTAACCAAAATCAGGATGCGTATAATAAATTTCAGATTGCTGCCGGCGATTATGCCGGAGAGCTTCTTGGCGCTCAAACGGCGTTTGCCGGAGAAATTGATTTTCTGACAGTAATTAATAAGGCTTACAGTGTAAGTGATCTTCAGAACATTACGCGTGGAGATAAAAATCTTACGAATTTTTCTTACATGTGGACGGCAGGAACCTGCCATACATGGCTTTTTACCGGAGGTGCGGAAGGAGTTGCAAGTTTTGCAACCGGAGGCACTACGCGTAACTGGGTCGGGTTATTTGAAGATACGATGCGTAACAACGGGTCGTTTGTTGAGCGAGGCCGTTTTGTTTTCAATACGGCCAAAAGAAATGCGGACGTCAGACAGATTTTAGATGAGTATGATGTAAGGATTGCTCCTTTTGGCACATATGTTGTCGGTATTATGATAGGAGAGGCGGACTATCGGAAGGGTCAAAGCGGCATAGAGGATTTTAAAACAAATTTACAGGCGCTTTTGGACAAAGTGGCGGATGATGGTAAACTTCCCCTTGTTTTGACGCCGTATCCGTCTGCAAAGGAAGAAGACGCATCGAAAGTATCCGACTATACAAATGCGATCCTGGAAGTGGCGCAGGACAGAATAAAGGTTGTGAATTTAAGCGGAATGTCACGCGATTATATTCAGGAGAACGGGAGCCTGACGGCAGCCGGTCATCAGGTGATTGCAAATCAGCTGAAAGCTGCGGTAGGAACGAATTCTTCTACGAACTATTCGTTTGGAGGGCTTACCGATGGTTCTTACATCGTGGCAAAACAGACGGATGATGGAAGTTTGGCACAGGTAAAAAATGTAACGGCAAACAAAAAAGGCATCATTGTAAAAGTAGCGGATGAGTTGCAGGATGCAGATGCACAGGCGTCTGTACGGTTGGAGTATACGCTTACAGATTCATCGGGAACGGAAATTTCAGAAACGGTTTCAGACGGAGCGTCAGAATTTGAGGCAGACGGGTTAATAGAGGGAGAGACATACATTCTCAGAGTATATGATGTAAGCCGTGGAAATGTTAAAGAATCTTATCAGCCGGCAGAGATCCTGATTGGGGAGGGAAACAAAGGCGTCAATCTGGATTATGAAGATGCAAATGTCAGTGTAAATGAGAAAATACAGTCGCTGCTGAAACGCGAAGAGCCGGCAACCTATCTGTTTATGGGGGACAGTATTACGCATGGCATTACTACAGACGGCTACGATAATGTTCCGCAGATGTTTGCAAAATATCTTGATGAAATTGGAAGAACAGATGATATAGTCATCAATACGGGGGTTTCTAATGCTACGATTGCAACAACGTTAGATCAGATTGAACCCCGTCTGATGCGGTATAATCCGGATGTGGTTATGATTATGCTTGGCACAAATGATGTTTCATATAATGGGCAAAATGTAGTTACAAACGGAAATGCAGAGAGCAAAGGAATAACGGTTGAGGAATACAAAGACAGATACAAAACGCTTGTAAGGAAAATTCATGAAAATAATGCGGAAAGCAGCGTCGTATTGCGTATTCCCTGTGAAATGCTGGTAGACAATGCGCATGAGGGATACGAAGAAAAATTTTTAGCAATCTATGATGTTGCCAAAGAGATGAGAGAAGAAATTTCGGGTTTGAATATTGCTGTTGTAAATCACATGCAGGAATGGCGGGATTACAGCAATCATGTGAGAAATGACAATATTGCAAGAACAGGGGCATACTGCTGGCTGAAAGATAATGTGCATCCGAACGGCAGAGGCAATCTTTCCATGTTCCAGCAAATCATCAAAGAGCTGGGACTTTATGTCAATACATCGGAGCTTGCTAATTATCAGTATGCAGTAAATGACTGGACCGGATCTTCTGAATTGAGCGTATCCGTAGTGCAAAGGAAGAATCGTGTCAGTTTGCCGATGGGGCGGCTTTCCGAATACGAAAGAGGCTTGCAGGAAGCGACGCTTACACTTACGGCTGACGGCAGAACAATTTCCAAAACGGCAGACTATTCTGCGGATAAGGAAATTGTTATAGCCGGTGTGGATCCTCAGACAGAGTATACGGTTCTGGTTACAGGAAAAGATGCGCAGGACAGCAAAGAAATTTCATTTCAGGCAGAGATTGAGGTAAATGAAGATCCGGCATTGACAGAAAGCGAACAGGCAGAGTACGATGCGTGCCTTTCAGATGCAAAAGTTGAAGATGAGTCTTTATATCCTGCCGATGTACTTGCGGCATATAAGAAAAAACTTGCGGATATTGAAGCGAAATATGAAGGAAAGCTGACGCTGCAAAACTTAGAGCGGGCGCTTTCTGAAATAAGAGATGCCAGAAATAATTTTGAACAGGGCGTGAAGACAGCTGAATTAAGAGCGAAACGCGATCTTGCAGACGCGCTTGCAAATTCGGAACAAACGTATCAGGCGCAAAAGGAGAAATATAATACGCTGCAAAGTTGGAACGCATATCAGGCAGCATATGAGAATGCAAAAGCTGCGGATGAAGATACGCATGTCGATATTTTGAGGAGCCTTTTAAAGGCGCTTACGCAGGCCGAACAAAAATTAAAAGAAGAAAAAGAGAAATTAGAGCAGCTTATCCCGCCGCCTCAAAAGCCTGAAACAGAACAAAAAATTGAAGAGGGCAAGGTTTATGAAGCTGATAATTATTCTTACAAAGTAATCAGCCTGTCCAAGAAGACGGTAGAGATTGCAGGTTTGGCAAAGAACAGAACGCTTAAGAAAATCATTGTGGATGATGTCGTGTCGCTGAATGGTGAATCCTATAAAATTGTATCCATTGGAAAAGAAGCGTTTCTGAATAATAAGAGAATTACGGGAGTAACGATCGGCAAAAACGTGCAATTTATAAGAGACCGGGCATTTTCCGGATGCTCCGGATTAAAGAGCGTTACCATTAACAGCAAAAAATTAAAAGAAATTGGTTCAAAGGCTTTTTATAACTGTAAAAAACTTACAAAGATCGTGATTAAGAGCACATCATTAAAGAAAGCAGGAAAAAATGCGTTTAAAGGAACGGCAAAGAAACTGCAAATTAAAGTTCCGAAAACAAAATTAAAAAAATACGGTGATATTCTCTCCAAAAAGGGGCAGAACAAAAAAGCTAAGATAATAAAATAGTAAAGAAAAGGTCTAAAAAACAGCTTTAAAAAAATAAATTAAAAAAGTTTAAAAAAATTGTTGACAAAGTAAAATTAACATGATATTATGATTTAGCTGTCGCGGCAGTGCGGCAGCTAAACAATCATGAACCATGACAACTGAACAGTGAAACAGCTCTGAAAGAAGAAATTCAAAGAGAGA